>CAXBDS010000290.1:0-4658 GCA_963974355.1 uncultured Opitutaceae bacterium
TCCCTGTTCGTCGCCACGGCGCTGCTCACCTTCAGCGGCTGCGGTAAAAAAGAAACCGGACCGACCGCCGGCGCCTCCCCCGATGCCGTCGCCGCCTATAAGGCGAAAATGGACGCATATTACGCCTCCAAACCCGAGTTCTTCCACTACAAGACCATGGCTGATTTGCCCCAGGACTTGACTTGGGAAGACGGCCACGACCTGCCCGACTTGGGCTCACCCGAAGCCAAGAAGGGCGGCACGATGAACTTCTGGATTCAGGATTTCCCCCGCACCCTCCGCCACGTCGGCCCCGATTCCAACGGCTCCTTCCGCCCGTGGATTCTCGACGACAATTCGATGCTCTTCGCGCGCCGGCACCCGAATGACACGGCCATCGGCCCCGATGGGTTTAAATACTATCCCGGCATCGCCTCCTCATGGGCCTTCGACGGCGACAATAAGACCGTTTACATCAAAATTGATCCCGACGCCACGTGGTCGGACGGCGTGCCGATCACCACCGACGATGTGTTCTATATCTTCTATTTCTATCAATCCCCGTGGATTCAAGCCCCGTGGTATAACAACTACTTCACCGAGAAATACACCGGCGTCACCCGCTATGACGATAAAACCTTCGCCTTCCACTTCCCGGTCCATCGGCCCGATATGGGCGCCCTCGCCCTCGAGGGTGAGCCCGTGCCGATGCACTTCTTCACCGAGTTTGGCGAAGACTACCCCGAGCGCTACCAATGGCGCGACTGGCCGACCTCCGGTGCCTACGTCGTAAAGGACAAGGACATCGACAAGGGCCGCGCCATCACCCTCACCCGCAACCCCGATTGGTGGGCGAAAGACAAGAAATTCTGGCGCCACCGCTTTAACCCCGACCGCATCCGCCTCACCGTCATCCGCGATGCCGCCAAGGCCTTCGAAGCCTTCAAAAAGGGTGAGCTCGACTGGTATAACCTGAGCCTCGCCGAATACTGGTATGACAAGCTGCCCGACTCCGATCCCGACGTCGCCGCCGGTTACATTCAAAAGGTTAAGTTCTATAACGACATCCCCCGGCCGACTTACGGCTTGTGGATGAACGAGTCCAACCCCCGCCTCGCCAACCGCGACATCCGCGTAGGTATCAACTACGCGTCGAACTGGGCCCTCGTGATTGAAAAATTCTCCCGCGGCGACTGGACCCGCATGCAGACCTCTGCCGATGGCTATGGCGAGTTCACCCACCCCACCTTAAAATCCCGCCCCTTCGACGTCGACAAAGCCCTCGCCGCTTTCGCCAAAGCCGGCTTCACCAAACGCGGCCCCGACGGCATCCTCGTTAATGATCAAGGCGAGCGCCTCTCCATCCAAATCACCACCGGCTACGAAAACCTGAAGGACGTGCTCACCATCCTGCGCGAGGAAGCCCAGAAGGCCGGCCTCGAATTCCGCATCGAAGTGCTCGATCTCACCGCCGCGTGGAAGAAGGCTCAGGAAAAGAAGCACGAGATTATGTTCTCCGCCTTCAATGTCGGCCCGGAACTCTTCCCCCGCTATTGGGAAACCTACCACTCCGCCAATGCCTACGACGTGCCCTTCCTGCCCGATGGCTCGGTCAACCCCGCCCGACAACCCAAGCCACAAACCAACAACCTCCAGTCGATCGCCTATCCTGCCTTGGACCAGATGATCGAGGCCTACGATACTTCCGAGAGCATCCCCGAAATGAAGCAACTCGCCTTCAAGATGGAGGAATTCATGTATGACGATGCTTCCTTCTGCCCCGGCTTCAATCTTCCCTTCATCCGCACCGGCAAGTGGCGCTGGCTGCGCATGCCCGAGGACGGCAACGTCAAAATCGCGACCAGCTTCAGCGAGTATGCGCTGTATTGGGTCGATGAGGAGCGAAAGCAAGAAACCCTCGATGCCCGCAAGAGCGGTCAGACCTTCGAGCCCGGCCTCATGACCTTCGACCAATACAAGGTCACGCCATGAACCCGCTCCCCCATCGTAGGGCGCGGACTCCGCTCCGCGCCGCCCCACCCGGCGGTCAACGGAGTGACCGCCCTACCGGCGGCCTTTTCAGGTCTTCCTTCAGCCTGCGGCGGCACCCTCTCCGCGCTCCCGCCCCCCCGTCATCCCGCCTTTTCGTGTCTTTAGTGTGCTTCGTGGTTAAAAAAACTCCGCCTCGTCTTCGTGGTTAAAACTCCTTCTCAGGTTCCAGCCGCTTCGCCCCTCCTAGACGTCCGCGACCTCGTCACCGCCTTCGACACCGACGCCGGGCGCCTCACCGCCGTTGACGGCGTCTCGTTCTCGGTGCCTCGCGGCAAAACCCTCGGTATCGTCGGCGAATCCGGCTGCGGCAAAAGCGTCACCGCCCTCTCGCTCATCCGCCTCCTCCCCCAACCCATGGGCAAGGTTCTCAGCGGCCAAGTCCTCTTCGACGGCCGCGACCTCGCACAGGTCACGCCCGAGGAAATGCACCAGATCCGTGGCGGGCAAATCGGCATGATTTTCCAAGAGCCGATGACCGCGCTCAACCCGGTCCACCGCATCGGCAAGCAGTTGTCCGAGATCTTCCTCCTCCATCGCACGAAGGACAAACGCGAGGCCCTGCAACTCTCCGTCGACATGCTGCGCAAGGTCGGCATCCCGTCCCCGGAAGTGCGCGTGATGGAGTATCCGCACCAACTCTCCGGCGGCATGCGCCAGCGCGTGGTCATTGCCATGGCGCTCGCCTGTTCGCCTTCGCTCGTCATCGCCGACGAACCCACCACCGCCCTCGACGTCACGATTCAAGCGCAGATCCTTGAGCTCATGCGCGAGCTCCAGGCGCAGATGGGCATGTCCCTCATTCTCATCACCCACGACCTCGGCGTCATCGCCGAGATGTGCGACGAGGTCATCGTCATGTATGCCGGCAAAATCGCCGAACACGCCCCGGTCGAAGAACTCTTCGCCCACCCGCGTCACCCCTACACCCGCGGCCTCCTGCAATCGATCCCGCGGCTCGACGCCTCGCACAAACAAAAGCTCAGCACCATCGAGGGCATGGTGCCCACCCTCGCCCACATGCCCGCCGGCTGCCGTTTCCAAAACCGCTGCCCTTTTGTGCAGGACACCTGCCGCGCCGCCCCGCCCCCGCTCGAAACCGTCGGCCCGGATCACCAAGCCGCCTGCTTCCGCTGGCGCGAACTCCCTGCCTTCGCCGTCGCCACCGCCGACCATGTCTGACGCCCTCAGCCTTGATCCAGATAGGGCCCGGACTCCGCTCCGCGTCGAGCGCCACCCAGCGGTCACCGGAATGATCGCCCTACGCCGAACCATTTCTCCGACCCGTGTGAGTCGGTGCCCATCCGTGGTTAAAAATCCACACCAGTCCACGTCACCTCTCAACCGTCCTTCCTTTTTCGTGTCTTTCGTGGTCAAGAAACCCCACCAGCCAGCTGCCTCCGGGCTCTGCCATTCGTGTCAATCCGTGGTCATTCGTGGTTAAAAACAAAACAGTCAGCAGCACTGCGCCGCTCCTCGACGTGCGCGACTTGGCGATGCACTTCCCTGTGCGCGGCGGGGTATTCCTCACCGCCAAAAACGTCTGCCGCGCGGTCGACGGCGTATCGCTCCAGATCATGCCCGGCGAAACCCTCGGCCTCGTCGGCGAATCCGGCTGCGGCAAATCCACCCTCGGCAAATGCATCGTCCGTCTGCTCGACCCCACCCACGGCTCGATCAACTTCGACGGTCACGATCTCGCTCAACTCCCGCGCCGGCACCTCAAGCCCCTGCGCCGCGAAGTGCAGATGATCTTCCAGGATCCCGGCACTCCGTCGGCGAAATCCTCGCCGAACCCTTTCTCATCCACGGCATCGGCACCGCTGGCGAACGCGCGCAACGAGTCGCCGCCCTTCTCGAACGCGTCGGCCTCCCCGCCAACGCCGCCGACCGCTTCCCTTTTGAGTTCTCCGGCGGACAGCGCCAGCGCATCGGCATCGCCCGCGCCATCGCCCTGAACCCAAAGCTCATCGTCTGCGACGAACCCGTTTCCGCCCTCGACGTCTCGATCCAGAGCCAAGTGCTCAACCTCATGCTCGATCTGCAACGCGAGTTGCACCTCAGCTACCTGTTCATCGCCCACGACCTCGCCGTCGTTAAACACGTTTCTGATCGCATCGCCGTGATGTATCTCGGCCGCATCGTCGAAACGGCCGACGCCGAGACGCTCTACCGCCACGCCGCCCACCCTTACACGAAGGCCTTGATCTCGGCCATCCCGGTCCCGGAACCGCGCCGCGAGACCAACCGCATCGTGCTCAAAGGCGACGTCCCTTCCCCCATCGATCCCCCGTCCGGCTGCCCCTTTCATCCCCGCTGTCCCTACGCCCAGGACCGCTGCAAAGTCGACGTGCCGCAGCTCCGCGTCCGCGACCCGGCCCACCCCAACCACCTGGTGTCCTGCCACTACGACCTGTAGAGGGCCCTCCGCCCTCAGGTAGGGCGTGAGACTCCGCTCCGCGCCGAAGTGTCGCCCCTCCCCTCCGAGGCGAAACGGTCGTGCAGTCCATGGTTCGTTTGCCCCCCCGAGGGTGCCCGATCGCACAGCCTCCGCGCTACCGCCCCCCCTCTCGTGTGTAAGCGTCCGTCCTACCACGTCTTGACTGACGAGGGCTCAGGCCGATGGCCTC
>CAXBDS010000291.1:0-4651 GCA_963974355.1 uncultured Opitutaceae bacterium
CATCGATCCCACCCGGCGTATCCAGGTTTACGAGGTCACCGACGATCTCGCCCAGGAGGCATCCAACGGCTGGAACAATGCCGGCACCGGTCACGCCGGCATCTGCGAGCTCAGCTACACCCCCACGCAGGCGGCCGACGGCACCGTCGACGTGTCCAACGCGATCAAGATCTTCGAACAGTTTGAGCGCACCCGCCAATTTTGGGCCTACGCGGTCACCCACGGCATGGTGGATCAGCCGTCGACGTTCATCAATCCGGTCTCGCACCTGAGTTTCGTGCACGGAGCCAAGTGGGTCGACTACCTGCGCGCCCGTCATGCCGGCATGGCCGCCCATCACTTTTTCGCCGGGATGGAGTTCTCGACCGATCGCGACACCATCCGTTCCTGGTCACCCCTGCTGACCGAAAACCGCGCCGAAATGCCCATTGCGGCGACCAAAATGGCGTCCGGCACCGACGTTAACTTCGGCGCGATCTCGCAACAACTCCTCCACTGGTTGTCCCAACAGGACGGGTGTGGCATCGCCAGCGGCCAGCGGGTCGTCGACCTCGACCGCACCGCCGCCGGCTGGAGCGTGAAGGTGCGCGACCTCGCCACCGGCCAGATCCGCCGCAACACGGCCAAATTCGTCTTCGTCGGCGCCGGTGGCGGCAGCCTCAACCTGTTGCAGAAAGCCGACATTCCCGAAGCGCGCGGGCTCGGCGGCTTCCCCATCGGGGGCCAATGGCTCGTGTGCGACAATCCCGCCATCGTCGCCCAACACGAGGCCAAGGTCTACGGTCAGCCGCTCGACGCCGCGCCCACGATGGCCGTGCCGCACCTCGACACCCGCATTCTCGACGGCAAAAAGACGCTGCTCTTCGGGCCTTTCGCCTCCTGGACCACCAAGTTCCTCCACAAAAAGGGCAGCTGGCTGGACCTGCCCAAAACGATCCGTCCCCACAATCTCACTACGCTGCTCAAGATCGCCGCCACCAATCTCGAACTCGTGAAATACCTCGTGCAACAGGGCACGCAGAGCATGGCCGACCGGATGAAGGTGCTGCACGTATTTTACCCGGGCGCGAAACCGTCGGATTGGAAACTCATCGACGGCGGCATCCGCGTGCAGGCGATCAAAAAGACCGACGGCGAAGCCGGCATCGTGCACTACGGCACGGAGGTCATCACCAACCAGGACCGCAGCATCTCCGCCCTTCTCGGCGCCTCGCCGGGGGCATCGACCTCCGTGCACATCGTGCTGGAAGTCATCAAACGCTGCTTCCCCGAGCTCATCGCCTCGGCCGACGGCCAAGCTCGCCTGAAAGCCATGATTCCCACCTGGGACGTCGACATCAAGGACCCGGCCCATGCCGCCTTCTTCCACGAACACGCCGCCCGAGCCTCCGCGGCCCTCAACCTCAACTGAGTCCACGGCTCTGACTTCCGCGTTTTCGGTGTATTCCGTGGGCAACTAAACCGTTTCCGATGCCTTCCCTTTCTTCGCCCCCTCTCCATCTCGCCGCCGTTGATCTCGGCGCCACCAGCGGCCGCGTCATCCTCGGCCGCTGGGCGCGCAACAAGCTCACGCTCACTGAAGTTCATCGCTTCCCCAACGCCTTCGTCTCGATCGGGCCCAACGACTACTGGAACGTCGCCGGACTCTGGGGCGAGATCACGACCGGCCTCAACAAGGCCGCCGCCGCCCTGCCGCGCGGGGCCAAGCTCGACGCCGTCGGGGTGGATACCTGGGGCGTCGACTACGCGCTCGTCAACGATGCCGGCCGCCTCGTGTATCCGACGCATGCCTACCGCGACGCCCGCACGCAGGCCGGCCTGAAACGCCTCAGCCGCACCCGCGCCGCCTACGACCGCATCTACGCCGCCACCGGCATCCCGGCGGTCTTCTACAACAGCAGTTTCCAACTCGAAGAAACCGTCACGTCCTGCCCCGCCATCGAGGATCTCGCGACGCACTGCCTGTTCCTCCCCGACTACTTCAACTTCCTGCTCTCGGGCCGCATGGCCAACGAGATCTCGATCGCCAGCACCACGCAGCTGCTCGACGTCAATTCCTGCGACTGGTCCCGCGCCGCGCTCGACCATTTCAAGGTGCCCGCGACGTGGTTGTCTCAACCCGTGCTGGCCGACACCAAACTCGGGCGCGTGCGCAGCCTGGAGTCGATCAAGGGCGCCCAAGTCGTCGCCGTGCCCGGCCATGACACCGCCTGCGCCTACGACGCCATGCCCGCCGACCCCGCCGGCGGCGATCTCTTCCTCAGCTCCGGCACCTGGTCGCTCGTCGGCTTCGAAAGCGACAAGCCTCTGCTCGGCCCCGCCGCCCTCGCCGCGCGCGTCGCCAACGAGCGCACCGGCCGCGGTGGCTACCGCCCCCTGACCAACGTCATCGGCCTGTGGTTGCTCGAAGGCCTGATGAAGTCCTTCCCGGACCGACCCAAAAACGACCAGGCATGGGCCACGTTGATCAAAGCCGCCGAGAAATTGCCCGCTCCCGCGACCTTGCTTGATGTGACCGACCCTTCCTTCGCCAACCCGCCCTCAATGAGGGCCGCCATCGATGCGCAGTTGAAGAAGCGCAAGGTAAAGGCGCCCCGCGATCTCGTCGCCTACACTCGCCTCATCTGCGACTCCCTCGGCCAAGGCCACGCCGACGCCATGCGCGCGTTTGAAAACCTCTCCGGCAAGACGTTTAAACGCATCCTCATCGTCGGCGGCGGCTCCAAGAATCGCCTGCTGTGCCAAGCCACGGCCAACGCCGCCAAGGTGCCCGTGGTTTCCTTCACGCTCGAGGGCACCGCCGTCGGCAACATGGCCAGCCAGCTCGTCGCCCTGAAAGCCGTGAAAGACCTTGCGACCTTCCGTAAATTGCTCGGCAAGACCCTCGATCAGACAGTTTACCAACCGGCGGCCTAGTCACGCGTCCGCGCCGCATCCATCACGCTCAAGCGATCATACAACGCCGCCAAATGCGGGGTTGCGACGCCGGCGGTTCGGGCCCGACGCAGCGGCTCTCCCCAGATCGGCTCCAGCTCCAGCGGACGCCCTTCCATAAAATCGATGAGCGTCGAGGGCTGGTAAGCCATCGACCGTGTGCGCTCGACGTTGTCGTGCAAAAATGCGTCGTCGATCACCACGCCTTCCGCGGCGGCGGTCGCTTGAATTTCCCTCATCAACGCCCGCACCTCGGCCTCGTGGTTTGCGTGCCGCAACAGTTCGTCGCACGGGACCGCACCGGCTACGACGGTGAGTCCGTTGAACGGAATATTCCAGACGAGCTTGCGCCAGCGCGCCGCCCGCAAGCTGTCGACCGGGGTGCACGGCACGCCCGCCGCCTCAAACGTATCCGCCAATTCGCGACAAGCCGATCCGGCCGGTCGGTCAAACTCGCCCAAGGCAATCGAGCCCGGCGTCTGAATCCCCCGCACCTCCCCCGGCCCCGAACGATTGACGCCAATGAAGCACAGGCCGCCCCACGTGCGCTCTGCCCCGACGACGGCCGCCACCGCCTCCTCGTTACCCAGCCCGTTCTGCAAGGTCACCACCATCGTCAACGGTCCCACCAGCGGCGGCAGCAAGTCCGCCAGCAACGCGTTGGCGGTCGCCTTCATCGTGATGAGGACCACGTCGACCACACCGATTTCCGCCACCGCACCAAAGGCTTGCACGGGTGAAACCGTGAAATCACCGTGCTTCTCGCGCACGGTGATCCGGTCACGCTCGCGGATCGCCGCAAGATCACCGCGCAGCAAAAACCGCACCTCGTGCCCCGCCTGCACGAGACGGGCCCCGTAGTAGAGTCCGAGCGCGCCGGCGCCCACGATCGCGATGCTTTGGCGAGGAGGATTCACGCCGCCATGAGACGCGGAAAGCGCCGCGGCGCAAATCGCATGTGCCCGCGAAAAACGAAACATTCCCTCCATCGGGGCGTCCTACGCTACCATGAAAGCCAAGACATTCGCCTCGGGGTTGCTCGGCACGGCTTTTATCTTCGTCGCCCTTGCCACCGCCTCGCCCGCCGTCGCCAACGATCCCGTTGCCTTGGAAGTCCAAGTGGACGTGCCACCGACATGGGGCGTCTTTTTGGCAGACGATATCGCCGAAGCCATGACCGCCCGCGTCCGCGAGACCTTCCGTTCGCACGATTACACCGGCCGCATCGCATCCGTCTCCGCCGCCGACCACCGCACGGATGCCACGCCTCGACTAAACCTGCGGCTGCTCGACTGGCATGTCGGGCGGACCGGCCATGTCGATTGCACCTTCTCCGCTGGCTTGACGACCGCCGACGGCAAAGCACATGCGCTCGGCCTGTTCACCGCGACGGAGTTCACGTGGGGCACGCGCAACCGCTGGCAACTCTCCCACGCCTTCGAGCGGTCCGCCGAATCCGCCCTCGACCGACTCTGGCAAAAGCTCGAACGCGAGGGGTTGACGAATGCCCTCCAGGCACCGCCCCTCTCACCGACTGCCGTTCCGATGTCGTAAAGGCCTACTGGGCAGACGGTAAGCCGCGCGCTGAACGCCAAGCGTCCTCATAGGCGTAGGCCAGCGCCGCCGGATACAAGGGGGTAACGAGCAGCAGACCGACAAACAGCGCCAAAAGCCCCGCCAAGCTGATCAGCACGAACGCGAGCATCAGGCCGACGAA
>CAXBDS010000292.1:0-4643 GCA_963974355.1 uncultured Opitutaceae bacterium
CCCACTACGCTTTGACGCTGGCGGTCATGCTGGACGCGGCGGGCGAAGGCTGGGAATTGGTCTTTGATTTTCAACGGGACCGCGTGGATGCCGGGCGGGTCGCGATGGTGGCGGCATTGGTCGAACACGTGGTCGCGGAAATGATGGCGGCGCCGGACGCACGGGTGAACGAGTTGGGGCGGCGCCCTGGGCGTGCCGAGGCGCCGCCGCAGCCGGCGAGGCGGGCTGAGCCTGACGACGTGATGGTGGCGTGGTCGAACCGAGTGCAGCGCACGCCGGCCGCCGCAGCCGTGCGAGCCGCCGGTGAGACCACCACTTACGCCGAGCTGGATGCGCGCGCGGAAGGCGTGGCGTCACAGTTGCGCGAATACGGCATCGGGCCGGGCGACACGGTCGCCGTGGAAATGATGCGGGCGGTGGGGTCGTGGGCGGCGATGTTGGGCGTGCTCAAGTGCGGCGCGGCTTATCTGCCCCTCGATCCGGCTCAACCGGAGGAGCGGCGGCAGTTCATGGTCGAGGACAGTGGGGCGCGTGTGCTGCTGCGGCAGGGCGGGCAGGAACTGCGGCGGGTGATCTCCGATGATGTGGCGTCCTCCGGGCGGCGGATCGGCGCGGCGCGAGCGGACGAGCTGGCCTATGTGATTTACACCTCGGGATCGACGGGACGGCCGAAAGGCGTGGGCGTGACTCGGGGAGCGGCGGCGAATTTGTGGCAAACGCTGAGGCAGACCTTCTCTGCCGAAGCGGGCGGGCGGGTGCTCCAGTTTGCGACGCCGGTATTTGATGCGGCGGTGTGGGATTGGATGATGGCGTGGAGTGGAGGCGGCACGCTGGTGTTGGGTGCGCCGGCGGAGCTGCATGATCCGCAGCGCTTGGCAACCTTACTGGCCGCCGAACGGGTGACGCATGCCACCCTGCCGCCGGCGTTGTTGCCGACGTTGCCGGACGCGGCGTTGGCGGGGGTGGCGTGGCTGGTGGTGGCGGGTGAGGCCTGTGCGCCGCAAATCGTGCGCCGCTTCGCGGCCGGCCGAAAGTTGTTCAATGCCTATGGGCCGACCGAGACGACGGTGTGCGCGACCATGAGCGCGCCGCTGGAGACGGAGGCAGGCGACGAAACGATTACCATCGGCGGAGCCTTTGCGGGGGCACGGGTTTACGTTTTGGACCACGCATTGGAGCCGGTGTTGGACGGGGCGACCGGTGAACTCTATGTCGCGGGACCGAGCGTGGCGCGTGGTTACGTGGGACGGCCGGCGTTGACGGCGGAGCGATTTTTGGCGTGCCCGTGGGGGGCGGCGGGAGAGCGCATGTATCGCACCGGTGACGTGGTGCGCCGGCGGGGGGATGGGACCCTGGTGTTTGTGGGCCGGGCGGATGACCAGGTGAAGGTGCGCGGGCACCGGATCGAGTTGGGCGAAGTGGAGGCGGCCCTGATGAGTCTGCCGGGTGTGACGCAGGCCGTGGCGGGCCTGAGGACGGGCCGTCTGGTGGCTTGGGTGGTGGCGGAATCGATCGAGATGGAGGCGCAGCTGGCCCAACGATTGCCGGCCTATATGGTGCCGAGCGTGGTGGTGCGGCTGGACGCGCTGCCCTTGACCTTGAACGGCAAGGTGGATCGGGCGGCGTTGCCGGAACCGGTGACCGAGGAATCACGCGAGTCGCGGAGGGAGGATACGCCTGCCAACGAGACGGAAGCGTTGTGGTGCCGGCTGGTCGGCGAGGTGACCGGGAGGGCTCGCGTAGGCGCGGAGGACGATTTTTTCGCGTTGGGCGGAGACAGCATTGCGGCCATGAGTTTGGTGACGCAGGCGCGGCGGCACGGTTGGGAATTGGACGTGCGTGACGTGTTTGCGCAAAGGCGTCCGCGGCAGATCGCGCGAGTGGCGCGGATGCTCCGGGCGGAGTCAGACGAGGCGGCGAATCTCGTGGGCGGAGACATTGCGGCGACGGAGAAAACGTTGCGCGCGGCGTATCCGAAGGCGGAGGCGGTGGTGCCATTGACGCCGATGCAGCAGGGGTTGATTTTCGAAAGCGCGGCGCTGGCGGCGGATCAGGACGATCCCTACGTGCTCCGCTTGACGGCGGAACTGGAAGGGGCGCTCGACACCGGGCGCTTGGAGCGGGCGTGGCACGAGGTGCTGGCGCGCCACGCGGTGTTGCGGTTGACCGTGCCCACCCGCGCCCGCGAAGCCGGGATGGGCGTGGTGCTTCGCCGTCTGCCGGAGAGCTTTCGGTTGGAAGCGACGGGCGAGCGACCGGCGGCGGCGCGCCTCACCGGCTGGACGGAAGCGCATTGGGAGACCGGGTTGATCGCATTGACGGTGCGGTCGCGGGAGCCGGGGCGGTGGCAACTGGAGTTGATTAACCATCATGCGCTGATGGACGGTTGGTCGTTGCCGTTGTTGTGGAGTGAGCTGGCGGCACGGTATCGGGGCGAGGTGCCTGCGGCTGCCCCCTTCGATTGGGCGAGCTATGCCCGGTGGGTGGGGCGGCGGGATCAGGCGGTGGCCCAGGCTCACTGGCGACGGAGGCTGGCGGGCGCGGATGACGCGGGCGCGTTACCTTTTGCGACTCCTCGGCGGCGAGGCACGGGAGTGGATCGCGTGGGGTGGAGCGGCCAACCGGATCAGGTTAAAACGTGGGAGGCGGGCGCGCGCGGTTTGGGGGTGACGCTCGGGGGCGTGTTGCAGGCGGCCTGGGCCTTGGCGTTGGCCCGCAGCGGGGGGCGGCGGGACGTGGTGGTGGGCGTGACGCGGGCGGGACGACATGCGCCGATGGACGGGATCGAAGGAGCGGTGGGATTGTTCATCGAGACGATGCCGGCGCGGGTGATCGTGCCGGAGGGCATCGCGGTCGGGGCGTGGTTGCGGCAGTTGCAGGACGACCAGGCGGAAGACGATGGGCACGGTCATCTTGGGCTGGCGGGGATTCGTCGTGCGCTGGGCGAGACGGGAACGGAAGCCTTGTTTGAGGCCTTGTTCGTTTTCGAATCCTTCCCGGTTAGCGCTGACCAATTGAGGTTTGGGGACCTGAAAGTGGCGACCACCGAAGGCACGGGAGGCACCCACTATCCGCTGATGCTGACGGCCATGCCGCGGGAAGGCGGAGGGCTTGAGTTGGAGCTGGAATTTCGTCGGGACCGTCTGGACCGGGCCCAGGCCGAGGCGTTGCTGGCGCGAGTGGTGCGGGCCATGGAATTGAGCCGGGCGGAGGCGAGCGCTTCGTTGGGGGCGTATCGTTTGTTGGATGAAACCGAGCATCGGTTGGTGATGGAGGCGTGGAATGCCACCGCGCGAGCGCCGCAGGGCGAGGGGGCCACGTTGCACGGCGGATTCGAGCAGTGGGTGCGGCGCACGCCCGAAGCTCGGGCGTTGGCGACGGGGGATGGCGTCGAGCTGTCGTATGGAGACCTCGATGTGCGGGCCAACCGCTTCGCGTGGTGGTTGCGCCGGCGGCAGATCGGACCGGGGGCCATCGTGGCCCTCGCGTTGGAGCGATCAACTGCGCAATTGGTGGCAATGCTGGGCGTGCTGAAGGCGGGCGCGGCCTATCTCCCGATCGATGCGAAGCAGCCGGTGGAGCGGCGCGATATGATGCTGACGGATAGCGGCGCGGCACTGCTCCTGGGGGATGGCGCGGGTGCGGAGTCGTGGGACGAGGTCCGCTGGGCGGGTGAATGCGATCGGGCGCTGAGCGACGCGGACCGCACGCGGGGGCTGCGGGGAGAAGATCTGGCGTATGTGATTTACACTTCGGGTTCCACAGGGCGTCCGAAAGGCGTGGGTGTGACCCACCGGGCGGTGACGAATCACATGGAGTGGCTGGGCGGCGAGTATCCGCTGACCGGTGACGACACGGTTTTGGGGCGCACCACGCTGGCCTTTGATGCGGCGGTGGTCGAAGTCTGGCAGGCGTGGTGGGCGGGGGCATGTCTGGGCTGGGTGGACGATGAAACCACCCGCGATATGGGCCGTTTGCGGGCCTTCATGCGGGATCGGGGGGTGAGCGTGGCCCAGTTCGTGCCGGCGTTGTTGGACGTGTGGCTGGAAGAGGCGTCCGTCGCCGAACAGCATGCCCTGCGGCGCGTATTCGTGGGCGGAGATCGGCTGAGTGCGGAGGCGGTGCGGGCGTGGCCGATGGAATGGGCCGGAGAACTGGTCAATCTCTACGGGCCAACCGAGACGGCGGTGGACGCCACGTCGTGGCGTTGCGTGCGGCGCGGCGACGAGGAAGCGGCTCCGCCCATCGGGCGACCGGTATGGAACATGCGCGCCTACGTGCTCGATGCAGCACTGGAGCCGGTTGCGCCGGGGGTCACGGGCGAGCTTTATCTGGCCGGGGCGGGATTGGCGCGGGGCTATGTGGGGCGGCCGGGATTGACGGCGGAACGCTTTGTGGCGTGTCCGTGGGGAGGGGCGGGCGAGCGCATGTATCGCACGGGAGATTTGGTGCGGTGGCGTCCGGACGGGGCTTTGGACTACGTTGGACGCCAGGATGACCAGGTCAAAATCCGCGGCCATCGCATTGAGCTGGGCGAAGTCGAAGCGAGTCTGCGGGCGTTGCCCGGGGTGACGCAAGTCGCGGTCGGAGTGCGGGGGGGCGGATTGGTCGCGTGGGTGGCGGGTGACGGCGGAGGCGCGGAG
>CAXBDS010000293.1:0-4602 GCA_963974355.1 uncultured Opitutaceae bacterium
CACCGTGCGCCACGCCCTGCGGAGCACCTGCCACCTGCCGCGCATTGCCAGAACGCCGGGCACCACCAGGACGGCGACAGCGATGACGACGCGGGCAATGGCGACTCCGGCGACGACAGCTAAGCGACTGCTGCTGGCGCTCGGACTGGGCGGTATCGGCGTGGTCAATACGCCCGCCGCCCCGGACGAGGCGCCGCTGCTCATGTCGACCGAGCGGGTCGACGCCCGCCCGGCTTGGTCGACGGTGGAGGAGCTGATCAAGGCCGCCGACGCGGGTCATGCGTTGGCGTCTTATCAGTATGCCCAGTTGCTCGAGTTTGGTGATCAGGTGTCGGCCGACAAGACCAAGGCCGCGTCGTATTACCGCCTCGCGGCCAAGGGCGGCGACGCCAATGCCGCCTTCCGTTTGGGCAAGGCCTACCACGATGGCGATCTCGGTTTGGCGCGCGATTACGAGCGTTCGCGTGAGTATTATCGGGCCGCGGCGGCGGACGTGCCCGAAGCGAGTTTCAACCTCGGCGCGGCCTATGTGAGTGGTCGCGGCGTGCGGCGCGATTACGTCGAAGGTCTCGCCTGGCTCTTGGTCGCGGCGGATCGCGGCGCCGGCGGAGACGCCGCGCAACAGGTGCGCAAGCGGATCGCGAAATACCCGGAGCGCATCGCGGCGGCGGAAAAACGGGCCGAGGTATTGCGCAAGGAATTGAGCGAAGGGAGCGCCGCGATTTCGGCGGCGACGGGTGGGCTGGAGGCGTTCGCCCCTCAAACCTCGGCGCCCGTGGCCCGTCCCCGAGCCCCGGTGGCCGCGCCGCCGAGCACCGTGCCGAGACCGACCTTCTCGCTGCCGAGTTCCACCTTTGCATTGCCTGCTCCCCCGCCTCCGGTTCCTCCGGCGGCGGAGCCGAAGGCCGAAGCGCCCTAGCGGCGCATGATCGCCGCCGGCGGCCGACCTTCCCGGAGAAGTTGCGCCATGCGTTTCATGGGCCGGTCGATGTGGGCAAAGAAGCGTTGGAATCCAGCACAGAGGTGATTGAGCCCCGGCTCACCCTCGACGGTGAAGGCGAAGCGATGTTTGGGGCAACCGCCGTGGCAGGCGAACCACCAGGGGCAGCGGCGGCACGACGGGGGAACGGCTTCCGCCTTGGCGGATCCGAAACGCTGTTGAAAGCGACTGTGCGCCATCTGCGCGAGGGGCGTGGCATGCAGGTTGCCCAGGCGATGGGAGGCGTAGACGAAGTGATCACAGGAAAACACGTCGCCGTTGTGCTCGATCGCGAGCGCCTGGCCGCAGGTCTCGGCGTAGACGCACAGGCTGGAGGGCAGGCCCGACCAAAGCCCGAGCATGACGTCAAAGTCGCGCACGTAGATCCGGCCGACATCGCGACGAATCCATTCATCGAATACACCGCACAGAAAGGTTCCGAAGGCCTCGGCCGACACGCTTGCGGCGCTGGCCTGGTGCACCTCGGGCACGGCCGCAATATCGCCCGCCGCTGAATCGGCGCGCTCCACGAGCGGGATGAATTGGAAGAATGTCGCGCCGGTCTTGCGCAGAAAGCGGTAAACCACCTGCGGGTGCCGGGCGTTGGCGGCGGCGACAACCGTGAGCAGGTTGAACTCGACGCGATGGCGCCGCAGCACCTCGATGCCGCGGAGCACGTCGTCGAAGCAGGAGGTTCCGCGTCGATCCCGGCGGTGGCGGTCGTGCAATTCGCGGGGGCCGTCGAGGCTGACGCCCACCAGAAAATCATTTTCGTGCAGGAAACGACCCCAGTCGTCATCAAGCAGGGTGCCGTTGGTTTGAAGCGCGTTGGTGATGCGTTTGCCGCCCGCGTGCCGGCGTTGCAGGGCGATCGCGCGCTCATAGAACGCGAGGCCGAGCAGGGTCGGTTCGCCGCCTTGCCAGGTGAAGGTCACGACCGGCGTGTCCTGGGAGGCGATGTAATCGCGGACGAAACGATCCAGCGTGGCCTCATCCATGCGACACCGGGCACCCGGAGCGAAAAGGCCGCTCTTTTTGAGGTAAAAGCAATAGCTGCACTCCAGATTGCAGGCCGGGCCGGCCGGTTTGGCCATCAGGTGAAACGGGGGGCGCAGCGCGGTCATAGGCGGGATTCCGGGACCATGGTGAAGAGCTTGCCTCCCGCGGAGGTGCGCCGCGAGCGCGTTGCCCGGGCGGATCTTGAGAATGGCGCCGCATATTTTGTGACGTGGATCGGCTGCTGTGTCGTTGCTCCGCAGAAGGGCCGCCTTAGCGTGCGTGCTCCGCATGGCAGCTTCTCCGGTCATTTTTTCCACGCAGCGTTTGACCAAAACCTATGGCTCCGGCCACGCGGCGGTGCATGCGTTGCGGGACGTTGATCTGGAGTTGCGCGGGGGGGAGTTGGTGGTGCTGCTGGGGGCTTCGGGGTCGGGCAAGTCGACCTTGCTGAACTTGTTGGGCGGGCTTGATGCGCCGACCTCCGGCACCCTCGCCTACCGTGGCTGGGACGTCGGGCGCGCCAGCGAGACCGGCCTGACCCGCTATCGCCGCGACGCAGTCGGCTTTGTTTTTCAATTCTACAACCTTATCCCGAGTCTCACGGCGGCGGAAAACGTGTCGCTCATCACCGAGGTCGCCCGCGCTCCCATGCCGACGGCGGCGGCGCTCGACTTGGTGGGATTGACGCCGCGGGCGCATCACTTTCCGGCCCAACTCTCGGGCGGCGAACAACAACGCGTGGCGATCGCGCGGGCCATCGCCAAGCGGCCCGACGTCCTGCTCTGCGACGAGCCGACCGGGGCGTTGGATATTCGCACCGGCATCGCCGTGCTGGAGGCGATCCAGCGCATCAATCGCGAGCTCGGCACGCTGACCGTCATCATCACCCATAACGCCGTCATCGCCGACATGGCGGATCGGGTGTTCACGCTTTCGGACGGGCGCTTGCACGCGCCGCGCGTCAATGAGGCGCGCCGGGCTGTCGGCGAGTTGGAGTGGTAGGCGCCGCCCCGCCCTTCCCGATGCGCCATGGCCTCCCTGCTTGATCGTAAGCTCCGCCGCGACCTGCTCGCGCTAAAGTCGCAAGCCGTCGCGGTCGCGCTCGTGATGGCGTGCGGGCTGGCGATGATGATCATGACGCGCAGCCTTATCCGTTCTTTGAATACGGCGCGGGATGCCTACTATCAGCAAAATCGCTTTGCCGATGTGTTTGCCTCGTTGAAGCGGGCGCCGGATGGCGTGGTGGATCGGCTGCGCGCCCTGCCGGGCGTGGCGGCGGTGGAGCCGTCACTCACGTTGCGCGTCAATCTCGACGTGCCGGGCCGGGCCGAGCCGGCCCGCGCGCTGATCAACTCGGTGCCGGATCACCGGGAGATGGTGCTGAACCGCCTTTACTTGCGGACGGGCCGTCGGTGGGGCGCGGACTCCCGCAACGAGGCGTTGCTGGGTGAAGCGTTCGCCGAGGCCAACGGTATTCGACCGGGCGATACATTGTCGGCGATCCTGAACGGACGGAAGGTCGACCTGCGCATCGCGGGCATCGTGCTCGCGCCCCAGTTTGTGTTTGAGGCTCCGCCCGGCGCGGCGTTGCCGGACAACCGCTCGTTTGCGGTGCTGTGGATGCGGGAACGGGAACTGGCGGAGGCGTATCAGCTCGACGGTGCGTTTAACAATGTGGCGATCGCGTTGGCTCCCGGCGGTCGCGAGCCGGCGGTGATCGCCGAGGTGGATCGGCTGCTGGAGCCTTACGGCGGGCTCGGCGCCTATGGGCGGGCGAATCACCCGTCGGACGTGCGGGTGAGTGACGAGATCCGTGTGTTGCAGGGGCTGTCGTTTGGGTTCCCGCTGGTGTTTTTGAGCGTGGCGGCATTCATGGTGAACGCGGTGATGAGCCGTCAGATCACGCTGCAGCGGGAGCAGATCGCGATTTTGAAGGCGTTCGGTTTTAGCAACGCGACGATCGGCTGGCATTTCGTGAAATTCGCCTTGGTGATCGTCGTGCTGGGCACGGGACTCGGGGCGGTCGGCGGGGTGTTGTTGGGACTGAAGTTGGTCGACATGTATCACCTGTTTTTCCGCTTCCCCCGCCTCGCTTTCACGCCGGCGTGGACGGCTTTGATCGGCGCGGCGATCGCGAGTGCGGCGGCGGCGCTCGTGGGCGTGGCCGGGGTGGTGCGGCGGGTGAGCCAGCTGGCGCCGGCCGAGGCGATGCGCCCGGAGCCACCGGCGAGTTTCCGCCCGGCGCTGGTGGAGCGTCTGGGTATCGGGCACTGGTTCTCGGTGTCGGCGCGGATGGCGCTGCGGAACATCGAGCGAAAGCCGGTGCAGGCATCGTTGACCTGTGTGGCGCTCGCGGCGGCGACGGGGATTTTGGTCATCCCCAATGCGTTCCGGGATGGCGTGAGCCACGTGTTGGATTTTCAGTGGGACGTGGTGCAGCGGCAGACCGTCACCGTGAGTCTCGCGGAGCCGGGACCGTCGCGGGCGATCGCGGACTTCCGGGCGCTGCCCGGCGTGATCCACGCGGAGCCGTTTCGTTCGGTGGCGGCGGAGTTGATCGCGGGTAATCACTCGCGACGTGTGGGGATTTCCGGGCTGCCGCCGGAGGCGTTTTTGCAGCGCGT
>CAXBDS010000294.1:0-4494 GCA_963974355.1 uncultured Opitutaceae bacterium
TTTCGAAGAGGGTGTCGCGGTTCGTGTAGAGCTGTTCGAGGGCACCGGGATCGTAGCCGAGGATGGAGAGCGACTGGCCGATGTCGGCGAAGCTGCTGTTGTCGCCCAAGAGGCCGCTGGTGGCCAGCGAGTCGTGTTTGGCTTCGTCGCTTTGGAAGCGGTTGGCCTCGTTGAGCTCGCGTTCGGAGAACTGACCTTTGACGCCAGCTTTGACCGTCAGAATGGCGGAGGCGTCCCACGTCGCGTCGAGTTTGACCGCGATCTTGGTGTCTTTGGATTGATCGAAGTCCATGTCGACCTCGTCGAACTCGTAGTTGGCGGGATCCTGCAGGCGCGCAGCGTCGGCGGCGCTGAGGATGGGTTTGGGGAAATTCGTGTCAGACAAATCCCAGCCGATGGGATCGTTCAGCTCTGCGGTGTAAAAGACCTCGTAGTCATGGGGCTCGACCTGCTCGCCGGTGGAGTAGGCGGCAGAGTAGTCGAGGCGAACGGGGCCGGCTTGGGTCGTGCCGCCGAGGATGTAGTTGCTCAGCTCCCATTCCGTCTCCTCGTATTCGCCGTAAGCGAGCACGGCGTTGTCGGTCGAGTAGGAAAGCGGGATCGCGGGATCCTGGAGGGCGTCGAACTCGAAATCGTCCATCACGAAGTGACGGCCGTTGTTGAGCTCGGTGTCGGTGAACTGGTTCATGCTCGCCTTGAAGTAGAGCTGGGTCGTGTCGCTGGCCCTCCATTCGAGGGCGGTGGAGAGGCCCCACTTCTGGCGGTTGTTGGCGTAGGTGTTGTATTCCATCTCCTCGCCCGGATGCCACGCGGCGTCCTGGGTCGCGTTATCCTCGTCGACGGGGATCCATTCTTCGTCGTTGGTGACCACGAAGCCGGCCGTGTCGCGGTCTTCGGTGGTGACGGAGATCAGGACGCCGAACTGATTGTGGTCCCCGAAGATATCCGCATAGGTGCCGGAGAAGAGATAACCGAGATCGCCGGCGAAGTCTTGGTAGACGCCTTCGCCCCCGAGGCTGAGCGTGCGGCGGCCGAGCTCGAAGGCGGTGGCGGTTTCCATGTTGACGGCGCCGCCGATGCCGTCGCCGTCGAGATCGGGCGAGAGGGTTTTATAGACGGTGATCTTGCTGAGCGCGCCGGTGTGAATGGTGTCGAGCGGCACGCGGCGGTTTTCCTCGTCGGACTGCGCGACGCGCATGCCGTTAAGGCTGAAGGAATTCAGGCCGGAATCGAGACCGCGGATGGAAACGTAGCGGCCGTCGCCCCCTTTTTCCTCGCGCACGATGGAAACGCCGGGGATGCGGCGCATGGCCTCGGCAGCGTTGGCATCGGGGAAGCGTCCGGCTTGGTCGGCCGAGACGACGTTGCTGATGGCGGACGATTCGCGCTGCTGGTTGAGCGCCGCGATCTGCGCGCCGGTCGTGCCCTTCACGACGAAGGCTTCGAGCTTGAGGGGCGAATCTTCGAGCGTGAAGAGCTCGGTGGCACCGGTGACTGGTGCGATGGTAATCGTGCGCTGCACTGAGCTCAGCCCGAGGTAGTTGATTTCCACGTCGAGCGCTCCGGGAGTGACATCCGTGAAGAGGAAACGGCCCTGGGCATCGGTGCTCGTGCGCTGACCGGTCGCGGGCAGCGAAACGGCGGCGGCTTCGAGAGGTGATTGGGAGGCGGCATCGACCACGCGTCCGCTGAACGGTTCGCCGTTCGCGGGAAGGGCGAGCAACAATGCGCCGGTCCAAGCGGCGAGCTTACGGCGGCGGTGCGAAGCCGTCGATCGTGGCAAGAGGGAGAAGGAAATCATCTGGTGGTTTGTCTGGCGTAGTGAAGATGTCCCTACGCGCCACACAGAGGTAGAATCGCAGGGACGACGGACACCCGCGACGGAAGCCGCGAATGAAACGAACGAAGTCCCCGAACTTCTAAGCCCTGGTCCGCCCTCGACCCGCCGAGGCGGAGTCTGCGCGGAAGTTGCCGGTAAATTCGGAAGGTGGCAGATTAGCTCACCGACTTGTCATTTCCGTGTCAGCGGAGTCACGATTTGGTGCCAATGACGTCGTCGAGTCCGGCGGCGGGGCGGCGCGATTTAAGTCCGGGCCGCTTGCTTGGCGCGGGCGGATCCGTTTGATGGAAACATGTCGAAAATACCTCGTATCCTCGCCTTCTCTGGCAGCGCCCGGCGGGAGTCTTTGAATCGTAAATTCCTCGCCGTGGCCGTGGAGGCAGTGCGCGCCGCCGGGGGTGAAGTGACGCTGATTGATCTCAACGACTACGACCTGCCGCTCTTCCACGGGGACTTGGAGGACGAGCACGGTTTGCCCGAGAATGCGGCGAAACTGATCGAACTCATCCTCGCGCACGATGCACTCTTGGTTGCCTCGCCCGAGTATAACGCGATGATCACGCCGTTGCTGAAGAACACGATCGATTGGTGCACGCGCGGGGATGGAAATCCGTTTACCGGCAAGGTCGCGGCGGTGATCTCGGCGTCACCCGGTGCGTTTGGTGGCGTGCGATCGCTCAAGGAGGCGCAACACCTGTTGCACCATCTGGGGTGTCAGGTGTTGCCCGGCCAGACCGTGTTGCCCGGCGCCAGCGAGGCCTTTGATGACGCCGGGAAACTGAAATCGGACCGCACGCTGAAATCCGTGCAAACCCTGGCGCGCACGCTCGTCGAGACGACCGGCAAGCTGAGCTGACGTCTGCGCGACGTTGCTCTGCTCAGCCCACCCAGGCGCGGGCGTTGCGGAAGAGCTTCATCCACGGGCTGTCTTCCGGCCACTCGGCGGGGGACCAACTCATGCAGCGGCTGCGGAAGACGCGCTCGGGGTGCGGCATCATGATGGTGACGCGGCCGGTGGTGGTCGTGAGCGCGGTCATGCCGAGCGGCGAGCCGTTCGGGTTGAGGGGGTAGTGCTCCGTGATGCGGTGGTGATTGTCGACGTAGCGGGCGGCGACGAGGCCGCTGGTGCTGAACGCTTCGGCGGCCGCTTGGTCGGCGAACTCGGCGTAACCTTCGCCGTGGGCGACGGCGATCGGCAGCACGCTGCCTTCCATGCCGGCAAAGAGCACGCTGGGGGACTTTTCCATTTTGAGCGAAACGAAGCGCCCCTCGTAGCGTTCGCTTTGGTTTTGCACGAAACGCGGCCAAGCCTCGGCGCCGGGGATGATCGACTTGAGGTTGCTCATCATCTGGCAGCCGTTGCACACGCCGAGCGCGAAGGCGTCCTCGCGGGCGAAGAAGGCGGCGAACTCGTCGCGGGCGCGGGCGTTGAACAGGACACTCTTGGCCCAGCCTTCGCCGGCGCCGAGCACGTCGCCGTAGCTGAAGCCGCCGCAGGCGGCGAGGCCGTGGAAATCGCGCAGGGAGATGCGACCGGACAGGATGTCGGTCATGTGCACGTCGACGGCCCTGAAGCCGGCGCGGTCGAACGCCGCGGCCATCTCGACCTGGCCGTTGACGCCCTGCTCGCGGAGAATCGCGACCGGAGGACGGGCGCCGGTGCCGATGGTCGGTGCGGTGGCGGGGTCGAAGGTGACGATGGGCGTGATGCCAGGATCTGTCGGGTCGAGGCGAAGGGCGTGTTCCTGATCGGCGCTGGTCGGGTTGTCGCGCAGGGACGCGATGCGGTGGGTGACGTCGCTCCAGGTGGCGCGGAGGGAAGTGAGGCTTTCGTTGAAAATCTCCTGACCGGCGCGAGTGATGCGCAGGGCGTGGTGGGCGTTGAGCGTGCCGGCGCGGCTGACGCAGTTCTTGAGGCCGTTTTGGCGGAGCACGAGCGAGACGTCGTCGAGGTCTGCTTCGCGGATCTGGATGAGCGCGCCGAGTTCTTCGCTGAAGAGGGCGGAGAACGCATTGTGGCCGGCGGGAATCTCGAGATCGAGACCGACGTGACCGGCGAAGGCCATCTCGACGGCGGTGGCGAGCAGGCCGCCGTCGGAGCGGTCGTGATAGGCGAGCAATTTGCCTTCGGCGCCGAGCGTTTGGATGGCGTTCCAGAGGCCTTTCAGGTCGGCGGCCGAGTCGACGTCGGGCGCAGTGTCGCCGGTTTGTGAATACACCTGGGCGAGGATGGAACCGCCGAGGCGGTTTTGGCCGCGGCCGAGATCGATGAGGAGCAGGAGGGTGTCCTCGTCCTGCGCGAGCTGCGGCGTGAGGGAGCGGCGGATGTCGGAGACGGGGGCGAAGGCGGAGACGATGAGGGAGGTCGGGGCGGTGACGCGCTGGGAGCCGGAATCGTCGGACCAGGCGGTCGACATCGACATGGAGTCTTTGCCGACGGGGATCGTGATGCCGAGCGCGGGACAGAGTTCCATGCCGACCGTGTAGACGGCTTCGTAGAGGTCGGCGGCGTCGCCGGGCACGGCGGGGGCGGCCATCCAATTGGCGGAGAGGTTGACCTTGCCGAGGTCGCCGATCTGCGCGGCGGCGAGATTGGTGAGGGCTTCGCCGACGGCGAGGCGAGCGGAGGCGGCGGCGGAGTTGATCGCGACGGG
>CAXBDS010000295.1:0-4489 GCA_963974355.1 uncultured Opitutaceae bacterium
AGATGACGCCGCGCACGCGGGCGTGGGCGGTGGAGAACGCCATCGTGTCCCGGCGGGCGTCGGTGCGCACGACGTTGGCCAGGATGTCGAGGTCGCCGCGGTTGAATTGACGCTGGATGTTGCTCCACCAGTTGGGCACGAGCTCGAACTCCAGCGGACTTATGCGTTCGATTTCATGCAGCAGATCGACCGTGAATCCGGTGGGCTCGCCCCCGTCGGGCACGAACGAAACGGGAGGGCCATTGACCTCGATGCCGACACGAAGCGGGCGGGCTGAGCTGATGGAGAGGAGGGTAAATCCGGCGAGCGCGGCCGCATGGCGGAGAAAAGAGGGGCGCATAGAACGCCCGCGACGGTTGGTTGTCCCGTTGTGATTGGCAACCGCAGGTTATGGGGGCCCGACCCTAGTGCCCCCCTGGTGCACCATCGCGGGGGCCCGGGCCACGGGCCGGTGGGCGGGCGGGGGAGCAGCCCCGCCCGCGTCCTTGGAGGCGGTGGTCCGCCGAGTGGGTTTAATCGGCGAGGGGCGCCGAAATCGCATTGATTTTTTTCATCACGGCGGGGGTGAGGCGGGGCACCACCTCGAAGGCGCCAAAGTTTTCGGTGAGCTGGGCGGGTTTGGACGCGCCGAGGATGACCGAGGAAACATGGGGATTTTTCAAACACCAGGCGAGGCCGAGGCGGGGCAGGGTGGTGTCGAGGCTCTCGGCGATGGCGGCGAGTTTCTTCACGCCGGCAAGCTTCTGTTTGATATTGGATTTCGGGTCCATCATCAGGTCGCGCAACCAAGCCATGTTGGGGTGGTCGAGACGGGATTTCTTCGGCACGCCGTCGTTGTATTTGCCGGTGAGCAGGCCGCTGGCGAGGGGGGACCAGATCGTCGTGCCGAGGCCGGGCTTCTTGTAATGCGGGGCGAGTTCCTTTTCGACGCGCTGGCGGTGAAAGAGGTTGTATTGGGGCTGCTCGACGACGGGCGCATGCAGACCGAGTTTTTCGCAGGCGGCGAAGGCGGCGGCGATCTGCGGGGCCGTCCATTCGCTGGTGCCCCAGTAGAGCACCTTGCCTTGCACGATGAGGTCATGCATGGCGCGGCATGTTTCGGCGACCGGGGTGTTCTCGTCGGGGCGGTGGCAGTAGTAGAGATCGAGGTAGTCAACCTGCAGGCGTTTGAGCGCGTCATGGCAGGCTTCGACGACGTGTTTGCGGGAAAGGCCGGTTTCGTTGGGCAGATCGCCCTCGGCCCCGAAAAACACCTTGCTGGAAACGAGGTAGCTGCTGCGGCGCCAGCCGGATTTTTTAAGGATGTCGCCCATCACGCGCTCGGCTTGGCCGTCGGCGTAGGCCTCGGCGTTGTCGAAGAAGTTCACGCCCGCGTCGTAGGCGGTGTGCATGAGCTTTTTGGCGATCGGATCGCCGATTTGGTTGCCGAAGGTGACCCAGGCGCCGAAGGACAACGCGCTGACTTTGAGACCGGTGGAGCCGAGGTTACGATATTCCATAAGTGGGTTCAGGGTAGGGAAGTTCCCGGCGCTGTCCACCGGGAGAGTGGATTATTAGGGAGGAACGGCGCTCGATTCGGGCCGGTCGTCATCGGCTATAGGCTGCGCAGGCAATCGGCCGGGTTGATGCGGAGGAGCCGGTAACGGCTGGGCAGGCAGGCCGCGGCGGACACCAGCAGGATGAGGCAAGCCGCCGTGACGTAGGTGAGCGGGTCGTAAGCCGTCACGCCGAACAGCATCGCCTGCAGAACATGCACCACGATGGCCGCGCCGACCAGGCCCACCGCGACGCCGATGGCCGCGGTCACGAGGTGGGTGGACGCGAAGCGGCGCCACAGTCGTTCCGGTTCGATGCCGAGCGCCATCCGGATGCCGAACTCGCGGTGGCGCTGCAGAATCTGCGAGACGGTGATGCTGTAGACGCCGACGGCGCAGAGCAGCACGGCCGCCAACGCATAGGCGAGGGTCAGGCGGGTCGTGAGGTTGACCGCGCTCAGCTCGGTATCGATCACGCCTTGGACGGTGGTCGGGAAGTAGATCGCGAGGCGCGGATCGACCCGCATCACCGCGCGGCGAATGTCATCGAGCGTTGGCGGCATCTGCTCGCCCCGCGCATACAAAAACGAAGCGCCGCCGATGCCTCCGCGAACGGCGTAGAACATGAAATCGTTGTTCTTTGCCTTCGGGCCGGCGGCCTGAAAATCACGCACGACACCCCGAATGGTGGTGGGCGTGGGTGGTTGTTTGGGATTGGGGCCGCGCACGAAAAGGGTCCGTCCCACCGCTGATTTGCCGGGCCAGAGTTTGGCCGCCAGCGATTGGTTGATCACGACGCTGAGCGGGTCGTCGGCCTTCGTCTCGCGGGGGAACGAATCCCCTTCGATCAAGGGCGTGTCGAAGATCTTGAAAATATCCGCCGAGACGGCCGAGGAGAACGCGCTGCCCCCCGATTGTCCATCGGCCAGGCCTTCCGGCGTGAGCGCGTAGAAGCCGCTCGGCTCCCCGCTGAACCCCACCGGGTTGCCCATGATCGCGGCGGCGGCGACACCCGGCAGCCGCTCAATCTCATCGATCAAGCGGAGCTGGGTCGCCAGGCGTTGTGCGGCGTCGGGGAAATCCGCCTCTTTCATGGCCGTTTTTGAGGCAAAGATCCGGCTGGCATCGTAGCCCCATTGATCCTCGCGCAGTTGGTAGCTCGACCGGAGTAACAGGCCGGCGGATACGGCGAGCACGGTGAGCAGGCCGATTTGGCCGATGATCAAGGCGCGGCGTCCGACCCCTCGTCCCGTGCCGCGCGTGGCGCTGGCGTTGTCCCGAATGATGCGCTCCGGACTCACCACCGCGAGGTAACCCAGGGGCACGACCAGCGCGACGCTGGCCGACACGACCGCGAGGGCGCCGGCCATCGCGAAGTGGTGCCATTGGGGGGTGAACAGCAGCCAATACGGCGTGATGGTGCGGGCCATGGCGCCGTGCACCGCGGGCGCGATCAAGAGCAGCAACCCGGACCCGCCGAGCGCGGCGCAGCCGGCGGTGACGAACAACTGAAACGCGAGCGTGCGGATGGCGGCGGCGCGCGGGATGCCGAGCGCGATCATCGAGGCGATCTCGTGGGTGCGCCCAAAGAAATCGATCAGGACGAGGTTGGCCGCGTTGGCGCAACCGACTACGATGAAGATCAATGCGAGGGCGAACAGCACGACCGCGCTCCGGTGCATTTCCGGCAGGAGGTAGTAGTTGCGCAACGGTGTCACGAGCGGGTGCAGCTCGTATTTGGCGGCGAAGGTTTCGCCTCCGCGACGCTCGGTGATCAGGCGCAGATCCTCGGCGGCGCGCTCGGGCGTGATGCCGGGTTTCAGGCGCACGATGATATCGTGAATCGGCGTCTGCGGCGTCTTCTCATACGCGACAAAGCCGAGTGACTGCCAGAGGTCCTGGTTGTTCGGAAACTGAAACGACGCCGGCATCACGCCCACCACGGTGGCGGTCACGCCGTCGATTTTGATCGTTTGCCCGACGATATCCGCGTCGGCGACGAAGCGATTGCGCCAGGTGTGTTCGCTCAGCAACACGACGGGCGGCGTGCCCATCGCGTCGTCCTCCGGCGTGAACAGCCGGCCCAGCAGCGGGCGGGCGTTGACCATGCGCAGCGACTCGGCGGAGAGGTTGGCGCTGAGCAGGCGTTCCTGTCCGCCCGCGGTTGTGACGAAGACGGATTCGTAGAGCCGCATCGGCGCGAAATCGCTGAACACCGTCTGCTGTTCCTGCCACGCGGCGACGTCCTCGCGCGAGGCGGGAAGCTGACGTTCCTTGGCCATCGGTCCGCCGGTCTGGCTGATGCGATAGAGCGAACCCGCCGGATCGTAGGCCGGGTTTTGGAGGAAGATGGTGTGGAAGAGCGACCAGCTCAGCAAGGTGAGCGTGATCGACGCGGTGAAGGTCGCAAACATCAACCCCGATTGCACGGGGCGGCGGCGTAGCCGGCGCAGGGAAAGCGCGAGTTCGTTAAAAACGACGGACATAAGCGGGGCGGAGGAAGGGCGCGAGAAGCGCGCTCATCTCAATCCCTTTTCGCCGGGTTCAGCAAGCGCGGGGGACGCGATGAAACCGACGGACCGCCGGGAGGTGGTCCTCCTTCCGGGAGCGCGCCCGTGGCCGCAGTGGCGTGCCCCGATCCCCTGATTAGTTCCGGTAGTCGAGGGGCGGGGCGCGGTCGCCGACGAGGGACTGATACTTGAAGTCCGAGCCGCGTCGCTCGTCGAATTCAGCCTTCGCTTTTTTGATTGTTTCGGGCTGTTGGAACAGGTCGATGGCCGTGAGCGCGATGGTCTCGGCGGCGACCTGCATGCCTTTCAAACCGATGGTCGTGCCGCCGGCGGCGACGGCCTGCCAGCTGTGGCTGGAGGTGCCGGGGACCCAGGTGGCGGTGCGCACGCCCATCGTGGGCACGTTCCAGCTCCCGTCGCCGACATCGGTCGACCCGCCGCTCT
>CAXBDS010000296.1:0-4484 GCA_963974355.1 uncultured Opitutaceae bacterium
GGGATCGGGCTCGGCCGCCCCGAGGGCGAGGCGGGCGCGGCCGAGGTCGCCCAACTCGAGTGCCCGTTGCGCGCGGGCGAGACGGGCGGCATAGAGATTTTGGCGGAGGAGGAGGTCGCGTTGGGCCTCGGCGGAGCGCCGGCCGGCGGATTCACGTTCGGCGCGTTGGCGTTCGAGAAAGACGCCGCCGGCGGCCACGGTGGAGAGCACGAGCAGAAGCACGGCGGCCCGGCGGGCGCGGGCCAGCCCGCGTTCCGTGAGGCGCAGCCGGCGCACCGAGCGGCCGGCGTGCAAGAGGAGCAGGTCCTCCAGCATCGCGCCGGCGTCGGCGTAGCGTTGTTTGATCTCGGGTTCGCAGGCGCGGAGGATGACCTCGTTCAACTCCATCAATTCCCGGCGATCATCGCGGGCGGCGAAGTCTTGGGGGAGTTGCGGGAAGTCCTGCCGGTCGCGACCGGTGGCGAGTTCGTAGAGCAGTTTGCCGAAACTGAACACATCGGCCGCCGGGGTGCCGGGCCCTTCGGGGGGCACAAATCCCTCGGTGCCGACAAAGGTCATCGCGCTGGTGGCGGCGGTGATCAGGCCGATGTCGGCGAGCTTCGGCTGGCCGTCGACGAGGATGATGTTGGACGGTTTGATGTCGCGGTGGACGAGACCGCGGCCGTGTAATGTCGAGAGGGCGCGGGCGAGCTCGATCGCATGGGTGACGACGGTGGCGATGGGCAGGCGGTGGCCGCGCTCGCGAAAGCGTTTCAGTGTGAGCGGAGTGTAGCGTTCGGGATCGATGTCGCGGCCGCGCTCGGCGTCGTCGGCCAGTTCCATCACGTAGTAAAAAAAGCCGGCGAGGTCGTTGCGGCCGACGTGGAGCAGGGCGAGTTGCCGCGACTCGGTGATGGAAATGCGGGCGAAGGCGCGCAGGCCGCTGAATTCGCGTTCGTAGGGGTGGGCCTCTTCGAAACGGGAGCGCCAGACGATTTTTACGGCGCGGTAAAGGCCCGTCACGCTCCGGGCCAGCCAGACGTCGCCGTAGCTGCCGCGCCCGACCTGACGCAGGAGCTCGTAGTCCGGGATATCCGGTGGTGCGTGGGGGGAGGGCGGGGGCACGGAGGGAGAAAGTCGCAGGCGGCAACCGGGGTAAATTGCTAAAACGGTCGGACCGTTTGCGGTTTACTCCATGGCTTGGCGCAGGCGTTCGACCTCGATGCGCAGTTGTTTGGTGAGGCGGTGACCGATGAGATAGACGGCGGCGGTGTTCATGCCGAACTCACGGGCGACGCGACGGGCGGTCCAGCCCTGCCGCACGTAGAGATCGAAGACTTGGAAATGTTTGGCGGGCACGCGCCGGGCGAGGCGTTGGAGTGCGCCGTCGAGCAGGGTCTGTTGCCATTCATTATCCCAGTAGGTGTCGGCGTCATTGCCATCGGGCACGCGCTCAATGGTGCGCGTGCGGGGCAGGCCAGCGCTGGTGAGGGTCCGGGCGGCGGCGCGTCGCGCGCCGGGGGTGCGGCCCTGCAGCCGAAGTCGGTCGGTGATCCGCCAGCGCGCCTGGTTGATCAACCAACGGCGAAAGGCTCCGCGCCGTTCGCGAGATTCGAAGTCACCGACGGTTTCCGCGACGTGCTTGAAGACCTCCTGCACCACATCTTCGGCCTCAGGTTCGGCCAGTCCGGCTCGCAAGGCCAGGTCGTGTAAGATCTTGCGATAGAGCTGGTAAAATTCGTCCCAGCTCGTGGCGTCCTCCCAGTCGCGCAGCCGATAAATCAGGCTGGAGCGGGTCGGGGGGGAAAGGGAAACGAAATCGGGAACGGCCATGGCAGCAGACGCAACGGAAGTTAGCACATCGCGTGCGCGCCGGAGAGGCAACCTTGGGGCGGCAGGAAAAAATCCCGTTTGGTGCTTTTTTTGAAAGATTAGGCGCCTTTCCAACGTTCTTAGGAGGTTGAACCGAATAGTCTCCATGCCACTTGCCCGACCTTCGCCCGACCTTGATGCCGAGACCCCATCCCTCCCATGGTGGGAGCGTTGCCGGCGTTGGTGGCGGGGCGAGGTTGCGCCGGAATTGGGAGAACCGTTTCAGGGTGAGCGTTTGCGGCGGGCAAGACCGGCCGCCTTTTCCACCGCGTTTACCCCTGGGCGCGAAATGTCAGTCGACGAGACGCGCCGCATGGGTAGTCCCGGCGGGGCGGGGGCCGATTTTCGCATCGAATGCATCCCGCTCCAGCACAGTGAGAACATCGATGCCCGCATTCAGGCGCATTGCGACCATCAGGCGGCTCACGGCCTCGGGCTTGCTTCCACGTTTCAACACGACGGCCATGCGTTTCTCATTTTTAAGCGCAGCTGAGCGTTCACTTTGGTGGCCCTTGCATGGTGTCGCCGAAACCCAGACCAATGCCGTCGGTGCGAAGCGCCGCGCCGGCGGCTATCGGTCGAGGCAATTTTCCGGCCTGCAGGGCCGTCTGCTTTCCGATCAGGACAAACGAGTCGAGTCACCACCTCCTGGTCGGGATAGATAAGGGGCCGCCCGCGAAACAGGCCAGTTGGCGGGCGGCCCCCCTTTTTTTGTTGGTTCACGCTGGGCTCGGCGGCGAGCGGGCGACGCTGCAGTTGGAGACGCTCCTGCCCGGTGGGATTGAGCCGGCCCGGGTTGGCCGGACGGGCGTGGGGTTGGCTTTACTCGTCGTCGTGGTAGACGCGCTTTTCGCCGCCGCCACCCCAGTTGACGCAGCCGCTGCGGCCGTCGGGTCGGATCATCGGCTGGGCGATGTCGGCGTAACCATGATGCGCATACGGGTCTTCGCCCGCGATCATGATGACATCGCGGTAGTCGAGTTTGGCCATGCCGGTCTTGTCGTCCGCCGCAGGCGGATACCACGGCAGAAACGATTCGGCGCGCATGTAGTGATTCACCAACGCTCGCCGATACGTGCCCTCCGGCGCGCGGTTCGGGAGCGAGCGATGCAGCGTGTAGCCATTAAAAAAGACGACCGATCCCGGCCGCACTTCGACGGGCACCGCATCCTCATCGCGCCACGGGAAACCGCGGGACTCCTCGGCGCAGTCGAAGCGTCGATCCCCGTGCCAGTGTTGGTCCCAGAGGATGCCGGGTCGGTGAGAGCCGGGAAGAATCCACAGGCCGCCATTTTCGACCGTGGCGTGGTCAATGGAGATCCAAGCGCCAATCAGAGAGCGGTCACGCGTGGGAATGTAGTCCTCGTCCTGGTGCCAGGCTTGGCCGGGTTTGCCGGAAGACTTGATGAACAACATCGACTGCATGCACTTCACATTAGGGCCGAGGGCGGCTACCAGCGCCCGGGTGAGCGTCGTCTGGTCGAGGCTGGCGCGCATGATCGCCGAGATTTTATGCGGAAAGTGGATACAGAGGATTTGTTTCAGCACTTCGGCGTCAGTCGCGTCGGGGGGAATCTCCGGTCGGCCTTGCAACGGACCGTGAGCGCCCCGGCAGATCGCCGTGGCGTCGTCACGCAGCGCGGTGATTTCCTCCGGTGAGAAGGCGTCTTCGATGACGAAGTAGCCTTGCTCGTCGTAAAAGCGACGCAGCTCAGCGGCGTTGAAATCGGGGCCGAAATAACCAGTCGGGCGGACGGGGGGCGGGGTATTGCGTTGGGGCATCGGGGTGGACATACCTATCTAGTAACATCTGTCGCCCCTTGCTTCCAGCCGTATGGCACTCAAAAACATATCCAAAAGACTCCGCGTGGTCGATGGCGGAGGCGTCGTCTTTGGTGATGTGGTGTATGCTCCCGGAGGCGCCTTCGGGCCGCGTTGGCAGGCGGACTTCCAACTGGTGGTGATCCTCACGGGAAGCGTGCGCATCGCGGTCGACGGTCTCGACCGGCTGGTGCGTTCAGGAGAGGTCGCGCTTTTGCAGCCGGGCCATCAGGAAATGTTTTGGTGGGACGCGGCCAAGCGAACCCATCACACGTGGTGCGCGGTTTCGCCGGCGGTGGTGGCGTTGGAGCCGGGGTTGACTGAGACCTTGGCCCGTGCGCCGATGGTCAGCCGGGTGCCGGTGCGCGTGACCCAGTTGATCGAATTGGGTTTGGGGCTGATGCCGGGGGCGCCGGAAACAACGCCAGGTTTCGTATCGGCATTGGGACGAGCCGCGTTGCATGCCTGCGTCACGGCGCAGGATCCGGTCCGCCGTGGGCGGGCGCGTGAACCCTTGGCGCGCATGGCGGATTGGCTGGGCGAACACCTGGCTGAGCCGGCGACGTTGCCCGGGCTTGCGACGATTGCGGGCGTGTCACCGGCGCAATTGGTGCGGCTGTGCAAACGCGAGCTGGGGGAAACTCCTCTGCGCTATGTCTGGCGGACGCGCACCGCGCGTGGGGTGCAATTATTGCGCGACACCGGATTGCCGGTGGCGGAGATTGCCTGGCGTTGCGGATTCCAGACGCCGTTTCACTTTTCGCGGTGGGTGCGCGACGTGGAGGGGACCGGTCCGAGAGAGGTGCGGCGGG
>CAXBDS010000297.1:0-4347 GCA_963974355.1 uncultured Opitutaceae bacterium
AACGGCAAGGGGGACCGGCGCGCCTTGCCTCAGCCGCAGGCGGGAGTCGAACGCCTGGCGCCGACCGCACCAAATTCGGCGAGCGAGGCGCTGGTCGTGCGCTGGTTCCGCGAGGCGACCGGTGTGGCGGAGGTGGGCGTCGACGACGAATTTTTTGCTTTGGGCGGAGACAGTCTGGGGGCGATGCGCATGACGAGTCGGGCGCGTTTGGAGGGCTGGACGCTTAGCGTGCGCGACATCGTGAGCCGGCCGAGCGCGAGAGCATTGGCGAGCGGTCTGCGGCGTTGTCTGGATGCGGCGGTGGAAGAAGACACCGATGAGGGGGTGATTCCCTTGCTGCCACTTCATCGGGAGCTGTTGGAGCGCGGTGGGCCGATCAACCAGTTCAACCAGTCGGTGATGTTGCAGGCGCCGGCGGGGATGACGGAAGGGGCGGCACGGGCGATGGTGGCGGCGTTGATGGAGCGGCATGCCGCATTGCGGTTGGTCTTGTGGCGTCGGGCGGGGCAGGAAGCTGAGCTGCGGCAAGGGGAGGCCGGAACCGCGATGTCGTGGGAAAAAATCGAATTGGCCGATGCGGATGCGGATACCCGTGAGCTGCGCCTGAAGGACGCCTTGCATCGTTTGCCGCGGGCCTTGGCTCCGGAATCCGGACAGATGCTGGCCGCCGGTTGGGCGGAGGCGACGACGGGCGCGCGTTGGTTACTGCTGGCGGTTCACCATCTGGTGATCGACGGGGTCTCGTGGCGGATCCTGGTCGAAGATCTGGTCAGCCTGACACTCGGACAAACGTTGCCGCCAAAGACGGCGTCGATGGCCACCTGGGGACGGTTCGTCCGGGCACAGGCGGTTCAGCGTCGATCTGAACTCGGGCGATGGAAGGAAACCGTGGCCCCGACGGCAGCTTGGCGGACGGCGGTTGAGATCCCTGCGGGGGAAAACACGGTGGGACGGTTGACGCATGTCAGCAGCGAGATCTCCGCGGAAGCGATGCGGACGGCGCGTCAGGCGTTGAGCGTCTATCGCCTGGAGATTGATGATCTGTTGATGGCGGCATTGGGCCTGGCGCTGGTGGAATGGCAGACGGCGCACTATGGCCGAGCGGAGGAGGCGCTGGTCATCGATCTGGAAAAACACGGTCGGGAGCCGGGGACCAACGGGCCGGATGTGAGCCGGACGGTGGGCTGGTTTACAAGCGTTCGGCCGGTGCGATTCGAAACGCCCGTGGCGGGGATGGACGAGGCGTGGTCCGGCGGTCCAGCGGCGGGCGAGGTGCTGAAGCGGATGAAGGCGGCGCTGCGACAGGCGCCGGACAAAGGGCTCGGCTACGGCGTGTTGCGCCACTTGGACGAAACGGGTCGGGCGGAACTGGCTGGGGCGGCGCCGGCCGCGGTCGTATTCAACTATTTGGGACGTGTGGCGGTGAAGGGGGCCGCCCCGGTCGGTGGATGGGAGTTGGCGACCTTGGGCGAGGCGGACAGCGATCACCCCGATCGACCTCGGAGTCACCAGCTTGAGATCAATGCGCTGACCGACGAACGCGATGTCTTGAGCGTGCGTTGGAGCTGGTGTGAACCTGCGCACACCGAGGCCGCCATCGATGATCTCGGGCAGCGGTTCGAGGCGGCGCTCGTCGCATTGGTGAAGCATTGTCGCGAGACACCATTGTCCCGGCGATGGATCGTCGAAGACTTCCCGGAGGTCGGGCTCACATCGGCAAGTTTGGAGCGCATTGAAGCGCAGGCGGGACCGGACGCGATGCACGTGGTCGGGCTGACTCCGGTGCAAGCCGGCATTGTGTTTGAGAGCCAGTCACGGGCACGGGATGGAGAGGATGATCCCTACATTTCGCAGCTTGTGGTGGAGTTTGACGGGCGATTGGACGGAGACCGGCTGGCTTCGGCCTGGGAGACGGTTTTGACGCGGCATGAGGTTTTGCGAATGGTCGTCCCTTCGGCCGCAGGTGACGCAGGAGTAGCCGTGGTGCGGCGAACGCTGCCAGGGAGTTTCGTCCGGCGGGAGTCGGATGATTTGGGAGCCGTGCAACGTTGCGAGCGAGATGAACGGGTGAGCTGGAATGAACACCTCTTGGGGCTGGCTTGGGTGCGTTCCGCTGATCGGGATGCGATCATCATCACGAACCATCACGTTATCCTGGATGGTTGGTCGATGGCGACCGTGCTCCGGGAACTGGGGCAGCTGTATGAGGGCGGCGCGACCGAGGCGGTGTTTGACTGGGGGCAATATGTCACATGGCTGACGCGGCGCGATCGCGCGGGCGCGATGGCGTTTTGGCGGATGGATTTGGCTGGTGCGCGCGGGACTGGAGTGCTCCGTGGCGATGTTGCGGCCGGCGCGGTGAGAGGCCGCGCCACGGTGGCGCGCCAACGTGCGGGAGTGGCTGGGCGGCCTTGGGCCGGGGTGGCCCGAGCCATGGGGGTGACGCCGGCGGTGCTGTGGCAGGGCGGCTTTATCCTGGCGCTGGCGCAGGCGGAGCAACGCGAAGCGATCACGGTGGGCGTGACCCGGACCGGACGGCACGCGCCATTGCCCGGGATCGAACACGGGGTCGGACTCTTTATCGAGACGTGGCCAGCAGCGGCGACCCTGGCGCCAGCGACGAAGGCGCGGGACTGGTGGCAACAGTTGCAGCGACGGGCGGCGGATCAGGAGCAGCACAGTCATTTGGGGGTGGCGGAAATCGGGCGCGCGGCGGGCTTCGAGGCGACCGATCCGCTTTTCGAAGCGCTGTTTGTCTACGAGAATTTTGGGATTGAGGCGGCTCCACCCCGGCTCGGCGAACGTAAGGTGGTGCGGCTGTCGGCGGACGGAACCTCCCACTACGCCCTTACTTTGGCGGTGACGCCGGAGGGCGAGGGATGGGACTTTGTTCTGGGGTATCGAACCGACCGATACACCGAGGCGGGGGTGGAACTGATTTTGGCGAACCTCGAAGCGGTGCTTGATGGGCTGGCCCTCAACGCGGAGGCGACCTTGGGGGAACTGGGCGTCGCGGTTCACGCGGAGGCGAAGGCCCGGGCGACCACGACCCGAGGGCCCGGGCGCACATGGACCGAGGCGGCGGCGAAACGCCGGACGCCGGCCAACGAGAATGAAACCCTCCTCTGTGAATTGTTTGCCGAGGTCACCGGCGCCCCCGGCCCGGTGGGGGCGGATGATGATTTTTTTGCACTCGGCGGGCATTCGTTGGCGGCGATGCGTTTGATCGCGAAGTTGCGGGAGCGGACCGGGCGCGACGTGCCGATGCGGGCGGTGTTCGATGGGCCATCCCCGGCGGAGTTGGCGCGGGTCGTCGAACAGGCGGGGCGATCTCCTCAGCTGACATTGCGAGCCGGGGCGGGGAATCATGGGGAAGATGCGAATGGGCGTCAGCGAGTGGATTTGTCGGCGGGGCAAAGGCGGCTATGGTTGCTCGACCGTTTGGAAGGGGGCGTGAGTTATCTGATGGGCGCGGCGGTGCGCTTGCGCGGAGAGCTGGACGCGAGGGCGTTGGAAGGCGCATGGCTTGATTTGATCGAACGGCACGAGCCCCTGCGCACGTTATTGGTCGAGGACGAGAGCGGTGGGCCGGTGGGCCTGTTGCGGGACCCTGCCCGGGGGAGCGAACGGTGGCGGATGGAGACGCGGATCGACGCGCCGGAGGGTGACGGGCCGCAACGTCTGCGGGCGATCTGTCAGGCGGAGATGGCGCGAGGGATCGATCTGGCGCGGGACTACGCCGTGCGGGTGCGGGTGTGGCGGTTGGGCGCGAAGGATCACCTCATGACGATGGTGTTGCATCATGCGGCGTCGGATGGCGTTTCGATGGCGAGACTCGGCGCGGAGTTGGCGGCGGCATATCGGGCGCGGCGCGCCGGGGAATCATGGCAAAGCGCCCCGCTTCCGATCACTTACTCGGCTTGGGCCGCGTGGCAGGAACAGCAGGAGGACGCGGCGGCGCTCGCGTATTGGGTGGCGCAACTTCGCAGGGCGCCGGAGCGACTGGACCTGCCGACGGATTTTGTCCGGCGGGCGGATAGGTCCCGCCTGCGCGGTGAGGTGGCGGTGAAGTTGCCTGCGCGCACGCGGCGGGGGCTGGAAACGCTGGCGCGCCGGGAAGGCGGCACCGTATTCTCGTTGTTGTTATATGCCACGGGGGCGGTGCTCGGGCGTCTGGCCCGCCAACGAGAGGTTGTGATCGGGACGCCGGTGGCGGGACGCACGCGGCCGGAGGTGGACGGGTTGGTCGGGTTCTTTGTGAACACGCTGGCGGTTAGCGTTTCGACGGAGCCCACGCTGGACGCACGCGCGATGGCGCGGCGGGCGGCGCGCAACTGGCGCGAGGCG
>CAXBDS010000298.1:0-4203 GCA_963974355.1 uncultured Opitutaceae bacterium
CCGGTTTTTCCAAGTCGCGGAGGAAACCTGGATGCTTGTCACGGAGCATCCTGATTGCGACGTGGCATGGTTGAAGGCATTGACGCTCGACGATGTGCGCACGATGGGGAGCAGGGAGACGGTGGCGCCGCTGCAGCAGCGCGTCGTGCGCTGGCATTGTGGTTGTAACCAACGCCGTATGTTGGAGGTGCTGGCGCCGGTATTTCGGGCCGGAGGAGAGGAGTTGTTTGGCGGTGACGAAAAAATCGAAATCCGATGCCCGCGGTGTGCGGCCCGGCATGCGATCACCCGCGAGGCGCTGGAAGCGTTTGTGGCGGAAGATGCCGGCGGCGGATCGGGCGCATGAACGCGTGGGGGGAGGCGATTTGGCGTGGTTTCGCGGAGGCGCAACCGCTCGATTTGATCAACCTGATCCTCGGTGTGCTCGGGGTGGGGTTGATGATTCGACGCAGCCTGTGGGCGTTTCCGGTCGGGCTCATCGCGGTGAGCGTGCAGGGCGTGCTGTTTTGGCAGGCGACGTTTTACGCGGACGCGAAGCTTCAGGCGTTTTTCTTCCTGAGTCTGGTTTACGGCTGGTGGCACTGGGTGAAACACAAGGGCACGGCGCCTGAGTTGCCGGTGACGACGCTCCGCTGGCCCGCCCGGTTCGCTTGGTTGGGGGGGGCGCTTGCGCTGACGCTCGGGTGGGGGGCGTGGCAAGCCGCCCATACCGATGCGGTGATGCCGTATCGCGACACCTTCATCGCGTCGTTCAGCATCGTTGCGCAGGTCCTGCAGGTGCGGAAGCGGTTGGAAAATTGGGCTGGATGGGTGGCCGTCAACCTGGTGGCGATCGCATCTTATTGGTCGGCGGAGTTGGCCTTTACGGCGTTTCTTTACCTGATCTTTTTGGTGATGGGCCTGCTCGGTTGGCGCGAGTGGTATCGGTCGATGAAAGCTGCGCCAATCACGGAGGGGCGGGGCGATGGTTAAACGCATCGCGATCTACGGGACCGAGTCGACGGGCAAGTCTTCGCTGGCGGCGGGGTTGGCGGCGTATTTTGGCGAACCATGGTCGGAGGAGTATGTGCGGGAGTTTTGGGACACGCACGACGGGCGGATCAGCGGCCCGGACCTCGATCTGATTGCCCGCGGGCAGATCGCCAACGAAGAGTCGGCGGTGGCGAGGGCGCGGCGTATCGTCTTTTGCGATACCGAGCTACTGACCAATGTGCAGTGGGCGGACCTGTTGTTTCCCGGATGTTGTCCTCCGTGGTTGCGGCCCGAGGCCGAAGCGCGGTGCCGGAACTATGCGTTGTATCTCCTGTGTGCGCCGGATTTGCCCTGGGCCTATGATCCGCAGCGTGCCTTTCCGGATGAGGCGACGCGGGCGCGGCAGGCGAAGGTCTGGCAGGCGAAATTGGAGCGACGGGGATTGCCGTTTGTCGTGATCGGTGGAGTGGGCGAGACGCGATTACGCGCGGCGATCGCGGCGGTGGAAACGCTGATGGCGTGACGTGCGGCCGACGGCAGGGCCACACTCGGGGCTTGGCGGGCGGGCGGGTGCACCGTTTGCTGACGGACTGATTACGTTATGACCCCTTTGATTCAATGGATGGTGCAGCGCCTGCAGGAGGCGGGTATTTCGCCGGCCAACGCCCAGATTCTGGGTGATGGCTGCGGTGTGCTGATGGTGGTGATGCTGGCTTGGCTGGGTAACTTCATCGCCAAGCGCATCATTCTCGAAACGGTGAAAACCGTGGTGAAACACACGCGTTTCACCTGGGATGATGTGTTGCTCGAAACGGGTGTGTTTACGCGTCTCTCGCACATTATCCCGGCGCTGATCATCAATACCTTTGGTGACGACGTGCTCGGAGCGACCCCGGAAGTGGCCGCCTTCGTGAGCAATGCGGTAAGCATCTACCTGATCTTCATCTGGCTCGGTGTTTTCTACGCACTGCTCGACGCGGTCCAACGGGGACTCGAACGCAAGACGACGGATCGCGGCATGCCGATCAAGGGCTTCATGCAGGCGCTGAAGCTGGTGGCGACGATCATCTCGGTGGTGTTCGTGCTGGCGCTGCTGTTGGACAAATCGCCGATCTACATCTTCTCGGGGCTGGGGGCGGCGACGGCGGTGATGTTGTTGATTTTCCGCGATGCGATTCTCGGGTTTGTCGCGGGCATCATGATTTCCGTGAACGACATCGCGCGTGTCGGGGATTGGATCGAGATGCCCAAAGCCGGCGCCGATGGTGACGTGATCGACGTTTCCCTCACGACGGTAAAGGTGCGCAATTGGGACAAGACGATCACGAGCATCCCGGCTTACAGCCTCATCTCGGAGTCGTTTAAAAACTGGCGCGGCATGAAGGAAACCGGCGGACGGCGTATCAAGCGTGCGCTTAACATCGACATGGGATCGATCCGCTTTGCCGATGAGGAGCAACTTCAGCGCTGGAGCAAAATCAGCCATGTGCGCGAGCACCTCGCTCGAAAGCGAAAGGAGATCGCCGAGGATAATGAAAAGTTGGGCGACGAGGCCAACGTGCTGGGGAACGGACGGCGCCTGACGAACGTGGGCACTTTCCGTGCCTACTGCGTGGCCTACTTGAAATCGCACCCGAATATTTCCCAAGATCTCACGTTTCTCGTGCGTCAACTCGCGCCGAACGAGCACGGTCTGCCCATTGAAATCTACGTGTTTGTGAACGACACCAACTGGGCTTTTTATGAAGGGGTGCAGTCGGACGTATTCGATCACCTGCTGGCGGTGGCGGGGGTGTTCGATTTGCGCGTATTTCAGACGCCGAGCGGTTTCGACGTGCAAAGCGCGGTCAACCGTTTGGCCGATAAGAATGCTGAGACGGCCAAAACCATCGTGACGCGAGACGCCTGAGGTTAACGTCCTTCGCCATGCTTACAACCACGCTGCTTCACCCCGAGATCCTGGCGGCCCTGGCGGCTTCCGGGCACTTTTCTCAAGTGTTGGTCGCGGACGGGAATTTCCCTGTCGCGGGCAATCGCGGTCCGAACGCCCGGATCGTCCATCTCAATCTTGCGCCGGGGATGGTTGACGCGGTGACCGTGCTCGATGTGTTGCTCACGGTGGTGCCGGTGCAGGCCGCCACGGTCATGCAAGCGCCGGCCGACTACGCGCCGGAGATTCACGAGGTTTATCGGACGAAGTTGGGCGAGACCGTTGCATGGCAGACGATGGAGCGCTGGCCCTTTTACGAACGCATCGCGTCGCCGCGCACGACGCTGATGATCGCGACGGGCGAGCAGCGTCGTTTCGCCAATCTCCTGTTGGAGATCGGGGTCGTAAAGCTGGCCAGCGAGCGTTTTTGAACGATGGCGGCCGGCGACGACTACGCAGAACGGTTTGGGGGGGTTGGCCGATTGTATGGCGCGGCGGGACTGGAGTGCTTGCGCGTGGCGCATGCGGCGGTGATCGGGGTCGGCGGCGTGGGGTCCTGGACCGCCGAGGGGCTCGCGCGCAGCGGCATCGGCGAGATCACCCTGATCGATCTCGACGACCTATGCGTGACCAACGTGAACCGGCAGCTACCGGCTCTCGATGGCCAAATCGGCCGCCCCAAGGTTGCCGTGTTGGCAGAGCGGATACACGCGATCAACCCGGCGTGCCGTGTCCATGCCGTGACCGAATTCTTTACGGCGGCGACGGCGGAGCGATTGTTGACGCCGGATTTTTCAGTGGTGGTGGATGCGATCGACGGCATGACAAACAAGGCGCGTCTGATCGCGGCCATCGTGGCGCGCGGGCTGCCGGCGGTGACGGTGGGTGGGGCGGGCGGCAAACGCGACGCCACGCAGATCCGGACGGGCGATCTGGGCGAGGCGTGGGGCGACGAATTGTTGAAGATGGTGCGCAAGAAGCTGCGCAAAGAACACGGTTTTGCGGCGGGCGCGGGTAATCGTTACGAGGTGCGCTGCGTGTGGTCGGGGGAGCGGCCGACGTTTCCCTGGGCTGATGGCACCTGCGCGACGGAACCGGAACCGGGCAGTAATCTGAAGCTCGATTGCGCGAGCGGGTTTGGCACTGCGGTATTCGTGACCGGCGCCTTCGGTTTGGTCGCGGCGCAGGAAGCGGTTCATATCATCGTGGCGCGCGAGCGCGCGGTCCTCACGAGTCGAGACGCGCCGGACGCCGGACCGAAGTAACCCAGACCTGCGACAATGCCGGGTGCGTTTTTCGGA
>CAXBDS010000299.1:0-4188 GCA_963974355.1 uncultured Opitutaceae bacterium
GGCTACCGCGTCCTCGGCGACGGTCGCTATCAACTCGATGACGGCCTCTACGCCACCCTCGGCAACGTCTTTATCCTCGGTGGTGGCCGCAGCCTCGCGGTCTCGCTCGACTGGCGCGACGCCCTCTCGGCCGGTGCCGACGACTCCCTCGAATCCGGCATTTATCTGATCACCCGGCATTCCGAGCACTGGAGCTCGACGGTCGGCGGCCTCGTCGGTTTCACCGATGCCAGCCCCGCCTATGGCCTGTCCGGCTCGGTCGGTTACACCTTCTAGGACCGGCGGATACCGCCGGTCGGGCGCAGCAACGCGAGCGGATGACCCGCTCGCGTTTTTTTTGGGCCCGCCCGCCAGGCTTCTACTACGCCGCCTGTCCGTCTGGCCCCGCCCGGTTCGTTGGGAAGTGTCGCTCGTCATTATTCGACCCGCCCACCGTCCCCTTCGCCACCATGCCCTCCCCCGCCTCCGCCCAACCACCCATTGCCACCCGCTCGGCTTGGCTCGCGCAACGCGTCGCCCTGCTCGAACGCGAAAAGGAAGCCACCCGCCTGCTCGACCGTCTCGCCGCCGAGCGCCGACGACTGCCCATGGTGCGCATCGAGGAGAACTATGTGTTCGAAGACGCCCATGGGAAATGCCGTTTCTCCGATCTTTTCGAAGGCCGCACTCAGCTCATTGTTTATCACTTCATGTTCGATCCCGAGTGGAACGAAGGTTGTCCGGGCTGCACCGGCCTCATCGACGAGATGGGCGACCTATCCTTATTGGCCCAACGCGATACCACCTTCGTTTTGGTGGCGCGTGCCCCGATCGCCAAGCTTGAGGCCTACCGCCAAAAACGCGGCTGGAACCGCCCGTGGTATTCGTCCTTCGGCAACGCCTTCAACTACGACTTCCACGTCACCCAGGATGAAACGGTGCGACCCGTGGACTATAACTACCGCTCGAAGGCTGAGATGATTGCCCGCGGCCGCCCTGACGAATTCAAGGGCGAGGTCCCCGGCCTCAGCGTCTTTTTCCGCACCGCAGAAGGGACCATCTATCACACTTACTCGGCTTTCGCCCGCGGAGTGGAGTCGCTGACCGATTCCTACGCCCTGCTCGACGTCACGCCTTTCGGGCGCCAGGAGGATTGGGAAGACTCGCCCGCCGGCTGGCCGCAAAGACCCACCTACGGCGGTTAAATCAGGCTCAACTGCGCGGGTCCAGCGGGCTCCACTTCACCGGCCCAACGGGGCGGCGCGGCAGGGCGGCACGAATCAATCTTGTGCGGATACGCCTGCACCCCATGCAACAAAGCCGCGGGGCCCGGCGATCATTCGCATGATGGCCGAAAAAAATACGGTTCCCGCCCCTCGCGCTGCCACGCGTCGAGCCGCTCGGCCCAATGCCGCAAGGCCGCAATCGGGAGCGTATAAAACGTCGCGTTGGCCTCCACGGTGCGGAGCGCGTGACCCGACTCTTTGTGCGTCAAGGCATGCGGTTCGTGGTAGGGGGCGTAGCCGTGGGTATCGTGTTTGGGCCGGGGTTTGCGGTCTTGTTGTCCAAGGCCCTTACGGGAGCTGGCTTTACGGGTGATATGGCGTTTCGCGGGGTGGTGTTCACCCTCGTGACGGGTTTGCTCACCGGGGTGGGCTTCCTCGCCTGCTGGCTCCCAGCCCGGCGGGCCGCAAGGGTCGATCCGATGGTCGCGTTGCGCTGCGAATGACGCGCGAACCACGCGTCGGTCATATTTTCTCGAATGGCCGCCTGACTGGTGGCGCAATCAACCTCAAACCATGAGCACCACGATCACCGGGCCCGACGGGAAGCAGCGCTGCCGCTGGTGCGGCGACGTGCCGGGGTTTCTCCCCTATCACGACCACGAGTGGGGCTTCCCTGTCGCCGACGACCGACGGCTCTTCGAAAAAATCTGCCTCGAAGGATTTCAATCCGGCCTGAGCTGGCGCACCATCCTCGCCAAACGTGAAAACTTCCGCGCCGCGTTCGCCGGTTTCGATTTTCCCCAAGTCGCGCTTTTCACCGAACGAGACGTGCAGCGCCTCCTCCAAGACGCCGGCATTATCCGCCATCGGGGAAAAATCGAGGCCACCATCAACAACGCGCGCCGTGCCGTCGAACTCGTCGCCGCCGAGGGCTCCCTCTCCGCCTACTTCTGGCGCTTCGAACCCGACGCGAAGACCCCGCCACCGCCGCAGTCGCAGACCACCTCGCCCGCCTCGATCGCCCTGTCAAAAGACCTCAAAAAGCGCGGTTGGAAGTTCGTCGGCCCCACCACGATATTCGCCTTTATGCAGGCCATGGGCTTGATCAACGACCATGCCGAGGGCTGCGTAATCCGACCCAAAGCGGCCCGCGCCCGCCAGACATTCCAGGTCCCGCAAACCTGATTCTACCCGGGCGATTCCGCCGCGCCCCTTGACCCCGTCGCACGCTACCCGTATTGAGCCGCGATGCCGCCCAGATCCCGCCACTCCTCCGTTCGCAGTGTTCGCACTCCGGAGGCTATTCAGGCCTTGGTGGCTCAACTCGACTCGTTTTCCGCCTCCACGCAGGAGCTCGGGCGCGACGATCTCAAGGACGGTGCGGTCACGGCCGTCTGGTCTCATGCCGACCACATCGTCAAAGCCACCGTCGACGACGAACGCCGCCACGACGTGAATTGGGTCTTTGCGCGCAATGCCTGGACCTCGCAATGCACCTGCGCCGACGGCCCGAAATGCCGGCACGCCTACGCCTCCGGGTTTGCCTGGATCACCGCCGTCGAATCCGGCGCCCGCGACGGCCGGGATCCGGGGGATGAGCCGCCGGCCGCCGCCCCGGCCGTCCCGCTCAACGTCTCGTCATCCGCCGAACACGCGCTCGAAGCCGAACTCCTGCGTTGGCTCAACGCCCTGCCCTCGCCCGAGGAGGAAAAAGCCCTCGCGGAAAACAGCCACGCCTTGACCGATCTCGCCGGGCTGCGCGTGCGCCTGGACCACGCCGGCAACTGGTTCGTGGAAGTGCGCGCTGCCGCCGACAAACCGTGGAAGGCCCCGTCCCAACGCTGGCTCACCGACCTCGCCCGTCTGCGCCCGGCCGATTTCCAAGCGCTTCCTCCCGCCGAAGCCGCGCTCGCCGCCGCCCTCGCCACCGAAGCACGCCTTTCCACCACCGGGCTGGCACCGAAAAAATCGCTGCCCGGTGAAGCCGTCGTCGCGCTCCTGCGCACCGCCGCCGTGCGCTCCGCCCTCGCCTTGCCCGACGGCACGCCGTTCGAAATCGAGCCTCTGCCGCTCGTGCCCGAAGCCACCGAAGCCGCGGACGAACCTGATCGTTTCGACCTGCACCTCGTCACGCCGGAGGGCATCGCCGCCGATACCGCCGTCTTCCTCACCCCGCGTCCCGAGCCCCTCTACCTGTTCGAGGGACGCGTCTGGCGCGGCCCACCCCGTGTGCCGTCGAAGCGCCTGCCGGCCGCCGCCTTGAGCGACGCCCGCCTGTTGCCGCGTCTGCACGCCGTCGGCTTGCGGCTGCCCGAGGGAGTGCAGGCCGAACTGCGCGTCATCAAGCTGCGGCCGCGCCTTAAATGCTGGTTGTCGCCCGCCTTCGACGGCGTGGACGAACGCGATTTCAACGCCCAACTCATCGCCCGCTCCGACCATCCGCCCTGCGAGCAAGAGTTCACCAACGAGGCCCGCGGTTGGCGTTGGCGCAAAGATGCCGAACCACCGCCCCGCGTCGTCGGCGAGCCCGCCCTGCAGTTCGACGCCTCCGCCGCCCTCGCCGCCAGCGCGCGTTTCGACGGCTTTCGCATGATTTGGGATGGCTGGGCGGGCGCGTGGATCCGCCCGGTGAGCGATGACTTTGCCGAGGAGTTTCTCGACTGGCACGCCAAGCTCCCCCGCGACCTCGCCATCGACCTTTCGCCCGAACTCGCCAGCCTGCTGGGCGAGCCGCTCAGCGCCCGCGTCGAGCTCTCTGTCGCCGCCGCCTCCGACAACGAGCAGGACTGGTTCGACCTCACCGTCGGTCTCAAGGTGGAGGATACCACCCTCAAGGCCGACGAGATCGCGTTGCTGCTCAAAGCCCGCGGCAAATGGGTCAACCTCCCGCGTCATGGCTGGCGGCGCGTCGCCGCCGAAGCCGCCGTCGACGCAGCCACCGCCAGCGCGCTCGACCGCCTCGGCCTCGGCGTCGAAGACGTCT
>CAXBDS010000300.1:0-4181 GCA_963974355.1 uncultured Opitutaceae bacterium
ATCCCGACGATGCCTACCGCATGCCAATCATGACGTCGATTTGGGCAACAGCCCCCCAAGGCCTGACCCCATTTGGCTTGCCGACCCCATTTGGCTTGCCTGACCCCGTCGGCTTGGCTTTTGAGAGCAGCGCGATCGATTTCTACCTCGAAACTATGTGGGTGCAGGTCTTTCAAGTCGGTTCAATTTAAAGATTATTGGGTGCAGAGGGGGCGCGCCGGAAAGGGAAAGGGGTCAAAGGGAATGGAGGAGGCGGAATGGGGCCGACTTTTGTAAATTTCAAGGCGATTGCAAACCGGCCTCGCACTGCCAACCAACACACAAAAAACGGCCTGACCCCATTGGCTTGGCCGGGATGTCACAATTCTCGGCCTGACCCCGTCGGCTTAGCCGCGCTCACCGCCGTGATGCGGAAGCTGATCGTGCTGCTCAATCAGCTCCTCAAAAATCCCGAATTTACCCTCGCATGAAAGACCGTTGCTGACCCCATTTGCTTGGCCGTCGGCTTGGCTTGCCCGACGGGCTTACCTTCCTGCACTCGCGTTGAATCGATCCCACATTTCTTCAACCTCTTTAAACTGAGTTTTATAGTAAACATAAAAAGATGCCTCAAAATTTCTATAAAAATTCCGAATCCTAGATGTATATGCCTCTACAAGCTCTCGCATTTCGCACTCTACACCCTTTTCTCCAAAAAAAGCCCTACTCAAAGGAGTCCAACCATCCCATGTTTTCATTTCATCCAGATTCAACTTTATCGCCAAAACCGACGGTCTACCCAAAACCGACGACTCCGATATATCGACAATCGCGGCAGAAAGAGGGTCAGGCCTTGGGGATTGGGGTCACAGTCAGGCGACTCACCGACCCGGTCGAGTCAACCCCAAACCCCAAAGCCTGACCCCATTTGGCTTGCCTTTGTAAATTTCAAGTCGATTGCAAACCGGCCTCGCACTGCCAACCAACACACAAAAAACGGCCTGACCCCATTGGCTCGGCCCGTTCATACCCACCCTGTTTGGCGCTTACCTCTTTTCGATCTTCACACATGTGCCATCTATGAAGCCTAGGTCCGTCTGTAATGCTAGGGTGCCACTCAATCTAGAGTATGAACCTACGAGGTTTTTACTGTGGTCGAATATCTGCAATAGGTCGCCGACCTCTTTCAAGTGTCCGAAGTAATCTACAAACTCATTTGGGACTTCCAAATTCAAACTACCGTCTGAATCACTCCACAACCCAACCCACCACCTATATTCGTTTAGCTTAATGTAGACTAAAGTGGGGCGCGTGATCCCATTGGATATGATGGTGCCCTTGCATTCGTAGCGGGATTCAATGGCCGAGAACTTGGCGACGACAACAAACAGGAGGACTAGGGTGACCAGTAGTGCCGCGATAACCTTAAGAATTTTTTTGATCATGGGAGAATGTGTTCTGTTCAACGACTACGATGAGCCGCAGCCGGGCGCCAGCTCGGACGTTGGCGCGGGCGATTGATCCGGCTCCTTTTTTGGGTCGGTGCCCATCCACTCAAGCACCTGCTCCTTGCGGTAGTGCTGCGGCCGGATGGGACTGCCTCGGTAAATGGGCACAAACTCTTGGCGCAGTGTTCTGTCTGCATCGAGGTCATCGCAGAACTGCTGGTGGGCCTCTTTCAAGTGCCTAAACAGCGCGTATGGGTTGATGATCGTTCGCCTAATCTTTGCCGCTCGCTTCATGTGGAGGGCTTGTGCCCACGGATCGCTAACACAAAGCACGGCAAATTTCTTCTCCATGTCGAACGAGTGGACCAGCCCACATCGCACGAACTTGTAGAAAATCTCCGAATCGTAGTCCGACGGGAAATACTTCTTCAGGAATGCCACATACTGAGCTTTATTGCCGGAACCGTTGGCACCGAGTAGCGCGTAGCCGGCAAGAGTATCGATAGCACAGCAGAGCAAGATCGTCGCCCCAACGCCCTGCCTCTCCTTCAGGCACGCCCCAACGTTTTGGTAGACGTAAACCGGAAAGTGCTTCCGAAACCGACCTACGCGTGCATCTCCCATTTTCTGCCGAACGTTTTAAGTAAACCACGCCTGCCGACGCAGAGCGGCGTTAGGCGTTGGTTCGACTGGCTGGTTGAACCTGTTTCTCATGCATCAGTCCTTCCTCAATACCCACGCTTTGAGCCTAGAATTTTTGTTTACTACGTCCCATGCCCAATCGGAGACAGAAAATTCGCCTGTGAGCGTGCCATCGTCGATTGTGCGCATCACTCTCCCTGTGAGCTGATAAAGTATGTCTGCCCTGACCAACCGGACGACGGAAATGTGCTCAATATCGAGCTCCAGTGTCCTGATGCCCTCTCGAAAGTAAGGCCTGATAAAGTCTTTTTCTTCGCTGCTTATCAAGCGAATGACGTTCTCGCGAGCGATACGATTCTTCCGCTCTTTGAGAAGCGTATGGATATAACGCCCGACATGAATGACTACCGCTCCAATGCAGATGGCGAGAAACACAACCCAAAGGACCATGAGCCAATCGCGATTTTCATTCAGCAGCTTGGAATTTTCGAGGGCGGCGATTGGTGCAAACAGGAACGCAGATACGGAGAGAAGCCCTATAAGCGCAGATCTCGGGGCGATTTTGAGAAATCCAAGGAACTGATCCACGAATGGAGGCATTTTCTTTCCAACAGTATTATTGAGCCGAACTGAGTTGGCGATTTTGGGAGACGGGGGGCGATAGGGAGATAGGGTCTGGCCGTGTTTTGTTGATTCCGATGTTCAAAACAACAGCTTCCCTATCGTGCCCAGCACGGCTTTTTCGGAGTCGGTTTTGACGCCGTCGGCGGACATGAGGTGTTTGGCGGTTTCCTCGGCCAGTTTCTTGGAGCGGTCGCTGGCGAGACGGGCTTTAATACTCTGGAGATACTCGGCTCGGTAGGTCGCGTCTTCCTTGGCTTGGCGGGCGCGGGTGATCGAGGCGGTCTCGAAGGCGCTGAAACCGACCGACGGATCCCATTCGAGGGAACGGGTAAAGTCCTCGACGACCTTGCCTTCGGCGATGGCGATATGGTTGTCGGCGTAGATACAGATGTTGAGCAGATCGAGGATCGCCTCGCGCTCCGGCTGCGAAAGCCCGTCCTTGGGCGCTTCCGGTTGCTTGGCTTTAAAGAGATTAAACAGGCTCATGATATTTAGGGGATGGGACTACTTACTGGTTAGTTTTTTTAACCACGAATGGACACGAATCGCTTCACTACCGTTTCGCGGCAGCAGCTTATAAAATCTGGCTCCGAGACGCAGCGGTAGCGGAGTCATTCGTGTTCATGGCCGACTGTCGCTGCGCTCGAGACGTGGTTAACAGGATTGAAGTTTGGAGCAGCGGAGTGGTCCGCTTTTAGTGTGTTTCGTGGTTAAACCTCGGCGTTGTCGTCGTCGGTTTTCTTGAGCTTGGGCTTCGTGGTTTTGGCGCCCGATTCGCCGGTGAGTTGGCCGAAGTATTCGGGCAGTTTTACGCCCACGTTCTTCGTGATCTCGTGCAGGGGCGGCAGGGAGCCGACCAGGCCGGAGAGGAAGTTGCTCGTGGCGTTCTTGCCGTCGGCCCCTTTGCCGCCGTCCCAGACGGTGATCGTGTCGATCTTCAGGTTGCTGATGGCCTTGACCTGCTCTTCCACCAGACGCGGGAGCTGCTCGATGACCAACATGAGCTGGGCCTGCTCTTCGCTGCTGAAGGCGCCGACGAGTTCGGCGAAGCCCTTGGCTTTGTTCTTGAGCAGGGCTTCCACGCCCTCGGCCTCGGCGAGCATCTTGAGGCGCGTGCCGTCGGCTTCGGCGGTGAGCTGGAAACGCAGACCGTCGGCCTCGGCTTGTTTGACGGCTTTCAAACCATCGGCTTCGGCCTGCTTGGCAAGGCGCACGGCGTCGGCTTCACCCATCTGCACGCGGCGCACCATCTCGGCGCGCGCTTCGGCGTCGACTATGGCCTTCTGTTTTTCGATCTCGGCGGGCACGATGACGTTGGCCTCCTGCGTGGCCTTTTCCTTGATGGCGCGCTGGCGTTCGGCGGCTTCCTGGGCGGCGTAGGAGTCCTTCAGGGCGTTGGCTTGGGCGACCTTTTCGGAGGTGACGGCCTGGCGCTCGGCCTCGGCTTCCTTGATGCGGCGCTCGGCATTGGAGTTGGCGACGGTGACC
>CAXBDS010000301.1:0-4130 GCA_963974355.1 uncultured Opitutaceae bacterium
CGAGAGGGTGCGCACCTCCTGCGAGGCCAGTTTGCGCCGCCTGCGCACTGATCACATTGACCTGCTGCAGATCCATTGGGTCGGTGAGGAAGCGAACTTCGACGACGTCATCGCTACCTTCAACGCCCTGCACGACGCCGGTAAGATTCTCGCCTGTGGCGTCTGCAATTTCGGGCCGGCCCACCTCGCGCGTCTTCCCGCGGACGACTCGCGCTGGCACACCCACCAACTACCCTACAACCTCCTCTGGCGGGCCATCGAATCTGAGGTCGCGCCCTTGAGTCGCGCGCGCGGCCTCGGCATGCTTGCCTACAGCCCTCTCCAACAAGGCTTGCTCGGCGGGCGTTATCGCCGCGCCGACGACGTTCCCGCCGGACGCACGCGTTCCCGACATTTTCGCGGCGACCGCGAAGGCTCGCGTCACGGCGGTCCGGGCTTTGAGACGGAAACCTTCACCGCGATTGACGCCATCGACGCCGTCGCCCAACGCCTCGAGCGCCCGATGTCGCACGTCGCCCTCGCCTGGTTGCTACAGCAGCCGGGCGTTGCGTCGGTGCTCGTCGGCGCGCGCACCCGCGCGCAGATCGTCGAGAATGTCGCGGCATTAGACCTTTCCCTCGATGCCGACACGCTCCGGGAACTGGATCGTGTGACGCGTCCACTCCACACTCTCCTTGGACCCGATCCCGACATGTGGGCCCCGAAAAGCCGCTATCGTTAACCCGATCGCCATGCAGACCATCATCCTCGAAACGCCGGGCCGCTTCGTCCTCGCCGATCATCCCATCCCCGGCGCCCCGGGTCCCAGTGAGGCGCTGGTGCGGGTGCATCGGGTGGCTGTCTGCGGCACCGATATCCACGCCTACCACGGGCGTCAGCCGTTCTTCACTTATCCTCGGATTCTGGGTCACGAACTCGGGGTCGAAGTCCTCGCGGTCGGCGACGGCGTGAGCCACCTCGGCATCGGCGAACGTTGTGCGGTCGAGCCTTATCTGGCCTCGCCCGGTGACATCGCCTTCCGCCGCGGCAAGACCAACTGCAGCGCCAGCACCGAGTGTCTTGGCGTGCACCGCGACGGCGGGATGCGCGAACAATTTATCCTGCCGGCGGACAACCTCCATCCGGCGCGCAGCCTCGACTACGAACAACTCGCCCTCGTCGAAACCCTGGCCATCGGTCGCCACGCCACGGAACGGGCGAATCCCCTGCCCGACGAACACGTTGCCGTCATCGGCCTCGGCCCCATCGGTCTCGCCGTCACCCAGTTTCTCGTGCTGCGCGGCTTGCAAGTCACCGTCGTCGATCTCTCGGCCGAGCGGCTTGCTTTCGCGCAACGCCTCTACCCCTCGGTGGCCACCCTCGAGCGCGATCCGGCGACAAGTCTCGCGTCCTGCTGGGACGCCATGGGTGACGCGCGCCCGGAAACCGTTTTCGACGTCACCGGCAACCGCCGTTCGATGGAGGCCGCTCTCGACCTCGCGACCAACGGCGGACGCGTCGTCTTCGTAGGCCTCGTCAAGGACCCCATCACGTTCGACGATCCCTCGTTCCACCGCCGCGAACTCACGTTGCTCTCCAGCCGCAACGCCCTCCCGTCGGATTTTTCCGCCATTATCCGCGGCATGGAAGCCGGCCTGATTGATGTGCGTCCGTGGTTCACACACCGGTGCGTCGCCCACGAACTGCCGGAAGCATTTCCGCAATGGCTCGCGCACGGCTCGGGCCTGCTCAAAGGCGTGGTCGATTTCAGCTCATGACCCCTCTCCGCCCCGATCCTCTCTTCAACCTGTCCGGCCGCCGCGCCTTGATCACCGGTTCGACGCGCGGGCTCGGGCGGGTCATGGCGGAGGCCATGATTGCGCGCGGTGCGGCTGTCGTCGTCCACGGTCGCGATGCGGATACCGCTCGGCAGGTCGCCGCCGAGATAGGCGCGGCGGAGTCCTGCGCCTTCGACCTCGGCCAAGCCGAGGCGGCGGGTCCGGCACTCGCCGGCGTGCTCGCGCCCGGTCCCATCGACATTCTGGTCAACAATGCCGGCCTCCATCGCCGCGGTAAATTGCTCGATCTCTCCCTCGCCGATTGGCGCACGGTGCTCGACACCAATCTGACCGGCGCCTTCGCCGTCGCTCGCGCCGTCGTGCCCGGCATGATCGCCCAAGGCCACGGCAAAGTGATCAACATTTGCTCGTTGATGAGCGAGCTCGGCCGCCCCACTACGGGCAACTACATGGCGGCCAAGGGTGGCCTCAAAATGCTCACCCGCGCGATGACGGTGGAGTGGGCCCACCACAACATTCAGGCCAACGCCGTCGGTCCCGGCTACTTCGCGACGGAGCTGAACGCCCCGCTGATCGCCGACGCCAAATTTGATGCGTGGATCAAGGCCCGCACGCCCGCCGGACGCTGGGGCGATCCGTCGGAACTGGTAGGCGCCGTGATCTTCCTCGCCTCTCCCGCCTCCAACTACGTCAACGGCCAACTCCTCTTTGTCGACGGCGGCATCACCGCCGCCATCTGAACCCCGTCCCGCTCTCCCGCCTCCCATGAATGCCGCCCATAAACTCCTCGGCCGTCGCGCCCTCGTCACCGCCGGTGCCCAAGGCATCGGCCTCGCCACCAGCATGGCCCTGATCGACGCCGGCTGTGATGTCTTCGTGCACTACCACACCAGCGCCGACGGTGCCCGACAACTCGCCGCCCATGCCGACCGCCGCGGGCGCACCTTTGGCCACATCGCCGGCGACCTCACCACCCCAGACGGAGGCGCGCAAGTCGTCGCAGCCGCCGTTGCCCGCCTGGGCGGTTTGGACATCTTGGTGAACAATGCCGGCTCCCTCGTCGCTCGCCACACGATCGACGAGATCGACGACGAGTTCTGGGCCAAGGTCATGGCCTTGAACGTCGATAGCCTGCGGCGGGTTTCCCGCGCGGCCACCCCGCACCTCGCCGAGGCGGCCGCCTCACGGGGAGGGGCCAGCATCATCAATCTCGCCTCGCTGGCCGGCCGCAAAGGCGGGCACCCGGGCTCACTGGCTTACTCGACGGCCAAAGGCGCCGTGCTCACCTTTACGCGCGCCCTCGCCAACGAACTCGGGCCGAAAGGCATTCGCGTCAACGCACTCGCCCCGGGCCTTATTTTAGGCACGTCGTTCCACCATACGCACACGACGCCTGAATCGGCCAAGGCCACCATCGCCGGCATCCCGCTGGGACGCGCCGGCACCGCCCAAGACATCGCCCGCGCCACCGTCTTCTTCGCCAGCGAATACGACGGCTTCATTACCGGCGCGACCCTGGACATCAACGGCGGCGTCTACTCCGCCTGACCGGTCCCCGGCCAGCGGGCGTCTGGCTAAAGGTTTTGCGGAAGGATGCGGTCCGAATGTGACCGCCTACGGCGCATGCCACGCGCGCCTGGTCTTCGCGCCGGGCTGGGCCGTCCTGCTTGGACGCGCCTGCCCGGCTCGCTGCGCCGATGCTTTTTCCGGGCGTCTGGGACGGCTTTCACATCGCGCCGGAAACACGTCACGATGAATTTGAATCATTTTTATAAATAAATATCCCGAAATTTCAGGAGGTAAATCCCTCAATTTAGACAAAGTTAATAACTTTTTGTTGATAATTATAATTTGATTCTTCATCCACACGACACAACGCTCTGCCTCGCCCCCATGGCAGGTCAGCGCTCCGCGGTCACCCCCTTCGCCGCGTTTTACCCTCCAACCCCCACCGACGCCCCCTCGTCGCCCATCAACCGATTGTGCACATGAAACTCCTGCTGCTTCGGGGTCTTTTGCTCGCCCCGCTTTCGATCTCCCCATGGCGCGCGAACGAACACGACGCCCTGAGCGCTCGTTGGAAAGATAGCCTGGTCGGCTATTCCCTGCGCTTCACCAGCGGTCCCGGCTTCGCCCCCTCCCGCGGCTCGGCCCACCTCGACGACGTCCGCGTCCACCGTTGATCCCCTCCCCGCCCGTGCCGGCACTCCGCCCGCGCGGATTTTCACCTCCGATCCCAGCCTTCCTCCGCCATGGTCTCTGCTTCTTGTTCCCCCTTCGTTCGCGCGCTTTCCTTCGCCTTGGTTACTGCTCTGGCCGGCCCATCTGTCGCCGCCACGAACAACCCTTGGT
>CAXBDS010000302.1:0-4065 GCA_963974355.1 uncultured Opitutaceae bacterium
ACAGTGCCTCGCCTGCGTCGGGCGTCGGCACCTTGTGCCTCTCGTAAAGATATTGGAGCGAGACCGGCAGGCCCATCTCGACGAAGAGGGTTTTGTCGCGAGCGGCCATGTCTTGCTCGCGGCCGGGGCGCGAGATCTCGACTTCGACAAAAGGGATTTCTTCGGCGGTGCCCCAGTTGAGCGCGATCAGCTGCGGGATGAGCTGGTCGTTGATGATGGCGACGACGAACTCGGCGTAGGTTTCGTAGAGATCAAGCTCGACCTCGCGGTGAACCGCACTGGCGGCGCGGCTGCCCTGGCCGTTGTGCTCAACGGACAGGTTTTGGCCGAGCAACATGATGTCGCAGGCACGGTCGGCGATGCCCATGAGGCGTTCGCTGGGATCGTTGGGGCCGGAGACGCCGGGCGTGGTGCCTTGGAGGATTTGCAGATTGGTCCCCTGCGGAAACGCGCCCCAGGACGCGGTGCCCATGTTGCGAAGCGCAGCGGTGATGGTGTCGATTTCGGATTGGGTGGCGGTGGTCGGATAATTGGCCCAGCGCAACGGTGTGCCGAACAGCTCCGCCTTTTGCACCAGCCACTCCCAACCCAACATGAAACCGAGCCACAGCGGAGCGAGGGCGCGGAGCTGCGCGGCTTCGCCGAGTGCGCCGGACTTGGACTGGAAAATGCCGGTCAGGAACTTGCCGGGGTGCTTGGCGAAGGGCGTGAGCGTCGCATTGAAACCTGAAACATGAGAGCTGAAACCAGACGTTGGAAGGCGGAGGGCGAGCGTGCCGTCGGTGTCGATGCCGAGATAACGGGAAGGGACGCGCCGAAAGCCGACCGGGACAAGGTAGCCGGTGCTGTCGGTGGCCCAGTCGATCTCAACGACGGACAGGCCACGGGCGACGGCGTCCATGAGTTCGTAAACGCCAGAGCCGAGCGGAGCGCGCGTGGTGTCCACGTAGCCGCGTTGCAGGTGGAGCGCGGACTCGACGAAAGCGGCTTTCTCCTGCGCGGAGGCGGAGGGTTTGCCGTTCTTCGGGGTGAAGGGCTGCACGTTCAAGGGCAGCTTGCGGATGGCGTTTTTGATCTTCTGGAGATTGGCGCGGAGGCGCGGCCAAGTGTCCTCCATCAGGTTGAAAAGGTCGCCCTGCGCGGCGAGGTCGCCACGGGCACCGGCGTCGAGCAAAGCGGCGACGGTGTCGGGCGACAGACCGCGGCCAAAGAGCTGCGGCTCGAAGTCGCGGGCCGACGGTCGGATGACAGGCGCGGCGAGTTTGGCGGGAGTCGGTGAATCACTCATTCCGGGGGCGCGGTGTCATTGCGTTCAGCCCCGGCGAAAGCGGGAGAGCACGGGGCGGTGCCGGGCATTCATGCCGGTGGGGATGCGGTTCGCGCCGAAGGCTCCCCACCCTGCTCCGGGGTTGCGCTGGGCGGCGTGGACGGCGAGCGCCAGCGCGGTCGAGCGGTCGGCGTGACCATCGGCGGTGCGGGCGGCGGCGTAGCGGATGGTGCCGCCGGGGCTGACGATGCGTTGCATGCTGCCGAGGTCGTCGCGAATGACGGCGGCGGCGGGCAGTGCGACGGTGCGCGCCTGCATCGTCTTCTTGAGGCGCTCGAACAGCTCGCGCTTGCGGTCGCCGGTGAAGGTGACGCCCTCCATGCGCGTTTCATCGAGCGCGGCGGCAAGGTGTTCGCTGACGGGGCCGCCGATGCCGGTCGCGTCGATGGCGGTGAATGCGGCGGCCATGACGCGCGGAGCGAGGATGGCCTCTTGCTGCGGGAACGGAACGCGATCAAGGACCAGCACCTCGCGAGTGATGAGCGGGCCGCCGGGCAAACGCTCCAGCGTCCAAGCGACGGTGAGGTCGCGTTTGCGGCCCACGTCGATGCCGACGAAGAGCGCGGGGCGAATGCGGGAGTCCCGCGAGAAGAGGTCGTCGCCGACATCCAGCGAGGCGTCGTCGGACTCGCAGGCGCGGACGAGATCGGCCGGGAACACCTGCGACGAGTGCTCCATGAACTGGCACTCGAACTCCTGCGCCCAACCGTCGGGATCGGCGAGGTTGGCGCGGAGTTCGTCGATGTTGAGCGCGAGGCCGCTGGCGACGGCGTCGTAAACCGTGGTCTTGTGGCGCGAGAATGCCGGGGCGTGTTCCCACAGGTCGAAATACTTGTTGTTGCGACCGGCGGGCGTGGAGATGACGCGCAGCTTCAACGCACCACGAAGCGGGTTGGAAATGATCGGATAAACCGCGCGCCAGATTTCCTCGGGGTTCTCGTGGAACGCGAACTCATCAAGGACGAGGTTGGCGGAGTAGCCGCGTGCGGTGGCGGGGTTCGCAGGCAGGGCGAGGACGCGGGCCCCGTTGGGGAAACGCAGCTGCGACTTCTGCACCTCGGGCCGGTATTCCTTGCCGGTGGAGTAGCTGATAGCGTCGCAGAAGATAGACGCGGCGCGTTGCACCTTGTCCATGAACTCAAGGGCCTGCCGTTCGCCCGCGCTGAGGATCACCCAGTCGCCACCCGTTTCGAGCGCATCGGCGACCACCTCGAAGGAGGCCGCGAGCGAACCGCCGATTTGGCGGGACTTGAGCCAGATTTTGAAACGGGCGTCGTCCTGAACCCAGGCGCGTTGGTAGGGCAGCAAGAGATCCAACGGCGTGACCCGCAGGGTGCGACCGGTCTTGCTCATGGCTTCGCGTCCTCGGTTGGGGCCGGGAGCTCGATGGCACCGAGGCGCGAACGCCACTCGCGCATGATGTCCTTTTCGCGGTCGGGCGTGATGTTAACCTGGGTGGCGACAACCGTCGTGGGTTGGTCGCGATAGACCTCGGGCTTATGGGCCTTCAGGAAGAAAATGAGACAGGCGTCGGAGTAGCGGCGGCGCTCACCGCACAGCTGGCCTTTCGCGTCGAAAACCGGCTCGGTCCAACCGTCGATGCCACGGCGCTTCAATTCCTGCTCGGCGTCCTCGATGCGAGCCGCGTTGCGCACGCGGTCGCGTTCGATTTGGGCGGCTTGCAACACCGGCACGAGATCGGGCTGGCGCTGCAAGTGTCGGTAGAACGTGGAGTGGTCGATGCCCTGTTTCTCGATGGCGCTCGCGGTGGGTGCGCCGTCGCGGATTTCAGTCACGACGCGCTCGAACAGGGCCGTGCTGAATTTGGGCAGCCGGCCGGGTTTTTGCGACTTGGGAACCGTGATGGGCATTGCCCAGCGCGGATGTCAACGAGGGCGCGGGGGCGAACTTGGCGACGGCATAAAACGCGCGTGAACGGCGGCGGGCGGCAGCCCGCCGAGGCACGCGCCGATTGAGCGCCCGTTGTGGCAAGGCGAGCGTTAGCTCGCCGCGCAGGCGGGCCGACGTGGAGCGCAGCGGAACCCGGCCCGACGGAGGCGGAGCCCAGCGCCCGCTGGCTTGGCGCGAAGCGCGCGGGTGCGAGGGCGAAGCGGCGCGTCAGGGACGCGCAAAGCCCGCCGCCCGGCCAGCGAAGCGTCGCCGGGCGTGACGGGCGGGGCCACCGCCCGGTTTGGGTGGCGGGGGGAAGCTCCCGTGAACGAGCGCAGCGAGTGAACCTGGGGCGCCTGGAGTCGGGGGAAAAGACGAAGACCAAAATGGCAGGCTTAGCGGCGGGGACCACCGCCCACCGTAGGACGGCCCGGGCGGGGGCGGGGCCTATTGGGCTGCGCGAAGCGCCGCTAGAATCTTCTTTGAGTCGATGGCGGCTTTGCCGCCGCTAGCATTGGCTCGCGCGCCGCACACCGGAAGCGTCCGTAGCTCGCCGCCGGCCCGAGCAGCACTACTCCACCTTATGTCAAAAATGCCTCCGGTGGGTGCCCTGACAGGGTGCCGGACTCGCTCCGAAGGAGGGCATCTTGGGCATAAGGTCAGTAGTGCGCGCAGGGGAAGCAGGTCGCATGACGGTGACGCGGGACGAGGAGGGTTGCCCGACATGACTCGGACGATGGACACGGGACACGACGCAGCCCGAGCGCGGGGGGCTGCCGCAGTGCCAGTGCCTTCGCCGTGACGGAGGGTAACCCGGATCGCCTGCGACGCGGGCGGGCGACGTGCCC
>CAXBDS010000303.1:0-4043 GCA_963974355.1 uncultured Opitutaceae bacterium
GATGATACCGAGACCGAGAATGCCGATGGAGGGAGAAGAGGACGTGGACATGATGAATCCACGCAACACGCGGATGAGCCGGAAATCAAATCTTGCGCCGGCTGTTTTCGGCGCGGAGTGGGCATTCAGCGGCAGGCCGGATACTGTTCGCCGAAACGCAGCCACGTGTCGGCCTCGATGGCAGGGTCATTGGAGCGCACGATGTTGAGCGTGACCTGGAGTTCGATCAGAGCCTTGTCGAAGGCGGCCTTGCGGGACTTGTCACCGCCGGTCAAGGCTTGGCGCAACTGGGGCGTGGTGAAGGGCTCGGTGCGCACAACGTCGTAAACCTTGCGGGCGAGCAGGCTGCACTGACCAAGCGGTAGGTGGACGCGAGGATAGTGCGTGTGCCGCAAGTGTTCCATCGTCATGAGCACGGCTTTGCCGCCCTTGATCTTACCGTAGAAAATCTCGTCGGGGTAGGTGGCGGGCAGGTCGTTTTTCCACGCCCAAACCGCCTGGACTTTTGGGCCCCAACCGGATTCGCCCGGTGGTCGTTCAGGCAGATCCACGGCATCCCACAGCGACGGGAGGGCGCCTTTGCGGTCGGCGAATATCAGGCAGAGCCCGACGTCGTTCACAAAATCAAACGCCTGCGCGAGGGTTTTGACTTTGAGGGTCGGCACGGAACGCGAGAGACGGGTCAGCCTAGGATCTCCAGCATGCGCGTGAAAAGGCGGTTCACCATGGCTTGGTTGCCTTTCACGTGGTCGTGGAATTTGGCGAAGTCGATTTCGGTGCCTTCGAGGCCGTTTCCGAAATTGTCGATGAGGGCGAGGCTGTTGTAGCTGAGGCCGAGTTCGCAGCAGAGATCGGCTTCGAAGGCCGCCGTCATCCCGACGACGTCGCCCCAGTCCTTCACGATGCGAATCTCGGCTTTGGTCTCGAAACGGGGGCCGCGCATCTGCACGTAGGTTTTGCCGGGAAGGATGGTGAATTCGGGCGAGAGTTTTTCGAGCAGGAGGGGGATCAGGTTGTTGGCGATGCCAGGCGCGCCCCCTTTGAGCTCATCGTCGAAAAAGGTCTTCGGGCCGTCTTGCAGACACACATAGTCGCTGCACGAAACCATCGTGCCGGGCGGCAGGTCGGCTTTCAGCGAGCCCACGGAATTCAGCGAAACGATATTGGTGAAACCGAGATCGGCCAGTCCGCGGATGTTGGCGCGGTAGTTGATCGAGTGGGGGGGCAACGGGAACTCGTAGCCGTGGCGGTTGATCAACACATGGTCGCCGGATTGTTTGTAGGTGAGCGGGCCGTAGGCCGTATCGATGGTCTTTATCTCCCACGCCGCAAACAGGTCTGACTTCACGATGCTCGTCCCGCTGATAAACGCTACTTTCATGCGGGGAAGGACACGCGACGCATGGTCGGCGGGCAATCGACAAATCACGGGGGCGGCAATCTCGGTTGACACTCAGAGAGGCTCCCCATGGCTGGCAGCGCATGCGTGTGTCTTTTAGCCCAACCCGGAAGTGTAGGCGTGCGGCCTGGCGCCGGAGCGCAGAGGTCGCGAGCGTGGTGTGGCTGCTGTTGTTGGGCGGGTGCGCGACCCCCGGGCCGATGCATGTGTTCCTCGCGGGCGCAGGTTCGTCTCCGATCCATGATCTGACTGTGACGGGCGCCGAGGCTCCCGCCGAAATCCTGACCGGGTTTGTCGGGTTGGGCGAATCGGTGGTGGGTGTCGCCTACGACTTTAACACGGATTACGTGTGGTTGCGGGTGTTGCCGTGGAACCAACTGCGGGTGATCAATCGTCCGGCGAACCGGATGGAGGCCAACTATGCGTTTGGTCCGACCCTCTGGGATCTGAACGCGTCCTTGGACCTCGCGACGTGTTCGTCGGATTTGCACGTGTTTGCGGTGGCCGATAGCGGTGACCGTATTGTGGAACTTTCGCGACGGGCCGTGCGGTTGCGGGAAATCACGGTTGGCGCGGGCGGGCGTCGCATCGGCGGGCTGGCTTTTGATCAACGCGACGACCTTCTGCTGGTGCTGTGGGCCGACGGTTCGGGGGACGTCGCGCTCGCCGACCGCCAGGGCAAGGTGGTCGGGAGCGTGCGATTGAGCGGAACGATCAACCCGCAATCCCTCGGCTTTGACAGCGATCAGCGAACGTTTTTTGTGCCGCTCGCGGAGAACGGGAAGATGGGCGTTTTTAACCTCAACGGCGACCTGACGCGGGTGATTGAGGTGCCCGCGGGACGATGGGCGATTGACGCCGGGCCCCGATCCTTGGTGAGAGTATTTTAAGCCCTTCCTTTTTTACTATGCCCCTCATCGACAAACCGCTGCCCGAGCTTCGAGCCTATCAAGGCCGCAATCCGCGTCCCGCTGATTTTGATGCCTATTGGGAGACGGCCTTGGCCGATCTCGCCGCGACCGATCCGGCGGTTGAGCTGGTGCCCAATCCCGTGCTCGAAGCACCGCATGTCGAAGGGTTTGACCTCTGGTTTACCGGCACGGGCGGCGCTCGCGTTTACGCGAAATACCTGCGGCCCAAAGGGCGGGCGGGCGCGGGCCCCGCCATCGTGCAGTTTCATGGTTACTCGGGCAATTCCGGCGACTGGTTGGACAAGCTGGCATGGGCCGGCGCGGGATTTTGCGTCGCGGCGCTGGACTGCCGGGGCCAGGGCGGGCGCTCGCAGGACGTGGGCGGTGTGAAGGGCAACACGCTGCGGGGTCACATCATTCGCGGCCTTGATGATCCGGATCCGCAGCAATTGCTGTTCCGCCACATCTTTTTGGATACGGCGCGGCTCGCGCAGATCGTCATGAGTTTCGATGAGGTGGATGCCAACCGTGTCGGCGCGATGGGGGGCTCTCAGGGCGGGGCGCTGACCTTGGCGTGCGCGGCCCTCGAGCCGCGAATCAAGCGGGCGGCTCCGGTCTTTCCCTTTTTATGCGACTACCGTCGGGTCTGGGAAATGGACCAGGCCAAGGGCGCGTATGAAGAGCTGTGCACTTACTTCCGTATGTTCGATCCTCGGCATGAGCGGGAAGAAGAGACCTTCACAAAACTCGGCTACATCGACTGCCAGCATCTGGCGCCGCGCATTCAGGCGTCCGTGCTGATGTATACGGCTTTGATGGATTCGATTTGCCCGCCGAGCACGCAGTTTGCGGCTTACAACAAGATCAGCGCACCCAAGGAAATGGTGCTGTATCCTGATTTCGGGCACGAAAACCTGCCTGGTCAGATTGACCGCACGTTCAACTTCATGCGGGGCCTCTAGCCTCCGCTCGTTCCGGGGGTCGCGTTGGCGGCGAGCTTGGCGGCGACGATCCCCGGTTCGGCGAGCAGAGGATCGAGGAAGCCCGGTTGCAGGTCTTCGTGCTGACCCTGCGGCCAACTCTTGGGGGCAACGTTGTAGGGTTGGAGGAATTCCAAGGCCCGGTGCAGGCTGGCTCCGTTTTCGGCCGTGAAATTCCAGAGGTTCAAACCAACATTGGCGGCCTGCCGGGCGACCGAGGCGTGCGCCTCCAGGTTAAATTTACTGTAACCCAAACCGTCGACGCGGCGGATCTCGTTGGGTTGGCTGCCATCGGGCTCGATCTCGCGGGCAATGCGCGTTTTTTCTTCTTCGCTGAGCTCACGGGCAAGATCGTCGCGACCGAGATAGAGGGCGATGGGGATCACCTGGGCGAGATACCACGTGCCGTGGTTGTTGAGATTGGCGCGTTCCGCGATCGCGTTGGGGGCGGTTTCCAACCAGTGCAGGTAGGTGGTGAACCAGGCCCGAATCCCCGCTTCGTCGGTCGCGCTCAGGGCCGGCGAACCGTGAAGCAGGCGAAGCGCATCGATCACCTGCGCGAAGCAGCGGGCATCGAGCACGCCGAATTCACTGCCGAGGTTATGGTTCCGCCCGAGCCGGACCTGGGCGTATTCGAGGTTTGGATTCATCTTGGTCGCCGGGGTGATGAACCAGGCGCGCATCCAGGCGACGGCGCGTTGCGCGGCCGCCTCGTTGTGATCGACGGACCAGGCGGCGGCCAGTTGTTCGACC
>CAXBDS010000304.1:0-4037 GCA_963974355.1 uncultured Opitutaceae bacterium
GGCCGCCCGGTTCAATTTTTCCCTCGCGCCCGAAACCGCCGACCGGGCCCGGGCCATCCGCTCGAGCTTTGCCGAGCTCCCCGTCGAACGCGTCTGGCAAGAATGGGACAAATGGGCCACCGCCGCCGCCAAGCCGTCCCGGGGTCTCGCCGTGCTCGCCGAATGCGGCTGGCTGGAACACTTCCCTGAAATCGCCGCCTTGACCGCAACCCCGCAGGATCCCGTTTGGCATCCTGAAGGGAACGTTTTCGTTCACACCCAATGCAGCCTCGACGCATTGATACAGAGCAGGGCGTGGATCGAGTCTCCAGCCAACCGGCGTCGCCTGCTCTCGTTTGGGGTGCTGGCGCACGACTTCGGCAAAGCCACCACCACGCACCAAGCCGAGCGCGCCGGAGAGATCCGCTGGATCAGCCCGGGCCATGAAGCCGCTGGCACCGCCCCGACCCTGACGTTTCTGCGACGAATCGGTGCACCGCTCGATCTGATCGCTCCGGTGCAGGCCCTCGTCCAAAACCATCTCGTCCACCACCACACCCAAGGTGGCGGTTTCTCCGCCAACCAGATTCGCCGCCTGGCTCGCCGCCTCGCTCCGGCGACGATCTACGACCTCGCCGAGGTGATGGTCGCCGATGCCCGTGGCCGCCCTCCCCTCGACGCGGCGTCCTCGCTTGAACGCATCGCAGCGCTCCGCGTGGGCGCCGAAGCGCTCGCCCTTTCGGAACAAGCTCCGCAACCCATCCTCCTAGGCCGCCATCTCATCGCCGCCGGCCTTCCGCCCGGCCCGGACTTCAAGCCGCTGCTCGACGAAGCGTTCGAGGCGCAACTCGACGGGGCCTTCATGGATTCCGCCGCTGCTCAACGTTGGCTGGAAAACCGTTTGCGCGAAAAGCCATCCGGGGGCACATTAGAGTGACATGGCTACCCAACTCGAACAGCTGAAACAATACACCAAGGTTGTCGCCGATACCGGCGACTTCGAGAGCATGAAGGTTTACCAGCCGCAGGACGCGACGACCAACCCCTCGCTCATCCTTAAAGCCGCAGGCATGCCTGCCTACGCCCCTCTCGTTGACAAGGCGATCAAAGAGGCCGGCGCCGATGCCCCGGTAGGCACGGTAATCGACCACCTGCTCGTTACCTTCGGCCTGGAGATTCTCAAAATCGTCCCCGGCCGCGTTTCCAGCGAAGTCGACGCCCGGCTCTCTTTCGACACCGCGGCCACGATCGACAAGGCCCACGAAATCATCGCGCTTTACGAAAAGGCCGGCATCAGCCGCGACCGCGTGTTGATCAAAATTGCCTCCACCTGGGAAGGCATCAAGGCGGCCGAAAAGCTCGAACAAGAAGGTATCCACTGCAACCTTACGCTGCTCTTCTCTTTCGCTCAGGCCGTCGCTTGCGCCGAGGCCAAGGTCCAACTGATCTCCCCGTTCGTGGGCCGCATCCTGGACTGGTATAAGAAATCCACCGGCAAAGACTACAGCGCGACGGAAGATCCCGGCGTGCAGTCCGTCAGCGAGATTTACACCTACTATAAAAAATTCGGCTACGCGACCGAAGTCATGGGCGCCAGCTTCCGGAACACCGGTGAGATCACCGAGCTCGCGGGCTGCGACCTCCTGACCATTTCCCCGGCGCTGCTGCAGGAGTTGCACGACTCCACCGAGCCGCTCACGCGAAAGTTGGATCCGGCCAAAGCCGCATCGGCCGAAATTGAAAAGACCTCCTTCGACGAAAACACCTTCCGCTTTGCGATGAACGAAGACGCCATGGCGACCGAGAAAACCGCCGAAGGCATCCGCGGTTTCTCCGCCGATATCGTAAAACTGGAGAAGTTGATCGCCGCCAAGCGCGGCTGATCCCCACGATCATCGTTTTACCAGCAACGGGGCGGACTTATCTCCGTCCCGTTTTGGTTGATCCAGATCGCGATGCCCCATTGGACAAACCCATTCGGATCGGTCGAGATGCCCGCGTATGATTAGAGCCTTCCAGTGGGACTTGGCCCGTCAGGTCGAACGCCTCGACTGGTTGCTGGAACAGCTGCCGCGCTACGCCGCGTGGGGTTATCAGGAACTCTACCTTCATCTGGAGGACGCGGTCGACTACCCCAGCCTGCCGAGAGTCGCCCGCGCGGACGCGTATTCATGGAGTGAATTCGAAACCCTCGTCGCGGCCGCCGGCCGCGTCGGCATCGGCGTCGTGCCGATTGTCAACCTACTCGGACACACCCAATACCTGATCAAAACTCCCGCGTGGCGCGATCTGAACGAACTGCGCCATGCCGACGGTTCACCTCGGGAAACGGGGCAAATCTGCCCGCTGCACCCTCGAACATCCGACGTGGCGCAAAAACTCTTGGCCGACGTCGCGCCCTTTTGCACCACTGGCAAGGTCCACGTGGGCCTGGATGAATCGTTCCAACTCGGGCGCCATCCTCTCAGCCAAGCCGAGGTCGCCGAGGTGGGCCTCGCCACACATTTTGCCCGCTACGTGCAGCGCCTGCACGACCTGGCACAAGGCCAAGGACTGCGCATGGGGTTGTGGGCGGACATGCTGGCGCTGTTGCCCGACGCTATTCCTCAACTGCCCGTCGAGGTGATCGCCTACGACTGGTATTATCACGCGTTTCGCCATCGACCGCGGTTCGAACTGTTCAACTACCGCGAGATTGACCTCGCCACCCCCTTGCGGGCACGCGGCATCGAATACTGGGGCTGCCCGATGAACGGCGCATTTCGTTTCGAGCCGATGCCCACGTTCGGTGATCGTCTGGCCAATATCACTTCGTGGTGGCGCTACGGTCACCGCGTCGGCGCGGCAGGGATGTTGGTGACCTCATGGGAAAGCTATCGCCTCGCCCAAGAACTTTGCACCGTCGTCGATGCGGCAGCCGCCGGTCTCTGGCTGAGCCCCCCGCCGGTAGCCGACGATCAAGCGAGCCTGCTCGCGGGCGGTTTTCAGCGGGCGCAAAATCTATCGCCCGCCGAGGCCCGACGCGTGACCCGCGCGGCCCTCGCATGCGATGATCGAGCCTTTGCGGGCTACGCGCGCTGGGAGGTCAATGATCGCTGGGACACGTGCGTTCATCGCAATGGCACAGCGAGCGTCGCGGCCGAAGCTCGTTTCTTCGCCCGGCTCAGCGCGGAGCCGGCCCCCGTCCCATTCACCGCCAGCCTCCATTGGCGATTGTATCTGGCCCGCCGCGACGTGTTCGTGCGCGAAAACGCCCGCGCCATCCTACGCTTGCGACGGCAACTCATCTCGCCCGCCAAATTCGACGCTGGGCTTGCGCGCCTAGAAGCGGCCGTCGCCGGATTCGCGGTTGACGTGAAACTCGGAGCCAAAGCCGCGCGCGCGATGTGGGGACGCACACGTCAGCCGCAGCTGCCCAATCAAAACCTTGCGCTGCTCGCGCAAGACCGGGCTCGCCTCAAGGCATGGCGAAACTGGCTCCGCTCCGCGCGCCGCAACCCGAGTCACGTGTTGAGCAGTTCGGTCTTCGCCGGTCGTTGGAATTTACAGCTCACGGTTCACAATGTCCGCCCTGCGGTGCAGCGCGTCGTGGTGCAACAGCAGGCGGAAAACGGTATATGGGGGGATTTGGGCGGACGCTTCACCATCGAATTTCGCACCAAGGCCGCACGGCCCCAAAGCCGGCTCGTGCGCGAGTGGTCGGTCCCCGTCGAAGACCCGCACCGCCCGTTGCGAATCAGCGTTCGCGGCGTCGGAGAAGTAAAGCTCAGCCACGTGCAGCTCACCGATGGCCGCACGACGCTGCCGAATCTCACTTGGCCGGTTCGCCGCCATCAATCCTTGGGTATCCCCGCCACGACCAACGGTTGGGTCCAATACGATTCCAGCGTGGACCGAGACGTGGTCGCGTTGGCATTTGCCGCCGACCAGTAAGACCGGATTGAGCGGCTCAGACCGTCCCTCCAGACCGGGTGGATTGCTGGTCCAAAACCTCGCCCCTACATCGTAAGCGTCCGCTTTGGCACGTCGTAGTCGCCTGAGCGGTTGGGCGGTAGGCT
>CAXBDS010000305.1:0-3965 GCA_963974355.1 uncultured Opitutaceae bacterium
AGTGGTGACGCGTGAGAATCCGCACGGCGATCTTCGGGGTTTATGTGCTGGCCTCGGCGGTGGGGTTGGCGGGGCTGATGTGGTTTGTGCTGAGCGAAGTTCGGCCGCGGCATGTGGCCTTGTTGCAGGCCACGATGAATGACGCGGCGAAATTGGTGGCGGGAGCGCTGGGTGGGCGGGATACGCTCACGCGGGAACGGACGGAGACGTGGTCGGTTGGCGTGGAAGGACTTAAGCTGGAGATTTGGGACGAGACCGGGCGTTTGGTTGCGCCGGTCGATACCGCAGCGGCTCCCGCCGAAGCGATGATCATGGTGGAGACGCCGATTTATGGACGGGACGGCGCCGAGATCGGTCGGGTGCGATTGTCGCGTCCGCGGCGAAGTGTGAACGCGGTGATCTGGGCGGAACGCAGGAAGCTGGCGGCGGTGGCGCTGGTGGTCGCGGGTACGATGCTGGTGGCGGGCTGGTGGATCGCGCACCGACTGACGGTCGCATTGGGCCGATTGGCGAATTACGCCCGGGCCGTGCGGGCCGGCGACGATGCGCGGCCGCCGACGAGTCGAGCGACCGAGATCGCCGCACTCGGTAACGCGTTTGAGGCGATGCGACGTGAACTGGAAGGCAAAGCCTACATCGAACGCTACACGCAGGCGCTGACGCACGAGATCAAGTCGCCCTTGGCGGGCGTGCGCGGCGCGATGGAGATTTTGGAGGAGGATCCTCCTCCCGAGGAGCGGGCGCGTTTTTTCGGGCACCTGCGGGCGGAGACCGAGCGCATGGGGCGAATCGTGGACCGCATGCTGGAGTTGACGGCCTTGGAGTCGCGACGAGAGCCGGGGACGCGGGAGGATGTGGAGTTGGGTCGGATGCTGATAGAGCAAGTCGCGGCGCTGCGGGGCGGAGCTGAGGCGCGGCAAGTGCGCTGGGAACTGAGTGGCGGGGATGCGGAAATCGTGGTTTTCGCAGAGCGGTTTTTGTTGGGCCAAGCGGTCTTCAACCTGTTGCAAAATGCCGTCGAATTCTCGCCGCGGGGAGGTCGCATCGCGGTGCGGATCACCCGGAGTATCGGCTGGGCGAATGTGGTGGTGGAGGATGATGGTGCCGGAGTGCCGGCGTATGCCTTGGACCGCGTGTTTGAGCGGTTTTATTCGCTGCCGCGGCCGTTTGGCGGACGTAAGAGCACGGGATTGGGGCTGCCGCTGGTGCGAGAAATTGCGCGCCTGCACGGAGGCGAGGTGAGTTTGGGGAATCGGTCGGAAGGGGGCGCACGAGCGGAATTACGTCTGCCGTGCGGGCTGTGATCCCCTGAAGCGGTGGGGGCGGGCATCGCAGGGTGAATTCGCGGCGATTTCTCGTTCACTTCATCAGGGCTTCACGGGGCGGGGCCAAACTCGGCACATGGATTCTCCCCTTCCTCCTCCTCTGCCGGTAGAAACGGTTCCGCTCTGGCGTTCGATCATCGCGAATCGCCTCGTGATGATCGGGCTGATCGCGGCGACGATGATGGCGCCGTTGCGTTTGATTCATGGCACCCTGACTGATCGTTCCGACCGGCACGACGCGGCTATTCAGGAGGTTACAGAAAGCTGGGGCGGCGACCAAGCGCTGCAAGGACCCTGGTTGTTGGTGCCCGTGAAGGACGGGCGACAGCCGACGGTGGTGCGGTGGTGGGCGCTGGGACCGGAGCGACTCGATGTGACTGCGGTGATGGCGCCGAAGGTTTTGCAGCGCGGAATCCATGAGGCGCAGGTTTATTCGGCGGCGGTGGAGTTTTCCGGGACCTTTGGATGGGTCGGTGCACGGCTGGAGGCGGCAGGCGCAAGCGGGGATTCGGTGCGTTGGGAGGATGCACGGGTGGTTTTGCCGGTCAGCGAGCCGCGGGGCCTGCGGGGGCCGCAGGCGCTGATTTGGGAAGGGACGGATGTCTCGCTGTCGCCCGGCCTGTCGGTTCTGAATAGCTGGGGCGGAGGAATGCACGCGGTCGTGGCGCTCGACACGCGGGAGGAGGCAAAATTTGTCTGGAAGACCCGAATCGATGGGAGTGGAAACCTGAGGGTGGCTCCGGTCGGGGATGAGACGGCGGTGATGATTCGCTCAAGTGCCACCGACCCGCGATTCGAAGGGGTATTTTTGCCGGAGACCCGCGAAGTCGGACCGGATGGATTCGCGGCGGAATGGCGGGTGGGACGATTGGCCAGAACATGGGCCAGCGTTTGGCCGCTGGCGACGAATGAAGCCGAACGGGTGCGAGAGGCGGTCGCGGCGTCGGGTTTCGGGGTGACGTTGTTGGCGGGGGTTGACGACTACCGGGCGGTCGAGCGGGCAATCAAATACGGGGTGCTTTTCCTCGTGACGGTGTTCGCCACGTTTTTCCTGTTTGAAGCGTGGTCAGGACTGACGTTGCACGGGCTGAACTATTTGATGGTCGGAGCGGCGTTGTGTTTGTTCTTCCTCGGGCTGCTGGCGTTGTCGGAAGTGGTGGGGTTCGGCTGGGCCTACGGCATCGCGGCCGGAGCTGCGGTGGCATTGGTCGGCTTTTATTGTCGGGCTATTTTAGGCAGCGGACGCCGGTCGGGTTTTGTCACGTTGTTGTTGGGAGGGATCTATGGTTATCTCTACTTGGTTCTCCGGCTGGAGGATTACTCGTTGGTGGCCGGCACGGCGGCGTTGTTCGGTCTGCTGGCGGGAGCGATGTATGCGACGCGGCGGGTGGGGCGGCGAATTGGGGCGGTGAGCGAGGAGGTGGTCGCGTGAGACCGCGGCGTTTGCCCCGTTTATGGTGCTTACGGCTGGGGTTGATCAGGATGCGTGGACCGGAAGGGGATCGAGATTGGTTCGGAGCGAGCGCGCGCAGGAATGTCCCACCTTCCGTCACGGGAGGAGGGGGCCACTCTGGGGCGGATCTTCGAGGAGAAGGGGCCGCCCCGAGCCGGGCGAACAGGGCGCTTCCGAGGTCGCGAGGTTCGCGAGCGGAGGGAGCTGATTCCTCGGACGACATTCCGATTGAAGTGTGAGGAGGTTGGTGGATCGTGCGGCGATGGGACTTTTTCAAATCAAGCGGAGAATCGCGGTCGATGAGGTCGAGGGCGTTGAGGAAATCCTGCTGGAACACGGCGACGAAGGTTGGAGCCTCGGCGAGGATGTCCTGGCGGGTACGGCGTGGGTGCTGGGAATCTTCGAGTCCGCCGAGAAGGCTCAATTCGCTTGGCGAGCGTTGCGGCTGAAGTTCGCGGATTGGCCGGAGCAGGCTGAGGTGGCCGGGTTGCCGGATGAGGATTGGCGGAACAGCTACAAGGCACATTTCAAGGCATGGCAGTGCGGCCGGCTGCATTGGGTGCCGGTGTGGGAGCGCGAGACCTACACGTTGGGGGATGATGACGTCGCGATCTGGCTCGATCCAGGGATGGCATTCGGCACAGGGAATCACGAGACGACGCGGCTCTGCTGCGAGCGACTGGTGGAATGGGCTAAAACGGCCAAAGCTGACGCCAAGGTGATCGATGCCGGGTGCGGTTCGGGGATCTTGGCGATTTCGGCGGCACGCTTGGGTTTCAGGGAGGTGCTCGGATTCGATAACGACGCCGAGGCCGTTCAGATCAGCGGGGAAAACGCGGCGCTTAACGGACTCGCTGATGCGGTTAGCTTCTACGAGGGCGACCTAATCACCGGATTCGAAGGCGAGCAACGCGACCTCGTGTTGGCGAACATTCTGGGGCACATCTTAATGCAGTATGTGCCGGAGTTGCTGGCGGCGGTGGCGCCGGGCGGAACGCTGGTCCTCAGTGGGATCTTGGCGGAAGAGGGCGCTCAGGTGCAGGCGGCCTTCGCCGATGCGGCTACGGGCTGGGACGTTTCCCGTCGCATGCTTGGCGAGTGGTGCGATGTGACGCTCACTCGTCCTGCTGCTTAGAGCATTTTAAATAAAACTGTGGCTATTAGGGCAGTGGTTGTCATGGTGGAGG
>CAXBDS010000306.1:0-3937 GCA_963974355.1 uncultured Opitutaceae bacterium
CGGCGGGTTTTGCGACCAACGATCCGCCCGCGCCAGCCGCGCCCGCAGGTAACGCGGCACGTGCTCCAACTGCCCCAGCGGGATCTCCGCCATGAACCCTGCGGGCAACAACGCCGCCACCTCCTCCGCCAGGCCGGCATAGGGCGTCGGGTGCACGAGCAAGGCCTGCCGCAGCTCCAGAATCTCGCGCAGCCGGTCCGTCAAGCGCAGCACCATGCCGCGCAGCTCACGCTTCCCGAGCGCGACCGCCGACTCAAACGCCGCCCGCGTGCGCCCGCCCCCCGCGACCCGCGCCGGATCCGTGACCGCGTGGGCCACGCTCGCCGCCGCATCGGCCCGCATGCGCTCAAAGGTCGTAAACGAAGCCGCCAACGGCCCGATCACCCGCAGTCCCTTCAGATCCTTTTCGAACCACGCCAACTCGTAGCGCAGCGCCTCCGCCAGCAGCCTCCGCAGTCCCGCCGCGTGCCAGGTGGCGGCGTCCTCCGGCGTGCGCGCCAGCCGCACCTCGACGTTGCCCGAGTTGTCACGCAATACCGGATACGCCCGCAGGGGCACCCCGGCCGCTTCGCTCACCGTGATGCTTTCGGGCAGATCCCGCGCCGGCCAGTCGCTCAGGCCGGTCTGCTCCCAACGCGTTCGCGCCTCTCGCCAGGCCGAGGTTTCCTTCCGCGGCGATTGTGCACTCAGGTGCCGCTCGTGCTCCGCCAACGCCGAGGCGATCGTCGCCAGATCCCGGGACGCGGCCAACTCCTTGCCGTCGTCGTCGACGACTTTGACCCGAACCTGCAGATGTCCCGGCAGGGGACGCTCATCCCACAGCGCCGTCGAGATCGTCAGGCCGAAGCGTTCGCCCAAACGGGCCGCCAAGGCTTCACGCAGCGTCTCGCGGCGACCGGTGAGGCGGTCCCGCGCCGCCAGCGATTGGGTCAGCGTCTGCGCGGTCGCCGCCAGCGGCATGACTTCACGACGCAGGTCTTTGGGCAGGGCGCGCAGGTAGTGCTCCACCTTCGCCGCCAGATGCCCAGGCACGGCCCAGTCGAGCGCAGCCGGCGTGAGTTCGAGGGCCTCGCGCACATTCACCTCCAGCGTCACGCCATCGTCGTCCTCCCCGGGTCGATACACGTAGACGAGCGGCAGCACCCGGTTGTCGACCGGCACCGAGGGCGGGAACAGCGCCGGATCAATCGGCGCCTCTTCCGGCGGACGCAGATCGTTCTCGCTCAGCTTCAGGAAGTCGGGCGCGGCATCGCTCTGCGTGCGCACCAAACGTGCAAACTCCGGCACCGCCGACACCGGGCCATACGGCAACGAATCACCGTCCTCGCCGAGTAAGGTGTCTGCATAAAACCGATACACCGCCTCGTCCAGGTTCAACACGCCGCGATCCCGTCGGCGCGTCAGTTCGGCGGCCAGGCGTTCGCGCACCTCGCGATTATGGACGAGGCAGGGCAACGGTTGCGTGATGGTGTCGTTGACGAGCGCCTCGCGAATGAAGATGTCGGTCGCATCCGCCGGATCGAGCGCGCCGTAACCGACCGCTTTGGCCTCCACCTCCAGACCGTAGAGGCGCGTGCGCTGGCGAACCATGACGCGCCCCCGAGCCTCGTCCCAAAACGGTTCGCTGTGCGCGACGGCGGTGACGTGTCCGCCAAGCTCCAAGGCCCAGAGGGGATCGAGCCGCGCCGCGGTCCGCGCGTAAAGACGCGTGGTTTCCATGATCTCCGCGGCGATGATCCAGCGTGGTCCCTTCGCGGCGCGAGCGGCGGCTTCCTTGGCCTTGGCGCTTCGCGGCGGCGGCTTCTTTTTGTCGTCGCGCACGAAGAGCACCGAGCCCGGAAACAGGCTCACTTTGCGCGAATGCGTGGCCTTGTAGCCGCCCTTCTCGTCGTCGCGCGTGGCCACGTTACCGAGCAAGCCGGCGAGGATGCTGCGATGGATCGCTCGATAGGCCGCTGAGCCAAACAATACCTTTTCCTCGCCGCGCGCTTCCGGCGCGACGCCGTCCCACACCGACGTCGCCTGCAAATCCCGCCGGCCGCTCACGGTATCGGCGAGCTGGGCGTGGATATCGCGCCACTCGCGCAGTCGGGTGTAGCTCAGAAAATGGTCGCGGCAGAAGCGGCGCAACTTGGCCTGCGAGAGGCGCTCGAACTCGTCGTGAAACGCTTCCCAGATATTCAGCAGCGTAAGGAAATCCGAATCCGGATGGGCGAAGCGACGGTGCGCGGTGTCGGCGGCCGCCTGCTTGTCGAGCGGGCGCTCGCGCGGATCCTGCACGCTGAGGCCGGCGGCGATGATGAGCACCTCGCGCAGCGCGTTCTCGGTGCGTCCCTGCAGGATCATGCGGCCGACGGTCGGGTCGACCGGCAGGCGCGCCAACTCGCGGCCGACCGGCGTGAGTTGACGGGAGACGCCCTCCCCCGCCCGGTCGTTGGCGTCGAGCGCGCCAAGCTCTTCCAGCAGGCCGTAGCCGGAGCGAATCGATTTCGCCGCCGGCATGTTGATGAAGGGAAAACGCTCAATGTCACCCAGCCCGAATGCCTTAAGACGCAGGATAACGTCGGCAAGGTTGGCCCGCTGAATCTCCGGCTGCGTGAAACGAGGCCGGGCGAGGTAGTCCGCCTCGCTGTAGAGGCGGATGCACACACCCGCCGAGACGCGGCCGGCGCGGCCTTTGCGTTGGTCGGCACTGGATTGGGCGACCGCCTCGATCGGCAGGCGGCGGGTGCGACCCTGCGGCACGTAACGGCTGACGCGGGCGAGCCCGGTATCGATCACGAAACGGATGCCGGGAATCGTGAGCGAGGTCTCCGCGATGTTGGTCGCGACGATGATCTTGCGGGCGCCCGTGGAGGCGAAAACGCGTTGCTGCTCGGCATTGGAAAGACGGCCGAAAAGCGGGACGAGTTCGACGCCGCGAGTGCGGCCACTGAGCGCATCGCAGGTCTCGCGGATGTCGCGCTCGGCCGGCATGAAGACCAGCACATCGCCGGCGCTGCTGTCGCGCAGCACGCGTTGCACGGCCTCAATCGCGCCATCAATGTAGTGCAACGCCTCGGCGCCACTGGCCGGATCGTCGTCCTCGGCCGCATCGGAACCGAGCCCGTCGAGGGGCGCGTAAATTACTTCGACCGGAAAAGTGCGCCCGGAAACCTGCACGACCGGCGCATCGTCGAAGGCTTTGGAAAACGCCTCGGTATCGATCGTCGCCGACGTGATAACGATGCGTAATTCGGGACGTTTGTAGCGCAGCGTGCGCAAGTGCCCGAGCAGGAAGTCGATGTTGAGCGAGCGCTCGTGCGCCTCGTCGATGATGATCGTATCGTAGTCTTGCAGCAGCGGATCGCTCTGCACCTCGGCCAGCAACATTCCGTCGGTGAGAAACTTGATCACGGTCTGCCGGGAGGTGCGGTCGTCGAATCGCACCTTGCACCCCACCTCCCGGCCCCACTCGACGCCGAGTTCCTCGGCCACGCGGCGGGAAACCGAAAGCGCCGCGACCCGCCGCGGCTGGGTGCAGGCGATGCGCCCGGTGCGGCCGCCGCCAGCGGCGAGGCAGAGTTTCGGGATCTGCGTGGTCTTGCCCGAACCCGTTTCCCCAGCAAGGATCACGACCGGATGAACGCGCAACAGGTCCACGATTTCGCCGGCGCGCGCACTGATCGGCAGGTCGGGCGGGAACTCGAGTCGGAAGGGAAATGTTTTTTGCTCTGGCGTGGCCAAGGTCGGGAACCGCACAGTGTTCGATCCTGAACCCATGTCTGGCAAGATCGACCGACCACCCCCACTCCCTGGAGAAACCCTATTTCGCGTGATGCGTCTGGCGATGCTGGACGGGCGCGTGGTGCTCGTCATCGCCGCGACGTTCGGCCTGATGGCCGCAGGCAGCCGCGAGGCGGTGAGCGCCATCATCGGCATGCTGGCCGCCGGCGCG
>CAXBDS010000307.1:0-3862 GCA_963974355.1 uncultured Opitutaceae bacterium
GAGCGGAACCATCCACTGCGCGAGTGCCGCCAGCGTTTCGTCGTGCCGGGTGGCCCGGGCGCGGAAGCCCGCCGCGTCATCCGGGCGGAGGGAAATCAACGTGTCGCGTATCAGGTCACTGGCGACGCGGGCGAGGGCGACGCTGTGCCACCAGTGCGGGTCGAAACCGTGATCGTGGTGGTCGGCGTTGGTGAGGAGTTGTGCCTTCGGGAGGGCATCGCCGACCACGACGAGGCGGCCATGCAAGGTGGCCCGGCCGGCGAGACGTTCGAGAAAGCCTTCGACCCCGAGACCGGAGGCCAAAACCAAATCGGCATCGATCATCTGTCTCAGATCGGCGGGCGTCGGATCGAAGACGTGAGGGTCCGCCCCCGGTTGCAGCAGGGAAACTACGGCAACTTCAGGCCCGCCGATGGTCGCCGCGAACTCCGCCAGGACGGGTTGTAACGTGACTACGCGCAAGGGCGTGGCGGTGCTGAGCGACGCACCGCACAGCGCGAGAAAGAACCACCACGTTTTCATGGATGATGATGGGAATGCGGAGCGTGAGCGGCGTCGGCCTCCGGGTGACGCAGCTGGGGAGAACGGCGCAGACGGGCGAGTATACCGTGACGCGGACTCAGCAGGATCGAGCCGAGGAAAATCCCCCCCAGGCTGAGCACGATGGCGGCCCCGCTGGGCAGGCCGGCATGGTAACTGAACAGGATGCCGGCCCATGCGCCAAACACCGCGATGCCGGCGGACAAAGCCATCATGCGCAGGAAACTCTCGCACCAGAGATAAGCCGTGACGGCCGGCAGGATAAACAGGCCCAGCGCCAACACCACGCCCATCGTCTGCAGCGCGGCGACGAGATTGAGCACGGTGAGCATGAGGAAGGCACCATGCACGACGGCACCATGGCCACCGGTCGCGCGATGGAACACCGGGTCAAAGGTCTCGAGCAAGACGCTGCGGCGGAAAACCAACAACGCGACGAGCGTGAGCGCGGTCACGCCGGCGGCACGTTGCACATCGGCCGGACCGGCGCCGAGCACGTGACCGAAGAGGATGTGCGACAGATTGATCTGCGTGGGCAACTTGCCCAACAACGCGATGCCGCCGGCGAAGAACAGGATGAACAGCGCGGCGAAGGCCGCGTCTTCCTTCACGCGGGTGAGACGACTGACCAACGCGCTGCCGAGCGCCGTGAGCAGACCCGCGATCAAGGCGCCGGCAAAGAGCGCCAACGGGCTCGACCCGAAGAACCACCAGGCCAACGCGAGGCCGGGGAGCAGCGAGTGCGACAGCGCGTCGCCCATGAGTGTGAGCCGGCGGAGCACCAGAATCGCGCCGAGCATGCCGCCGCTCAAGCCGAGCAGCACGGCCGAGAGCAGGCCGCGTTGCATGAACCCGTAGTCGAACGGGGCGATGAACCATTCGTGCAGGGCGTTCATGCGTCGAAATGCGTGGTGCGGATGCCGTGCAGCGGATCGGCGGCCGACACGCCGCTGCGGCCGGCGCGGAAGGCGGCGTCGATATTGGCCTCGGTCAGGACTTGGGCGATGGCCCCGCTGGCGATGATGCGCGTGGCCAGTAACACGGCTTGATCGCAGGTCTGGCGGGCGAGGGTGAGATCGTGCAGGGCGGCGACGACCGTCCGGCCCTGAGCGCGCCAGGTGCGCAGGAGATGCGCGAGTTCCTCGCTGGCGACCAGGTCGAGACCGGCGAAGGGTTCGTCGAGGAGAAAGATATCGGCCCCTTGCGCGACGGCGCGGGCGAGGAAAACGCGTTGTTGCTGTCCGCCGGAAAGCGCGCGGATCGGGCGGTCGGCCAGCGCGGTGAGCTCCAGTTCGTGCAGGGCGCGGTCCACCGCTTCGCGGTCGCGGGGGCCGAAACGCCGCCACGGCCCGAGCGCCGGGTAACGCCCCTGCTCGACGACGCCGCGCACGGAAATGGGGAAATCCCAGTCGATCGTCTGCCGCTGGGGCACGTAGGCGAGGCGCGGCAGGGCGTGTTGCGGATGGGCGTCGCCGAGGAGGATCTCGCCTTGGCCAGGCATATCCCAGCCGAGAATCGTGCGCAGCAGGGTGCTCTTGCCCGCGCCATTGGGCCCGAGGATCGCCGTCGCGCTGCCGCAAAGGATGTCAACCGACACGCCATCGAGCGCGACCGTGCGGCCATAGCGCACAGTCACGTCGCGAAACCGCAGGATGTGGTGGGGGGCGTGCAAGTGATAAAGTGATGTTGGGGCGACGAATGACGGCGAGGCGAAGGTGAGCAATGGCGCTCGGCGGCGAGTTGATCAACGTGATCTGCCCGCAGCGTAGCAAAGTCGTCAAGGGGGGCGATTTCAGGGGCGGCGCAACAGTCGCACGTCGAAGAGCCACCAATCGCCGTCGTCGCGTTGTTCCAGTCGGCCGAGGAAGGGTTGGCCGCGTTGCAACACGTCCAACAGGCGCACGTCGATGCGCACCGTGCGCGTCATCGCCGGCACGATGCCGGGCACCGCGAAATGGCTGATTTCCAATCGCTCGTGCTCGCGATCCACGGCGGTGACCTCACCACGCACGGCGTAGCCCCGTTCGGCTTGGACGGCGGGGTCGCAGCCGCAATCATCGGCCAGAGTGATCTCGGCGGTGGGCAGGGTTAAGCGCGTCGTGACGAGGCGGGAGGCTTCGGCGGAATCGTCTTCGCCAGCGACGCCGTAGACGAGGAGGAGTTGAGTGGGTTTACCCGGCTCGTCGCGGGCGACGGCGAATTGGGGCACACCGCGGGTGGCCGAGGCCTGGGGCAGGATTTCGCTGGGCCGACCGCCGGGGCGCAACTCACGCAGGGCGATGTCACCGTTGGCGGCTTGCCACGAGGTCCACAGGGTGCCGTTGCGCAGCAGCGCGGCCCCGCCGTGTCCGGCCACGGGACCCGGGGCCGACAAACGGTAACCGACCGACCAACGACGGCCGGCGGTGGCGGAGGTAGAGGCCATCATGCGCGGATCGTCTTCGGCACCGGTGAACCAGACGAGGCCGAGCCCGGCGCCGACGCGGCTCAGCGCGGGACCGTTGACCGGGCAGCCGGCGATTTTCCACCCATCGGCGGGCAGGGCGGAGGTTTCCACGGCCCAACCGGTGTCTGCGCGCCAGCGGGCTTGGCCGAGGTCACGCACTTCGTTGTCCTGACGATCCCGATACACGGCGAGCGCCGAACCATCCGGGAAGACCGTGAGCGCGATGGCGCAACAGTCGCAGACGCGATCATCGATCAACGTGTCCGGACCGTCCTCACCGATGATACGGCCGTAAAGGGCCGTCGCGCCGGCAGGGCGACCGTCGAGCCAGACGGCGAGAAAGCGTCCGTCGGGCAGCGCGCCGACGGCGACGAATTCCTGGCGGGGCGTTTCGGTGGTGAGGCGTTGGGGCGGGCCCCAGGTCAGACCCTCATCAAGTGAGCGCGCGGTCCACGCCTGAGTGCCCTGATCGCTCCGGCGCAACCACACGGCAGCGGCCCGACGTTCATGGCCGAACACGACCTGCGGCGTATCCATGCTGTTGATCACCAGATCGGGGCCGGCGGTCACGGCATACGCGGGCGACCAACCGGCGGCGTCGGGCGCGAGGGTGGCGCAATAAAGTGCACCGGTGCCGCCGCCCAGCCGCTCAATCCAAGAGAGCACGAGGCGTCCTCCGGTCGCGGTGGTCGTGACGCGGGCGGCAGTCGCGCCCGGACCGGACGGTGTCTGGAGCTCTTCCGGGATCGGTTCGGCCGCGGGGAGGCGGAAAAAACCTGCCACGAAGAGAAGGGCAAGGGGGGCGAGGCGGCGCATTATGAGGAGGTCTTGGGTGCGATGACGGTCACGTCGCTCAGCCACCATTTTCCGTCTTCG
>CAXBDS010000308.1:0-3855 GCA_963974355.1 uncultured Opitutaceae bacterium
CGAGCGGATCGGGGTTACCGTCCGGGCCTTCCGGGTTCACGTAGATGAGGCCCATCTGCACGGCGGCGAGCGGGTTCTCAAGATCGCGTTCACCGGAGTAACGGCTGTGGGGCTTGTCGCTGGTGGCGAGCCACTCCTTTTCGGAGCCCCAGTAAACGTCTTCTTCGGGCTCCCAGACGTCGGCGCGACCGCCGGCGAAACCGAAGGTCTTAAAGCCCATCGATTCGAGCGCGCAGTTGCCGGTGAGGATCATGAGATCGGCCCACGAAATCTTGCGGCCGTATTTCTGTTTGATCGGCCAAAGGAGACGGCGCGCCTTGTCGAGGTTGACGTTGTCGGGCCAGCTGTTGAGCGGCGCAAAACGTTGCTGCCCCGCGCCCGCCCCGCCGCGACCGTCCCCCGTGCGATAGGTGCCGGCACTGTGCCACGCCATGCGGATGAAGAACGGGCCGTAGTGACCGAAGTCAGCCGGCCACCACTCCTGCGAATCGGTCATCAGCGCGTAGAGGTCCTGCTTCACCGCCGCCAAATCCAAGGTCTTGAACTCGGCCGCGTAGTCAAAATCCGCGCCCATCGGATCGGAGAGCCCGGAGTTCTGGTGAAGCATCTTCAGGCTGAGCTGATTCGGCCACCAGTCGCTGTTACCATGCGCCCCGGCGCTGGTGGGTTTTTGTTTCTGCGCGCCACCGTGCAAGTGAGGGAAAGGGCATTTGCCGCCGCTTTCGCTGCCGCGAGTGCTTTCGTTAAGGTCTCCGAGAACGGCGCCGTCGTGTGGGTTTTCCATGAGTGAGTAAAGAGAAGGATGAATGAGGGTTGGGTGACAGACTGTTTCGAAAAATTCCGTGACAGCCCGGAAAAAGGTGAAGCGTCATGAAGCCGCCCCGCGGCGGGCAAACACAACACGACGGACAAAATGGACACGGAGCATACCACGAAACTATCTATCGATGGAAATTGTTATGCTCCATGGAAACGATAGACTTGGTCTATGGAGATTCATCAGCTGCGTTACTTCGTCGAAGTGGTGCGTATCGGCAATTTCACGCGGGCCGCGGAGCGCTGCCATGTCACCCAACCGACGCTCAGCCATCAGATTAAGAAACTGGAGGACGAGTTGGGCGAGCCGTTGCTGCAACGGCGTAAAAAAGGTGTGGCGCCGACGCCCTTCGGCCAGCGGTTTTTGGCGCGCGCGAGCCTTATTTTGCAGGAATTGCACGACGCCGTCACCGAAGCCTCGACCTACCAACAAGACGCGAAAGGCATGCTGCGGCTGGGCGCGATTCCGACGGTCGCACCGTATCTGTTGCCGCGACTGCTGCAGGCAGCGCGCAACCAGTATCCGCAACTCATTTTTACCGTGAGCGAGGAGCCGACCGAGGTGCTGTTGCAGCAGATGCGGCGTGGCGACCTGGATGCGGCCCTGGTCAGTCCCCCGATGCGCGGCGATGAGTGGGAGATCGCGCCACTGCTCGAGGATGAATTGCTCGCCACCCTCCCCGCCGAGCACCCGTTGGGTCGCACCCGCACGGTCGATCTCGCTCACCTCGTCGAGCAGCCACTCGTGCTCATGAAGGAGGCGCACTGCCTGCGCGGCCAAGCGTTGCAACTCTGCCGCGACGCGCGCTTGGAAGCGAATATCTCCATCGAAAGCTCCCAACTCGAAACCGTTCTGGCGCTCGTTGAGGCCGGTCTCGGCCTGTCCCTTACTCCGCGCATGGCGGTCGCCCAGTCCACCGGCCGGAATGTTGTTTTTCGCTCGCTCGCGCCGCATCCGGTGCACCGCTCCATCGCCCTCGTCTGGCCGCGCCAAGCCACCCGCACCCACGCCTTCGAGGCGTTTTTGCAACTCGCTCAAAAGATCCTCGGCGCGTGAAACCATGGGCGCGGTGCCTGGTCGGGCCAACCGCGTGGACCGACCAGATGCGTCAGAGATCGTAACGCACCCCCAAGGACCAGAGCCATGGATCGAGTTTCGCCTCAGTGAGCGTGGCCCCGCCCGCCCTCACGTCGGTGCGCAAGCTCGCCCGCTTCACGTCAACGCTGAGATGCCAACGCTCGCTGAGTCGGTAATCGACGCCCGCCTGCACCGCCAGACCCACGCTGGAATCTTCCAATTCCAGAGGCACCCCCGTCACCGACAGATCGTCATCAAAGATCAGCGTGACGTTCACGCCGACGCCGAGGTAGGGACGCCACGACCCGTCGAAATGCGGGCGATACTGCAGCAGTAAAGTGGGCGGCAAATGCTTGAACGAACCGAGCCGCCCCGCCCCTTTCAGATCGACGTGGTGTTCCTGCGGAATCGTCAGCACCAGCTCCGCCGCGAGCGTGTCCGTGAACGCGTAATTGATATCGATTTCCGGGATAAGCCGGTCACTCACGACCACCGCATCTTCGGCAAAATTTATCCCCAGCGCGGAAAATGCCGACGACTTGTCGACCGTTTCCAGATAGGTCGCCCGCAAACGCACGGACCATGGCGTGGCGGCTCGGGCAAGCGCAGGAAAGGACAGCCCGAGCAACAGGGCGCCGAGCGAGACAAAAGGAGAGGTTTTCATAGTTGGCAGGTAAGCGCCGCGGCCCGGCGTATCGACGGAACCACGACAAGGGCCATCTTACCCCAAACCGCCGCCCCCTACTTGGCGGGAATTGCCATTCGCCACGCACCGATTGCTCTTCGTCGGTTGCGGCGCGCGGCGCCGACTCAAGCCCGCAACAGCCCGAACGGCCTCCGTGGGTAATGCACCAGCGCAGCGATCACCACGCTGCCCACCGAGACCACCCCCACCGCCGCACAGGCGGCCCCGAAAATCGCCCCATCGAAGGTCGGCACATCGATCAGGAACGGCGCGCTGAAACGGCATACCATCCCGCCCACGAAGCCCCCCACCACCAACCCGACCAACCACGGGCCCGTGTTGACCAATACCAGCAGGCGAAAGATGCCCCCGCGCTCGGCCCCCAACGCCAGCCGGACCGCGATCTCGTAGCGACGCTGCTCCGTGGCAAAGGCCGCGATCGCGTAAGTCCCCACCGCCGCCAGAGCCAACGCCAACGCCGCCAACAATGCCAACGTCTGCGCGCCCACCCGCAACGCCGCCGTTTGCCGGGCAAAGGTATCGTTGAACGAAACCATCTCCCGCGCTGGCAACTGCGGGTCCGCCTGCGCGAGCACCGCCTCCGCCGCCCGCATGGCTTCGATTGTCGAGCCGCGATGGCGCAGGTAAAGGAAACAGCGACTGGTCCAACCGATGCCGATCGGAACGTAAATCATCGGCTCGTGTCGCCCGTAAGCGCTGATCCGCAAATCCTGCGTGACGCCGATGACGCGCGACTCGGGCCGGCCCGGAAAGACGAGCACGCTGCGACCGACCGGACTCTCGCCCGGCCAAAACGCGTTGGCCATCGCCTCGTTCACCACCACCACCCGCGCATCGAGTTGGTCATCCGCCAACGTGATGTCACGCCCTTGGATGATGCGCTGGCCCAGCGTGCTAAAGAACCCCGGACCGACGACGTTGAAGCCGACACTTCGCGAAACCCGCACCCCGTTGATCGAAGGCGTGGCCGATCCGACCGGACTAAACGGCGGCCGATTGGAGATCCCCGCGCTCATAATCAACGGGTTGACCGCCGCCGCATCCAACACCCGCTGCCAGTAGGCGAGCCCATCCACCTTTTCATAACCGCGATCCCGCACGTCGATCTCCACGATCAACAAACCATTCCGGTCGTAACCCAGATCCGCGGCGAGCACCGTCGTCGCCGAGCGCAGCAGGAGTCCCGCCGGAATGGCCAGGGCCAACGCCAATGCCGCCTGCACCGCGAGAAACCACCGGTTGGCATTTCGCCCCG
>CAXBDS010000309.1:0-3837 GCA_963974355.1 uncultured Opitutaceae bacterium
GTCCATCGGTTCTTTGGAGCGGTCCACCTCCGTGCCGTCCTTCAGCCGCACCACGTAGCTGAACCGCACTTCGGCGCCGGGGAAAATCGGCGCGCCTTCGCCGATCTTTTGGTGGAGCACACCGAGGCCGGTTTCGCGCCACTCAATCGCGGGGTTTTTGGCCTCTTCGCCGAATTGCTCCACGTGGCGAGCGACGACCTCCGCTTCGGCTTGGGCCGCGGCGGCGGCGGCGGCTTGTTCGTGGCGCTCGTTGAGGTAAAACAAGCCGACGGCGCCAAGCGCGATCGCGAGGAACAATGCGACGATGGTCTTCATGCGGTGAAACTACACGTCAGGGCGAATCGGTCGAGTCCCGGGCCGGCCCAACCTGCGCGTTCCCCTTAGGTTACCGCCGACCTGAGGCGAGGCGTCTCCGACCCTTCTGGCAGGCGATCACGCCGAGGCCCAGCAGGCCGAATCCGCTGGTGAGGATGAGCGTCGCTGCGCCCGGCTCGGCGGGCCCACAAAGCTCGCCGCCACCGAATCCTAACGCGGCGCCGAGCCCGGCATAGGCCAGCACGCACAATGCACATTTGGGACCGAGGGCGAGCAGCGCGGCGGCGAGTAGCCATCGCCCGCGGCGAGGGGGCGCGCCCGCGTCACGATGCGTCGGGGACGGGGTCATAACGGTCGTGATGGCGGACCCATTCCATGCCGTAGCTGAGGTTGGCCTCATCGCGTCCTTTTGGCGTGCGGTCGAGAATCTCGTAGGTGCCGAGCATGAATTCCACGCCGCGTCCAAATGTTGAATACGTGTGGTAGACGACGCCGGCGGTGTCGCGCGCGAAGACGCTGATGCCCGGGGCTTCCGACTGAGGAAACGGTTGCATGCCGTAGTTGTAGTAGACCTTGCCGGCGGCCATTTCCTCGGGGGTGAACGAGACGTGAAAATCCCAGTTGAAGTCGGTGAGGTGGGATGAAACCCAAGTCACGTCCCAACCCATGCGTTGCTTGAACGGCAGGATTTCGGCGAGTGGTGCACGGGATACGACGGCGAAGCTCACGTCGCGGGCGGGCAGATGGACGGCGGAGGCGTTGAAGTGATCCAGACCAAACGAACAGCTCTTGCAGCCCTCCTCCCAGCCCGGGCCGAACATGAAATGTTGGATGACGAGTTGGCTGCGGCCGGCAAAGAGTTCGGCCAGCGTCACGCGACCCGCGGGTGAGTCGAAGGTGTAGGGCCGGTCGAGTTTTACCCAGGGCAGCGCTCGCCGGCGGGCAACCAGTTCATCGCGTCGGCGGGTGAAGTCTTTTTCTTCGCGCAAGAGTTCGCGCCGGGCGGTGAGCCAGGCGGCCGGGGAGACGACGGTGGGAGGTTGGAACGAGCTGGTTTTCACGGATGGTGGTTTCTATGGATACACGTTTGAGGCGGAGAGTTTTGGACGCAGCTCCGCCCCCAAGCCCAGACGGGGGCGTCGGAAGACGGAGGGACGGTGAGGCGGAAGGCGCTAGGCTTTCAGCTCGGCGCGGAGCTTCTCGTAGGCGACCTTGAGCTCGCGATGCGTCGCCCAGAAGGGCGGCGGGGGCGTGTCGTTGAGGAGAGCGGTGAGGATGGCGAAGTGCGTATGCCAGCCGCTGGCATAGCCGCTGAGGTGCGGAATGTCTTCGCCGCGGCTGCGATGGGTGAGCACGAGCACGACGTTTTGCCCTGCGGGGGTGAGCTCGAAGGTGACGTCGGAATCGTCGTCGAAGGTGTAGCTCAGCAAGCGGGGCGGTTCCCAACGGAGGATCGTGCCGGGCATCTCGAAGCCGTTTTCATGGACGTCCTTGTAGTGGTCGGGAGGGACTTCGTCGGGCGCGAGATTCTTGTGTTGAAAATGGAGCGACACCTTGCCGCCGGGCCGCGGCTCCATCGGGCCGCCAGCGAACCAGCGCGCGCGTTTTTCCGGATCGGTGAGGAAGTCCCACACGCGTTCGATGGGGCCAGGCAGAGTGCGGATGAGGCGCACTTCGGCGGGGCCGTTAAAGGTGCCGTAGGGCTGTTCGGGTTTCATGATTGGGCAGGGCGTCTTTTGACGGATTGAGCGAGGCGGGTATCGTCGGCGCGCAACTCGCGCTCAAGCGCGTCGAGGTGGCGCGACCAGCGCGAGCGGGTTCTCTCCAACCAGGATTCGATCTCGTCGAATCCGGCGGGGTTGACCCGTTGCACGCGGGATTGGCCTTCGGCTCGCACGGTCACGAGTCCCGCTTCGCGCAGGACTTTGAGGTGTTGGGAAATCGCGGGAGCGCTCATGTCGAATTCTTCGACGAGTTGTCCGGCGGTGCGCTCGCCTTCGGCGAGCAGTTCGATGATCCGGCGCCGTGTCGGGTCGGCGATGGCGAGGAGGCTTTGCATGGACTAATAGTTAAGATATTACTTAATTAAGCAAGTGGCTAATTTAGCGGCGTCGATCTTCGGACGAACGAGTTCGAACCGCGGGATGCTCGGAGCTGGGCGTGGCGGGGGCAGCATTGTTGGATGAACGCGGACAGCTGAGTGTCCGGTGGTTCGTCGCTTTGAGCTGGCCTGCCGGGGGTGGAAGAAAACCCTATCACGGAACATCTGCGTTTTACGTGCGCGGCCAGATTCTGGCTCGGCAACGCGGGATTGCTTGGCGCAGGAAAGCGACGCGTCGAGCGGCGACTGAATTTGACGCGTGGCAGGGGGGCTGAGGTTTAGTTTCGGGGCAGGGGAAGCGAGGGACTGCATTTCGCGGCGAGGGGTGGGTCGGCCGTCGGGCGATTTGCCTGAAAAGCGCGACATGGTGTTTGGTGGAAAGTGCCTAACTCATTGTCAAATAGGATGATAATTGAAATCACATCGTGTGGTATGCGGGCTGCGACAGGGGCGGGGAATTCTTTATCCCTTTATGAGCACACCATCCGTCGGGTCTGACCTGTCGCCCTCTCCCTCCGAGTCCCTCTCATCCTCCGCCGAGCTACCGCTCACGGTCCATCAAGGCATGGGTGCGATCCCCGTGGAAGGTGGCGTGGCGTTTCGGGTGTGGGCGCCAAATGCGGACCGAGTGAGTGTGATCGGCACATTCAACGACTGGGACGTGGACGCCGATCCCCTTGATCGCGAAGATGGCGATACGTGGTATGTGTTCGTCCCCGAAGCCCAAATAGGCCACGAATACAAATACCACATTACGCGCGGCGACGATCAGTTTGAGCGGGTCGATCCGCGGGCGCGCAAAGTCACCAACTCAGTGGGCAATGGCATCGTTTGGTTGCCAGAGCCCGGGGAGGCTCGCGAGGCCGCGTCGACGTTTCGGGCTCCGTCGCAAGATCAGTTGGTCATCTATGAAATGCATATCGGTTCGTTCCATGCGACCGAGGAAGGGAAGCCTGGCACATTCGAGTCGGCGCAAGCGAAGATCCCCTATTTGGCAGATCTCGGCATCAACGTGATCGAGCTCATGCCGGTGGCGGAGTTCGCCGGGGATTTTTCTTGGGGTTACAACCCGGCGCACCCCTACGCCGTCGAGTCGGCCTACGGCGGTCCGGAGGGGTTGCTGGCATTTGTGCGCTGCGCCCACGACCACGGCATCGCGGTCATTCTCGACGTGGTTTATAATCATTTCGGTCCGAGTGACCTTTCGCTCTGGCAGTTCGACGGATGGAGCGAGAACGACGGGGGCGGCATCTATTTTTACAACGATTGGCGGGCCGAAACGCCGTGGGGCGCGACCCGCCCCGACTATGGGCGCGGCGAGGTGCGGTCCTACTTGCGTGACAACGCCCGGATGTGGCTCGCCGATTACGGTGTCGATGGCTTGCGCTGGGACATGTCGGTTTACATCCGCACTTACCGTG
>CAXBDS010000310.1:0-3830 GCA_963974355.1 uncultured Opitutaceae bacterium
AAGTTGATCACACCCGCGACCGCATCGGCACCATAGATGGCGGACGCACCGTCACGGAGCACTTCCACCTGCTGCAGGCCGACCGAAGGCAACGTGTTCACGTTGACCGTCGAGTCCGCCGGGCTGAGCGAGCTGAAGGGATTGTAGGGCATGCGACGACCGTTCAGAAGGGTCAGCGTATTGCCTTGGGCGATACCGCGAAGCGCGGCGGCGGCGTTGCCACCACGAGCGGCGACCGCGTTGGTGGAGGTCTCGTTCTTCGGGAACGTGGTGATTTGAGAAATGCTCTCCAGGAGTTCAAACGAGGTCGCGGCATCGCGAGCCTGGATCTGGCTCTTGTTGAAGACGGTGACCGGAAGAACGTTTTCGCTCTCCAGCCGTTTGATGTTCGAACCCGTCGTGACGAAGGCTTCGAGGGTGAGCACGTCGCCATCATCGGCGGCGGCGGGAGCAGGCGCCTGTTGCGCAAATGCCGTGACGCCCAGGGACGCCATTAACAGTCCGACGAGTTGCCGTCGGCGCTGTGTTGCATGTTTCGATCGGTAGTTCTGTCTGTGTTGTAGTCTGTGCATGGTGCTTGTTGGTTTTGGTAAACCAGAGGTTCTTTGGATTAGACCGTGCCCAGCGCCACCCGGCCTGAGACCGCGCGACACTCGACGACCGCACAAGAGGTCCCTCAGCCGGATCGGCCAATGACCGGGGTTATATCACCAGATATAACTTGGCCCTGATCTTGGGGTTACACACGGACGACCCTACCCATTCGGCCCCCTTAAGGCAGGCAAATTGCATGATTTTGAGCCCCGCAACCCCCTCCCCCTTGGTAGGTTACCGGCATCGGGCCGCCAGATGGGCCCATTCAGAGGCCTAATAGCTCGCGACCGAAAATCCCGATCACGGTTACATGAAAAAAATCGATTTCACGGCCCGGAATCCATGTTCGACAGTGAAATCAGTCCAACTCGGCCTCCAACGACAAAGATCCGCTTCAAGCGTGCCGGCCTCCTTATCCGCCGCTCCTGGCTCGATCTCACCTGAGGCGGGAAAAGATCGCCGTGGCTAAAAAAAAACGCCCCGTCCGCAGAGCGGACGGAGCGTTCGAGATCGAGGCTGGCGCCGATGAGACGTCAGCCAGCCCCGGGGACTAAACCATAGCTTAGAACTGGCGGCTGATCGCGAAGGTATAGGAGCGACCGACCCACAAGCTGGTGCCCGTGCCGCCGGAGTAGCCCGTGCCGTTCTCGTCGTAGAGCGCAGGCTCATCGTCGAGGACATTGTTGATGCCCAAGCGGAACGTGGTGTTCTTCAACCATGGGTTGGCGTCGCGGCCAAAGGCGTAGCTGGCCCCGAGGTTGATCTGCATCTGAGGATCACCGACTTCGTAGTAATAGGTGTTACCGTCGTTTTGGATCACCTTGATGTAGTCCGGCGAACCGGCGCTCTCGTAACCCGCGAGGTTGGTCGAGGTCGTCGTGTAGATCTCGCTCTGCCACACCGCGCTGAGGCTGGCGCCCCATGCGCCCTTACGCCAGATGAGGGAGGTGGAACCCTTCCACTTCGGGAGGGTGTAGTTGATGATATCGTCATCCTTCGGGTCATCCGGAGTCTCCTTGACGAACTTGTTCAAGAACATCGACCACGTCGTGTTGAAGCGGAAGGAACCGAGCGGCGTGCGCGACAGGTTGTAGTCGAGCTGGTAGTCAAAGCCGTTCGTGAACGCCGTGCCCGTGCCGTTGATCAACTGGGCCTGGGTGCCGATCCACTGGCCGAGCGGAGCGATCCACTGGCTTTGCGGAAGGACGGCGTAGGAAGGCGCGAAGCGCGCCTTGTCATCAGCCGTGGCGGCCGCACGCAGCGTGTTCGGGTCACCCTTATAGGTATTGGCCGAACCCGGCGCCGTGTAGGAACCGACGTCGATATCGAGGATGTTCTTACCGGCGGCGAGCTGCTGCTGCGTGTAGGCGAGGAGCAATGCTTCGTCGTTCGCGGTGCTGCGCGTCTTGTTGATGATCAGGTTGTCCTGGCTGATTTCCCAATAATCGACGCTGAGGGAGAGGCCTTTCACGAAGGGAACTTCCACGACCACACCGGCCGAGATACCTTCGGACTCTTCCGGCTTCAGATCGGGGTTGGGCGTCGTGTAGGACTTGTTGAGGATCTGCACGTCCGAGGCGAGACCGGCGCCGGTGAAGTAGTTATCACGCACGGCGTCACGGGTGCCGGGAGGCGAACCGACGGTGAACGAGGCGGGCTGGTTCATGTCCGTGAGGTCAGGGGCGTGGAAACCTTGGTTGTAGGAAGCGCGAACCATCAGCCAGTCGGTCGCCCGCCAGTTGATGCCGAACTTCGGCTTGGTGGCGTTGCCGAAGTCGTCGTAGTTTTCGTAACGCACGGAGGCGGTGAACTCCACCGTCTTGGCAAACGGAACGTCGTTCTTCGGCGCGAGCAGAGGGATCACGGTCTCAGCGTAGGCGCTGGTGATCGTGCGCTCCGCGTCGTAGTTGTATTTCGGCGACGTCACGAGCAAGTCGTTGTTGCCGGGCTCAACCGTCGGGTCATCCGTGGGATTCACGCTGATATACGGCGGCTTGTAATCCTTCTTGTTCTCGATGCGATATTCGACACCGGTCGAGGCCGAAATCGGGCCGGCCCAGAGTTCCACGACTTCGCCGCTGGCGCGGGCATCAATGCTGGCGATGCTGGTGTGACCGACGCGGTCAGCCCGCACGGTGTAGGAATCCTGCACGGCTTGCGGGTTCACGTAAGGTTGGTCCACCACGACCCCGCCGTTCTGCACTTTAAACGTGTAGCCGAAGGGGTTCCACGCGTTGGCATCGGTGCGTTGCGCCGCGGCCAAAAGGAGGGAGTCGCGCACCCCGTTCAGGAGGTAGTCGGTCGCCTTGTATTGGCCATACATGGCCGCCGTTTCCCATTTCCAAGTGGTGGCGCCGATCGAGCCCTTGAAGCCGCCGAGCAAGCGGTAGACGCGGTCGGATGACTCAACCCGCTCAACCCCACCTTCCACGAGTTGCATGGAGGTGATCGTGATCGGGGTCGGGGTGCCCCTGACCTTGGTCACGCCGTCACCCGTGGTCGAGTAGAAGGCGGAGCCATAGGGATTGTAGGGGTTGTCCACGCTCAACGTGATTCGGGCGTCCGACGACGCGAGCGTGATCGGAGCGCGACCCGTTTTGTTCTCGGCGTAGTAGCCCAGCACCTCACCGAAGGCGGTGATGTTGTCGTTGATGTCGAACTCGAGCTGGGTGAAGAGGTTCGTGCGGGTCGAGAACGGCTGACCAATGATGTATTGGTTGTAGTTCGAATACAGGTCGCGAGGCAGGGCGGTCGTCGTGAGGGTCGGCGTGCCGTTGATCGGGTAGAGCCAGTTCACCGTGCCGCTGACCGCCGCCTCACCTTTGCGGAAGGAAGGCCAACGTTGCGTGGACGAACGACCGTCATAGCCGCTGCCCGCGGCGGTCCAAGGCGCGCGCGCTTCGTCGAGACGATTGGTCGACTCGGAGACCTCGCGCTCGCTCAGGTAAATCGCATCGCGGTTATAGACGCTCAACGAACCGGTGATGCGTCCCTTGCCGTTGGCGAAGGTGTCGCCGAAGTTGATCGTGGCTTGCACACTGCCGCCACCACCATGCTCGGTCGCGCCGAGACGGAGCGACATCGTGCCACCCGTGAGTTCCGGATCGGTGATAAAGTTGATCACACCCGCGACCGCATCGGCACCATAGATGGCGGACGCACCGTCACGGAGCACTTCCACCTGCTGCAGGCCGACCGAAGGCAACGTGTTCACGTTGACCGTCGAGTCCGCCGGG
>CAXBDS010000311.1:0-3813 GCA_963974355.1 uncultured Opitutaceae bacterium
CGCCTACCCTACCTCGTCCCCACTGCGGCCCCGGCCGGGGCCAGGGTCAACCACTGCCCCGCCCGCACGCCCGTCGACTGTTCGTCGCGCCAGGCGACTTGGCCGTTTACCACCACCACGCTCACGCCCACCGAAAGGTGATGGGGATCCTGATACGTCGACTTCTGGTCAATCGTCGCCGGATCAACCAACACGAGATCGGCCACCATACCGGGCCGCACCAATCCACGATCGCGCAGGCGCATGATCGACGCGGTCAGCCCCGTCATGCTGTGCACGGCCCGCTCCAAAGTCAGCGTGTCGCCATCGAGTGCATACTGGCGGAGCTTATGCGGGAAGGTGCCGTAGGAACGCGGGTGCGGCACGCCGTCGCCAAAGGCCACCAGCGCGCCGTCGGAGCAGGTCATCGTCCAGGGTTGCTGCATGAAGGCGAGGATGTCGGCCTCCTGCATATTGAACGACACGATCGAGGCACCGCCGGCCTTCACCATGCGCACGGTGGCCTCGACCGGATCCACGCCGAGCTCAAAGGCGATGGCGGCGAGCGTCTGTCCTTCCCACGCCGGGTGCGGTGCGTAAGACCGGATTTGGATCCGGTCCGCCCCGCCGCGCCGGTCGAGGTTTTCCGCGATGCCTTTGCGGATGCTACCCAGCTGTTCGACATCGGCCAGTCGGGCGAGCTTGGCGCCACGGCTGCCTTCGCGCACCCACGTCGGCACCAACGCGGCCTCCAGCGAGGTTGACGACGCTTCGTAGGGATATTGGTCGGCAAACACTTCTACCCCGGCGGCGCGGGCGGTGTTGATGTGTTGGATGACTTCGCCCGACAACCCCCAGACGCGCGGGCCGAGCGCCTTGATGTGCGTGACGATGCCAGGCAGCTGCGCCGCGCGCGCCACCGTGATGACTTCGTCGACCGCCGCGAGCAGGCCGATCGAGTAGTCGCCTTCGTCGCGAATGTGGCTCGTGTAAACGCCGCCCCACTTGGCCGCGACTTTGGCCAGCTCCACGTGTTCGGCCGTCTTGGAAAACGATCCCGGCGTGTAAAACGGTCCGGCCGACAAACCAAACGCGCCCTCGGTCATGCCGTTGTTCACGAGCTCGCGCATCGCATCGAGCTCGGCCGGTGTCGGCTGGCGATCATCCAGTCCGAGCACGGCCGTGCGCACAGAATTGTGTCCGATGAATGGCGCGACGTTGACGGCCGGTCGATGCGCCATGAGCACGCGGTGTTGGTCCGCCAAGTCGAGGGGACCACCGCCGTCGGGATTGATGAAGACCGTCGTGACGCCCTGCGCCAACAACGGCACCGCTCCGGATAACTCATCGGTGGCGAGCGCCGGTCCCGCGTGCGAATGCGGATCGATAAACCCAGGCGTCAGATAGAGTCCCGCGCCGTCGAGCTCCATCGGCGCGGTCGCGGCGGCGGGCACCTGGCCAACGACCGCAATCTTGCCGTCGGCGACCGCCACATCGGCGTAAAACCAGGGCGCCCCCGTGCCGTCGAGCACCCGCGCCCCGCGCACGATGACGTCGTAAGTGGGCTGCGCCGCCGGTGTAACGCGCCCTCCCAGGGCAACCCCCGCCAGAAGAGCCGCCACCCAACGCCGTTTCATTCGATGTGCCATCGGACACGACCGCTAGCGAGCCGCTGCCGTCGCGACAACCATGCTCCGTATATCGATCAGAATTTAATCGCAGATCACGCCGATGATCACAGCCGTTTCGAACCATTGAGCTTGGTCCGACGGTTTTCCCTATCTGCGCCTAACGGGGCCAGCTGCGGTTGACCAAAAATTTCTGCGCCGCCTCCCACCGTCCGTCGCAATGGCGGTTGAATCCGCAGGCGCGCTGGTGTCGCCTTGGCGCTTCGTGCCGCCCGCCCCTGCAACACCCCCGTCTGCCCCCGCCTCACTGCTGCGGCTGCGCCTGCATTTTTTCGGCGTCTACGCGATGTTCGGCTGCCTGTCACCTTACCTGCCGATCTACCTGCGCGATGTGAAAAACCTCGCCCCGGGCTCGCTCGGCTTGGTGATGGCGGCGGGCCAAATCGGGGTGCTCATCATGCCGGTGTTCATGACCTTGCTGGCCGATCGCTACCGCGTCGTTTCGCCCCTGCTCATCGCGCTCTTCGCCCTCAACACCCTGGCCGTCGGACTGCTCTCCCAAGCCGCCGGCTTCTGGGCCTGTCTCGCGTGCGTGTTTCTCTTTCAATTGGCCAACCAACCTCAAATCGCCCTCAGCGACGGCTTGTTCTTCAGCCTCCAAGCCGACCCGCGCATGCCGCGACGTCCTTACTCCAGCGTGCGCGTGTGGGGCACGATCGGCTTCATCGTGGCGAGCACACTGGTGTGGTTGCTCTACGATCTGGGCGACGGCGTGAAGGTCGTGCCGTTCGTCGCGATGGGGGTCGCGTTTGCCTCGCTGGTCAACGCAGTCGCGCTGCCCCGCCGTCTGGGGCCCGTGGCGAACGCCGGCGGCGTGGCGCGACGTCTGCCGACGCTGGACGCAGCGGCGGTCCTGCTGCGTCCGCGCATCCTGCTGTTGTGTCTCGGCCTCGGGCTGCTCGTTGCCACCAATGCCGCCTATTACAGTTTCTACCCGCTCTACCTGTCGGAGGTCGCCGGGATCGGATCCCAGTGGTCGGGCGTGATCGCGACCATCGGCGTCACGTTTGAGATCGGCTACATGCTGGCGTTTGAACGCCTCCGTGATCGATTCGGGCTCCCCGGTCTGATGCTACTTGGCGGTGGCGCCTGCGTGGCCCGCCTCGCCGTGCTGGCCTTCCTGCCGACCGCCGGCTTCACCATTGGCCTCCAGGTCATGCATGGGCTTACGGTCATCGGCATCATCATCGTGCCGGCGATGTATTTGAACAGCCTCGTGCCCGATCACTGTCGCAACTCAGTCCAAGGCCTTTACGTCATGCTGGTCGGCGGCGGCTTCTCCATCATCGGCAACACCGTCTCAGGCCACGTCGCCGAGCTCGGCCTGCTCACGCTCTATCGCAACGCATTCGTGACCTGCGCCATGGGTCTGGGGCTGATCGCGCTGTCGTTTCTGTGGCCCCGCCGCCCGTCGTCCGAACCGACGGCCTAATCGTCGCGCTGCGAAGCGGCGTAGGCGGCCTCCATCTCGGCGGTGCCGCCCATGCGATCTTCGACGACGGTCACCGTCACGAGGTCGCAGCCGACGTTCACCATCGTGCGCGTCATGTCCAGAATGCGATCCACGCCGAGGACGATGCCGATACCTTCCGCGGGAATGTTAAACGATACCAGCAAGCCCGCCAGCAGCGGCAACGACCCGCCTGGGATACCCGCCACGGCCACCGCACTGATCACACTCAGCACAACCAACGTGATCTGATCGCCGAGCGACAAATCGACGCCAAAAACCTGCGCGATAAACAGCACCACACAGCCCTCAAACAGCGCCGTGCCGCTCATGTTCATCGTGGCGCCGAGCGGCAGCACGAATCCCGAAGTCGACGGCGACACCTTCAACGTATCGCGCGCGCAGGCCAGCGCCGCCGGCAACGACGCGCTGCTGGAACTCGTCGTGAACGCCGTGATCAACACCGTGCGGATCTGCCGAAAGAACGTCGCCGGCGAACGCTTCGTCCACACCTTCAGGAAAATCGACATCGTGCCGAACAGGTGCAACAGCAGCATGACGACACACCCCGTCACGAACACCGCCAACGCGATGAGGATATCCATGCCGATCTTCACCACGACCGAGAACAGCATCCCGGCGACCGCGTAAGGCGCCAGTTTCAGCGCGAAGCCCACGATCGTCGTCATCAACTCC
>CAXBDS010000312.1:0-3804 GCA_963974355.1 uncultured Opitutaceae bacterium
CCACCCACCGAAAGATGCGCCCGTGAGTGAAACGATTCCCTACCTGCCTCTTTTGCGCGAGTTGGCCCACGCCTCGGGCGAATTCATCAAACCCTATTTTGCCAATCCCGCGCTGCCGGTAGAATTCAAAGGCGACGACTCGCCGGTGACCGCCGCCGACCGCGGGGCGGAAGAACTCATGCGGCGAATGATCACCGCCCGCTTCCCGGATCATGGGGTCATCGGCGAAGAGCTCGGGCCAGACCGCGCCGATGCCGAATGGGTGTGGGTCCTCGACCCCATCGACGGCACCAAAACCTTCATTACCGGTGTGCCGCTTTTCGGCACGTTGATCGCCTTGCTACACCACGGGCAACCCGTGCTGGGCTGCATCCACCAGCCCATCCTCGGCCAGCTCATGATCGGCGACGGGCACACCACGACGCTCAATGATCGCCCGGTGCACGTGCGCCAGACCCCACGCTTGGCCGACGCCACGCTGCTCACCAGCGACACCCTCAACCTCGCCAAATACCAAGACGGCGCGGCTTGCGAACGCCTCGTGCAACACGTGCGCCTCTACCGCACGTGGGCCGACTGCTACGGATATTTGCTTCTCGCCGCCGGGTTTGCCGATGTCTGCCTCGATCCGATCATGAATCCCTGGGACATCGCCGCGCTCGTGCCCGTGATTCGGGGCGCCGGCGGAGTCATTTCCGATTGGTCTGGCGGCGCCGCCTACCCCGCCGAATCGACCATCGCGTGCGTGCCCGAGCTGCACGCCGAAGTCGTGGCCACGTTAAACGCGCAGCCTTGAAGGGGCGCCCACTGATCGTCAGCGCGAGGCACGATCCGTGTTGGAAACGGTGATTCGGGCGGGCGCCCGACGGATGCCCCGGGCGCTTATTTGCGGCGCTTCTTGGCCTTCGGTTTGGCTTTCGCCTGCGGCGGAATCCACGTCGCGGTGACCACGGAGGAGAATCCGCCACGCGCTTTCCAATCGGCCACGATAGTCAGAGCCCGCGGCCGCAATGCGGCACCGAGATCGTCGCAAATCTTATTGGTCGCCGCCTCAAAGAAGATGCCTTCGTTGCGGAAAGCGTGGAAGTAGAGTTTCAAGGACTTCAACTCGACGCAGGCTTTGTCGGCGATGTAGCTCACCGTGATATTCGCGAAATCAGGGTGGCCGGTCATCGGACAAAGCGACGTGAATTCGTGATGCGTATGCTCGATCAGAAAATCACGCTGCGGAGCGGGATTCGGAAACGTTTCGAGGAGTTGGGGATCGGCCATGGTCCCCAAAGTAGTGAGTAGGGAGTGGCGGGTAGCGAGTCGAAATACGGCCGGCGCATGCGCTGCCTCTCCCTGCCGCGACGCACGCTCCCCGCGATGGTTCCTACGTCGCGGTTTCGGTGAACCGGCTTTCGCGGATCACCGTGATGCGGATCGTGCTCGGGTATTGCAGCTCTTCCTCGATGCGTTGGCGCAGGTTCTTCGCGATCGTGCGCGCTTCCTCGTCGGTCACCATCTGCGGGTTGACGACGACGCGCACTTCCCGACCGGCTTGAATCGCAAACGCCTGATGCACCCCCTCGACCGATGTCGCCAGTTTTTCGAGACGATCGAGCCGTTGGATGTAACTCGTCATCGACTCGGAGCGCGCCCCCGGACGCACGGCGGAAACGGTGTCGGCCAAAATCACGAGACCCGCGTAAACCGTTTCCGGCTTCACTTCTTCATGATGGGCCGCGACGGCGTTGACCACGATGGGCGTCTCGCCGTGACGCTTCACAAAATCGGCGCCGATGATGGCGTGACTGCCCTCGTATTCGCCCTCGATGCCCTTGCCGATATCGTGGAGCAGGCCAGCGCGTTTCGCCACGTTGGCATCGAGTCCGATCTCGCTGGCGAGCATGGAACAAAGTTGCCCCACCTCGATGGAGTGATCGAGTGCGTTTTGGGTGTAGGAAAAGCGATACTTCAAGCGACCAAGCAACTTGATGATTTCGGGGTGCAGCCCGTTGATGCTGAGCTTTTGCACGGCGGCCTCACCCGCTTCCTGGACATTCATCTCCACGTCCTCGCGAGCGCGCGTCACGAAGTCCTCGATATTCGCCGGGTGGATACGGCCGTCCTTCACGAGCCCCTCCAAGGCGACCCGGGCGATTTCACGGCGCACGGGATCAAACGACGAAATCAACACCATCTGCGGCGACTCGTCGATCAGCAGCGTCACCCCCGTGGAGGATTCGAAGGATTTGATATTGCGCCCTTCCCGACCGATGATGCGTCCCTTCATCTCGTCGTTGGGCAACTGCACGATCGTCGCCGTGATGTCGTTGTTGGGCTTCGACGCCAGCCGCTGCATGGCGGTGATCAGGACGCGCTTGGCCTCGTTCTGCAGATCCTGTTCGGACCGCTCTAAAATCTCGCGCCGCAAAGCCCGCAACTCGTCCTGGCATTCCAGTTCGATCTCCTCCCGCAGGGCCTGTTTGATCTCGTCGGCATCCATCTGGGACACGCCCTCGAGGCGCTTGCGCACCGACTTCGACAAGGAACGGATGGCGTCACGCGCCTGTTTGATCGCCGCGGTCTCGCGCGCCAGCCGTTCGCTTTTCTGCTCCAGTTGATAATCGAGCAGGGCCAACGATTCTTCGTGGGCGCGGATCTCGCGCAGCTTCACGTCGCTCTCGATTTCGCGCCGGTCGAACTCACGGTTCACTTCCGCGCGCCGCGCGGCGATCTCTTCTTCCGCCTTTTGTTTCAGCTCCTGTGCGGCGACCACGGCTTCGCGCCGGCCCACTTCCATCATTTGCAAAGCCTGCTCCTTGGCGGACTTCCGACGGTAACGCGTCACAACCCAGACGGCGAAAAAGCCAAGCACGGCGCCAGCCAATAACGCCCCCGCGAGGGGCCACGATACAGTAGACCCCTCGGGCATCAGCAAGGCGAAGTCGGCGACGCTTACAGAGCTCAAGAGCTCGCGAGCGTGTAAGGCCTTCGATAAAATTCAACCTTTCTTCCCAGCCCCATTTTTTGGCCGCCGAATCCGACTTTCTATTCGCCACACCCCGTGGCCGCCCCCGAGTTTCACGGCCTATGTCGATGATTCGAGACGGCCTCGTGCAAGCGTGGCAAACCCCTGAACTCACGTCGCTGCATAAGCTTCCCCCGCGCGCGACTTTCGATTCTTACCCAACCGCCGCCGCCGCAAAACGCGCCCGGCGCGAAGGCGAGACGTTCCTCTCGCTCAACGGCACATGGGACTTCCTCCTCGCCGCCAGTCCCGACACCGCCCTCGCCCAAGTTACCACCGCGATGGCCTCCGACGCGCGCACTACGTTACAGGTGCCGGGCAACTGGGAAATGCAGGGGCACGGCGCGCCCCACTACACGAACATCCAGATGCCTTTTGCGGCCGAGCCGCCCGCCGTGCCGGCCGACAACCCCACCGGCATCTACCGTCGCACCTTTGCCGCGCCCGCCTCCTGGCAGGGACAACGCATCGTCGCCCACTTCGGCGGCGCCACCAGCGTCCTCGCCGTCTATCTCAACGGCACCGCCATCGGCCTCAGCAAAGACTCCTGCCTGCCCGCCGAGTTCGACCTCACCGCCGCGATCCGCCCCGGCGAGGACAATACACTCACCGCTCTCGTGATCAAATGGTCCGACGCCAGCTTCATCGAAGACCAAGATCAGTGGTGGCTGGCTGGCCTGCATCGCGAGGTCTACCTTTACGCGACACCCCGGACGTTCATCGAGAACGTCAGTTGCCGGCCTCGCGTTGAGGCGGCGGGGCGGCGCGCGACGTTGGACGTCGCCGTG
>CAXBDS010000313.1:0-3798 GCA_963974355.1 uncultured Opitutaceae bacterium
CACTCGCTTTGACTGACCAAGGATCCATGGAACCCGCCCCGAGGCAGGACTTTGCCATCGCCAAGACCCGCACCCGGTTTTTGGGCCTCACCTTGGACGAATGCATCAAGGTGTTTTTCGGCGGCAACGCCTTCATGGCGGTCGTCGTTTTGGCACTAATCACGATCTTTCTGTTCAAGGAAGGGGTGGGGTTTTTCGGTCAGAATCAGCAGAATCTGGAAGTCTACCGGAAGGCTGGCCTCGAATACGTCGAATTCGCCCGCCAAGAGGAGCAGGATCACACCGCGTTGAACCGCTATCTCTTCGATATCCGTCTGCGCGCGCTGCAGCACTACACGAAAGTCGACGGGCTGAGCCTGGCCGAGGCCAATGACCGGTTGTATGCGTTTGATGATTACGCCTACGGATTCAGCGACACGGTGGATCCGCTGCGGGGCCTGGCGCGCAAGATGACCGACATCGCCAGCGCGACCAAAACCGCCGCGACCATCGCGGAGGATCGCAAGGAGCAACGGGCCCAATTGCTCGCGGCGGGGAAGCCCACCGAGGCGGCGGCGGTCGAAGTGCTTCCGGTGGACTATGACGGCGAGCGGAAGGCGTTGATGGCGCTCCTGCCGGTTTTCCACGACATGAACGTTCAGTTTGCCGAGGCGATGGAAAGCGCGATCACCGCGCCGCTTGACCCTTTGCCCACGGCGGAACTGCAGACGCGCTTGTCGCGCTTCAAGGAATTGACGCGGGATTACATCGCCGGTTTTCCCGCGACCGAAGCGCGCATGGCGGACTGGGACCCGAATGAGCCGGTCTCGTTGGGCAAGTCGTTTTCCAGTTTCATCCTCGGCACGGACTGGCTCACCGCGAGTTTCTGGCAGGACTGGTATGGCGTGGTGCCGCTGTTCGTGGGCTCGCTGATGGTGTCGATCGTGGCCTTGGTCATCGCGGTGCCGCTCGGGGTGGGCGCGGCGGTCTACACCAATCAAATCGCGACCGTCGAAGAGCAGCGTTTTATCAAACCCTGCATCGAGTTCATCTCGGCGATTCCGTCGGTGGTGCTCGGATTTTTCGGTATCGTCGTGCTGGGCGAGGCGATCCGCAACCTGTCGGAAGTGACCTGGCTTAACTGGTTGCCGGGCTTTCCGATCGCGGAGCGCTTGAATGCGCTCACGGCCGGTGTGCTGCTCGCATTGATCGCGATCCCCACGATTTTCACGTTGGCCGAGGACGCGCTCAACAACGTGCCGCGCGCTTACAAGGAGGCCTCGTTTGCACTCGGCGCGACGCGTTGGCAAACGATCATCAAGATCATCCTGCCGGCGTCACTGTCGGGCATTATTTCGGCGATCCTGCTCGGGCTCGGTCGTGTGATCGGTGAGACGATGGTCGTGTTGCTGTGCGCCGGAAATCGCATCGCGATCCCGGATTTCTCGACCGGGTTGGCGGCTTTCACCCAACCGGTGCACACGATGACCGGTATCATCGCGCAAGAGATGGGCGAAGTCGTGCGCGACGGCATCCATTACCGCGCGCTGTTCGTGGTCGGCATGCTCCTCTTCATTATCGCGCTCACGATCAATTTCTTCGCCCAGAAGATCGTGCAACGTTACCGTATTTCGATTGGTTGATCCGACGATGAGCGACACGCCGACCACCCACATCTACAGCTCGCGCCCCAGCGTGCGGCGTCGCGCCGAGGGGGGGATCATGTGGCTGTTTCGCCTCGCAACATATGCCGTGATCATCGCGGGCGCCGCGGTCATCGGCACGATCTTTTGGAAAGGTTCCCACACGCTGTTCCAGTCGTCCTGGCCCTTCGTGAACACGACGTTTCTGACCCAATCGCCCGAGACGCTCTACGTCTTCGAGTGGGAGGGCGAGAAGCGGGAAATGGGGGATACGGCGTTCCGTGCCTTTCGGGCGGAGGAGGAAGCCAAGGCCGCCGCCGCCGGTCAACCTGTCCCCCAGATCGAGGCGGAAAGCTATGCGCATTCCGCCGGCGGTATTTTCCCCAACATCGTCGGCACCGTGTTGCTCGTGATCGGCTCGATGACGATCGCTCTGCTCCTCGGTGTCGCCAGTGCGATCTACCTGAACGAATACGCGCGGCAAGGCGTCGCGGTGCGGTTTATCCGTCTCGCGATTTTGAATTTGGCGGGGGTGCCATCGATCGTTTTCGGACTCTTTGGCTTCGGCATGTTCGTGATCTATTTCGGGTGGAACGTATCCTTGATCGCCGGCTGGTTCACCTTGGCGTTCATGGTGTTGCCCGTGATCATCACGGCCTCGGAGGAAGCGTTGAAGGCGGTGCCGAAGGGCTTCCGCGAGGGGTCCTTGGCGCTGGGGGCAACGAAGTGGCAGACGATCCGCAAGGCGGTGCTGCCCTATGCGTTGCCGGGCATCCTGACGTCCTCGATTTTGGGTATCGCCCGCGTGGCCGGGGAGACGGCCCCGATCATGTTCACCGCCGCCTACGTGATCCGCGACCAGTTGCCGTGGCAGGTCGACAAGATCACCGATTTCTTTTTTCAGGGCGTGATGGCGCTGCCTTACCACATCTACGTGGTGAGCTCGAAGATCCCGCAAAACGAGTATTCCGAGCGCGTGCAATACGGCACGGCGTTTGTCTTCCTCGTGATCGTTGCCCTCATCGCCACCACGTCCATCGTCTTGCGCAATCGCTTGCGTTCTCGCTACCGCTGGTAGCGACCGCGCCTCCTTTTCCTGTCATGGATAAAACTTCGACTGTTCCTTCTCCTTCCGCCGCCCGCGGCCCGGCTGCGCCGTCGGAAGAGCGCACGCTCATCGACATCGACCACATCGACTTTTTTTATGGCGAGACCCAGGCGTTGCACGACGTGACGCTGAAGATCCCGGAGAAGAAAGTGACCGCCTTCATCGGCCCGTCCGGCTGTGGCAAGTCGACCTTGTTGCGCTGCCTGAACCGGATGAACGATCTGATCGACGACACGCGAGTCGAGGGCGGTGGCATCCGTATTCGCGACATCGATATCTACGGCCCGGACGTGGATGCGATCGAGCTGCGCAAGCGCGTCGGCATGGTGTTTCAGAAATCGAATCCTTTTCCCAAATCGATCTACGACAACATCACCTACGGTCTGCGCCTTCAAGGGATCACCGACAAGTCGCGGCTGGATCAAGTCGTGGAAAAGTCGCTGCGCGGTGCCGCGCTGTGGGACGAGGTGAAGGATCGCCTGCATGCCAGCGGCCTGGGGCTGTCGGGCGGACAGCAACAGCGCTTGTGCATCGCCCGGGCCATCGCGGTGGAGCCGGAAATCATCCTCATGGACGAGCCGTGTTCGGCGCTGGATCCGATTGCCACGGCGAAGATTGAAGAACTCATCCACGAACTGAAAACGCACTACACGATCGTGATCGTGACGCACAACATGCAGCAGGCGGCGCGTTGTTCGGATCGCACGGCGTTTTTCTATCTTGGGAAACTCGTGGAATACGCCGATACTAAGACCATCTTTATGCACCCCAGCAATCCGCAGACGGAAGCTTACGTTTCCGGTCGCTTTGGTTAAGCCTTTCGGGCGGACTGCCTCACCCTCTTTCTTTTTTACGCCATAATGAAACGCTTTTTCGATTCCGAGTTGGAGACGTTCCGCTCTCACCTCATCCTCATGGGAGAGATTGCGGTGCGCCAGGTGCGTGATGCGACAAAGGCGTTGGTGGAAGGCGACCCCAGCTTGGCGGATCGCGTGGTGGCGGCCGACGATGAACTCGACAACCTCGAGCTGAAGATCGACGAGGAGGCGATTCGTTACATGAACCTGC
>CAXBDS010000314.1:0-3783 GCA_963974355.1 uncultured Opitutaceae bacterium
AGTCTGCTGAACGCGAATCCGCCTGCCGATCTCGTCAGCCGGCATCTCTACGGCACGATGCCCTCATGGGAAGATTCCAATATCGTCGATATCACGAGCTATGGAGCGACGCCGGAAGACGGATATACAGGGACAAACGATGATGGGCCGGCTATTCAGGCTGCGATCGACTACGCCGTGGCGAACAACAAGACAGTCTTCGTCCCCCGGGGCCATTTCCATATCCAGAGTCCGATCCTGCTAAAAGCTGGCACGAGGCTCATTGGCGCCGGCAAGAACATTTCGGTGATCCAGGTTTCACGGAACTGGCAGCCGACAGGCACCACGTTCGCCATTGATACCGAGAACAGCGCAACGGCCTCGGTGATTTTACAGGACTTAGCCTTTGTGGCGGAAGATCCTTCACCCACGCGTGGCACGGCGAATCAGAAGCACTTGACGCTGCTTCGCGTGCAGAGTGGAAACACCATCTGGCGCAGTGTGCAAACCGACCGCACGGAGGCTGGATATGCCCCCAACTGCCAGTATCTCCAACCCACCATCGTTTTCGCCAATAACGCGGGCGGAAAGATCTACGGTCTCGCGATGGACAACAATACCCGAGTCGATAACGGGACGATCGATCCCACCTTCCGACAAATCAAAATTGAGGGCGTCGGTGCGAGCGCCTTGAACATATACCAATTTGACTGCGAGTATTGCCGGGCCGGGCCGCAGACCGAAATCACGAACTCCTCGAATGTCACGATTTACGCCTTCAAGATGGAAGAGGCAAACGAGCTGATGCGGATCAACGAGTCCTCAAATATCCGGATTTTCGGCGGGTCGGGAAACTATTCGGCCGCGCCAGACGACACCATCTTCGAACTCACCGGTTCCTGTTCGAATATTCTCATCGTGAACGTAGACCGACAGGACACGGTGAATGGGAAAAACTGGGTGACGAACGGCTCGCAAGTTGTTCCGGATATGCAGCACTCCCTTGTGCTGTTCCAGCTTGCGCCCGTGGTCAACGTGAAGGGCGATGGAACCAGCATTCCCGACGGGAATACCACCCCAAATACGGGCGATGACACGGATTTCGGCGCCGTGGCGCTCGGCGGCAGCGCCGCGACGCACACGTTTACTGTCGAGAATACCGGCGGCTCCGACCTGACTGCGGATACCGTCGCGCTCTCCGGCACGCATGCGGCCGATTTTGCCGTCACGGTCCAACCGGCCTCCTCCGTCGTTGCCGGAGGCAGCACAACGTTCGACGTGCGATTCGCCCCGATCGCCTCCGGCACACGCAGTGCGATCGTCAGTTTCGGCAACAGCGATGCGAGCAAGAATCCTTACGATTTCGCGATCCAAGGAACGGGCTCCGGCGGCAGCCTGCTGGTGGTCGAATGCGAGAACGCGACGATCGCCGAGAATACGCCAAGCTATACGATCCGAACAAACCCGGACGATGTGCTCTTACACTCGTTCACCACCGGAGATTATATCACTTTTGCTATTCCGAACGTGGTAGCCGGCACCTACACCATCGGTGTCAGCGCGCAAAAAGGACCGAATCGCGGGATATTCCAATTGGAAAGCAGCCCTTCGCTGGGGGGAACGTATATCGCGCATGGCGCGCCTCTAGACACCTACAACAGCGGCACTTATCCCACCCAGACTTTCAACGTTGCTACGGGCGTCACCTTCTCAACCACCGGCACGCGCTACTTCCGCTTTCGTGTCACCGGTAAGAATGTGGCGGCAAGCGCTGCTAAAATTGCTCTCAACCAGCTTACGCTGACCCCGTAACGCGCGAGCTGCTCCAACGGCGTGGCCTGCATCGGCAAATCATCTTTCCTGTTCCCGATGGCCGTCGGCGCAGCCTTGCTGCTCGCGCTGGCGGCCGACAGAAGGTGCGTTTCGATCACCCGCAGTTTGCCTAGAGCGAATCAACGCGAGGAACCAGCAATCCTCGGTAATCCTGCGAGTTTCCCTCCATTGTCGCCCCCTGCCAGCCCGTTCGTTGCTCACACTTCACCGAAGCCGTTGGCCAACGAACTCTCGAACCTGAACGAGGAGTTGATCATCCAAGCCGAGCGCTGGGGCCAGATCGATCCGGCTTCGGCGGCAGCCTGGGCTGTCACGCTGCCCTCCGATTCAACGCGTTGCGAAGTCTTGACCACGGTTTCCGCGCTCTGGGCGCAAAGTGATCCGGCTTCGGCGGCATCTTCTGTCCTCGATCTACCGCCCGGCCCTGATCGGGAAGCGGCAGTAGAAGCAATCGCCGTGACTTGGGCACGCTCCCAGCCCGCGGTAGCTGCACAATGGGTCGAGGGGCGTTCCATCAGCGGTCCACCACCGGCCTTGGTGGAGCGCTTACTTCTGACATGGGCGGAGAGTGACCCGCTCGCTGCCGTGGAATGGTCGCTCCACCTACCCGACGATCTAGCCCGAGATGTAGCGACTCGCTCCCTCTGCAACGCGATTCATCAGCGGTATCCTGCTTTAGCTCTCGAATTGGCGGAAACCACGGCGGACGACGAAGCTCGCCAAGCCTTGATCGCAACCTGGTAGGTTTCCCGGTAGTCGAGGCGCCGAGACCCTTTCGATTGCGCCGGCAATCAAACGGAGTCCGTCAATCTGACGCCAAATTGTGCTCCCCCCTGGAGCATTTGGCCTCAGATCGCGTGTTCCCAGCTTAGTGTCAGGGCTTGTTTGTCGCGGCGCGCCTCCGGTTGTTGGTGCCAAGGACTTCTCGCGGAAACATCCGAAAGGTGACACGACGTTCAGGAGCCAAAGCGATGCGGGATGTCGTTTCTACAGCACAAGATATCAACGAAGCCACCGTAACCTCCCGGCTCAATCCAGGCCCGCGTGAACGCTCACTCTCCAGCCTACCTGTTCCTCGATTGCCCGGCAGAGACGGTCGGCCATTTTTTCGTGGGTCCTGAGACTCGGATGCCAGTCCGCCCCCACGCCGTCTGTCGCCACATCCTGGCAGCCGAGGGAAACAAAGAAGATCTTGGGGTCGTTCAAATCGGCCATGACCGTCTCCAGATACGCTTGGTTCTTCGCCGCCTTCTCCGGCGACAGCATCGATCCGACGGCGAAGAAGAGCGTGGCGGCCGGATAGTGATGGCGCACCGTGCCGACCAACCGCTTATAGCTGTCGACGTAGTTTTCTCCGGGGTCTCCCTTGGAGAAATCGTTGGTGCCAAGATTGATCACCACGACCTGGGGTGCCGGCGAGCGGAACGCCCAAAGCGGAGTCGGCTCCGTCCCGATCGTTCGTTCGTAGCGTGTTTCCATCGTATTCTTCACGTCGCCGTTATTATTCCGGTAAGCCCCGATCCCGGACCACGCAATACAGGTATACTCCGCCCCGAAACGGCGCGCGGTAATCGCCCCGTAGGCGAGGTCGTTGTTCTCGGTCATGGGCGCAAAGCGGTGATGTTCGTCGGGGGCTTCGTTGCCGTAACCACACGTGATGGAGTCACCAATAAACTCGATGCGGCGATCGGGCCGTGGCGGAGGGTTCAACAACTCACCGCCGGCAGAAAGCTCGACACCGAGCAGCGACACGATGCCGCAGAACGATTCGGTCCGCTTCGAAACCCGCACCGTGTGCTCGCCGGCAGCGAGGCCCGCCGCCACCGCATAGCGCTCGCGATCATGCTCCAGCCTGAGGGTGGTGGGTTCTTGATCGTCCACGCGCACGGTAAGGTAGTTGCTGTTGAAGCCCCCTCTCTCGTTGGCCTCACCCGCCGCCGAATCGTGGAGGGGCAGATTTAGATCCGTGCC
>CAXBDS010000315.1:0-3776 GCA_963974355.1 uncultured Opitutaceae bacterium
CCGGGGATTCGCATCCTTGGCCCCCGCGTGGGTGAGCCGCGCGGCGGGTTGGTGAGTTTCGCTTTCGCCGACGTGCATGCCCACGACGTCGTGACGTTCGCCGACCAAGATGGCGTCGCGCTCCGAGGCGGCCACCATTGCAACCAGCCGCTCATGCAAAAACTGGGTCTGCCGAGCACGACGCGCGCGAGTTTCTACCTCTACAACACTCCCGCTGATATCGACGCCCTTGTGGCTTCGATGCGCAAGATTCTGAAATTCTTCGGCGCGGCATGAACGTGCTTCTCTCGCGGCCGGATCGGGTGGGCGACGTCGTTATTTCCACGACGCTCATCCCGGCGCTGCGAGCGACCGCTGGAATGGGGCGGATTTCATTTCTGGGACGTGAGGCGGTGCGCGCGTTGATCGCGCCGATGGTGGATGATTTCGTTGCCATCGAGATGCCTGATCTCGCGGGGCGAGTGCGTGACCTGCGGGTCGACGTGAGCCTGCACCTGCATCCGCACGCCGATGCGGCCTCGGCCTGTTTCGCGGCCGGGGTGTCACGCCGAATTGGATACGACGCTGAGGCAGACCGTCTGACGGAAACGCTGCCTTATCAGAAATCGCGGGGCGACCGTCATGAGGCGGAGTATGGCTTCGAACTGGCGGCGCGAATCAGCGTTCGACCTCCGGCGCGGCTGGCGCCGCTGATCCGGGTCGAACCTCGCCCCGATCTGTTTGTATCGGGCCAACGCGCCTTGGCGATTCACGTTGGCGCGAGTGGCGAAAAGGCGCGTCTGCCGGAGGCGTTGTTGCTCCAAGTGGCCCGCGCTTGGTTGCGCGCGGCTGGGCCCGAGGGGACGCGGATCATGTGGCTCGGGTCGGCGGACGAGCGGGTGGTGGGCGACCGTTTGGCCGGCCAGTTGGGTGGCGACGAGAGTGTTAATCTCTGCGGTGCCTTGACGCTGCCGGAACTCGCGGGCGTGGCGGGAGCGGCCACGGTGTTTATGGGGCGTGACAGCGGTCCCGCGCACTTGGCGGCGGCCGCCGGCGGGCGCGTGGTGGTGGTTTTCCCCGCGGCGCGGGCCGATATGTCGGTGGCGCGGTGGCGACCGTTGGGGGATCGTGTGACGATCTTCGAGGTCCCGGGGCGGGCGCGTTGGTGGGAGAAAACTGAATACGCGAGCCGGAGACTGTTTGCTCGAATCCGGCCCGAAGCGCTGGCTGAGCGGGTGATCGAGGCGGCGTCTTGCTAAGTCAGGGATAGGTGCATTCGGCCCGGTGATCTTTTACCTGGGGAGATCACCCCAGGTGTCCGGGATATAAGTGCTCATTTTGCATGGAAAGGGGTGTTTTTACGGATCTTGCACTAAATGACGCCGGCGAGGGGACGATATGAGACGAGGCTACTACAACCTTCTCATTATCTAGTTATGAAAACCGCTTCCCTTCCTAAATTGTTTCTTTTGATCGCGGGCGTGCTGCTCTCGGCCGTGCCTGGTTTGTGCGACGACACGATCCACACCAAAGTCGATGAGAACCCGTTGCCCCTGAAAACGCCTCCGCCGGATTATCCGGTTGAGCTTCGTCGCCAGGGGATCTCTGGGCTGGTCGCGGTCGTCATTGTGATCGACGAAGACGGTAAGGTCATCGAAGCCGAAGTGAGCAAATCGAGCGATCCGGGCTTTGAAGAATCCGCCTTGGCGGCCGTGCGCAAATGGCGCTTCAAACCGGCCAAGGTCGAAGGTGCCGCCGTGAAGGTGCGTGTGACCCTGCCGATGAAGTTCAACTTCAGCGCTTAAATCGCAGCCCCGGACCCCATTCTAGCCGTGAGCAAAAGCACCTACACCATCGGTCGAAAAATCACGACCGGCTACGTTCTCCTGTTGGCGATTTTCCTCGCGGTCGCGGCGGGCGCCTTGTTCGCGCTGGATCGCGCCGGAAAGGGGTTCGGAGGATTTGCCGATAGTTCGGCCGAGTCGAAACTGGCCGCGGGCCTGCGCACGCAGATGGTCGAACTCCGTCTCGCGGTGAGCGATTTTCTGGTCTCGGGCGCCGAATCGGACGTGACCCATTTCAACGAAGGCGCGCAAAAGATGCCCAAGACCATCGATGAAGCGAGCCGTGATCTTACCGAGCGCGATCTCGTGGAGATGGAGAAAACGAAAGCGTTGGCGCAGGATTACAGCCGCGCGTTTGACCAAATCGTGAAGCTGCGTCGAGTGCGTGATGAAGTCGGATCGACCGTGCTCGACCCGCGCCAAGTCGAGGTCATCGCTGGCTTGCGCGAGCTGCAGGTCCAAGCCCGCCAGACCGGCGACCAGATCCTTTCGTTCAAAGCATCCGAAGCGCTTGAGTCGTTTTACGACGGCGTCTCCCGCACGCAGCATTTCTTGCTCACGGGCGACCAGGAAGAAGTGGAGGGCATGCGGGTGGCTTTGGCGGGAGTAGACAAACCGCTCAAGTCGATTTTGGCAGATCTCAAGGAAGCAGAGGAGCTGGACGCCAGTTTGGCCGATCCGGCCCGCAAAGCCTTGGTGCAGTCGCTCGTGGCCGCCAACGCCGCAGACGACCCTCGGCGAGGAGCTGCGGGCCAGCCAGGCTTCCAGCCAACTGTTCACGCTCGCTTCGACCGTCGCGGGCTTGGCGATTGGTGTGCTCGGTTCCTGGTGGATCACGCGCAGTGTCTCGCGTCCGATCCGTCGTATCACGTCACGCCTCGACGAAGGCGCCCGCCACTCGACCGTCTCGGTCGATCAGGTCAACTCTGCCAGCAGCAACATGGCCGACGGCGCGTCCCGCCAGGCCGCTTCGTTGGAAGAGAGCTCTGCCTCGCTCGAGGAGATGGCGAGCATGACCAAGCGCAACGCCGAGCACGCCGGTTCCGCCAAGCAACTCGCCAACGATACCCGCAAGGCTGCCGAAGACGGCACGGTGGAGATGCGCGAGATGATCGGCGCGATGGACGCGATCCGTTCGTCCAGCAATGAGATCGGCAAGATCATCAAGACGATCGACGAGATCGCGTTCCAAACGAACTTGCTCGCCCTGAATGCCGCCGTCGAAGCCGCCCGCGCCGGCGAGGCAGGGCAGGGGTTTGCGGTCGTCGCCGAGGAGGTGCGTTTGCTCGCCCAACGCAGTGTCAACGCCGCTCGTGAGACCGCGCAGAAGATCAACGACGCGACCACGCGGAGTGATCAAGGCGTGCGCATCAGCCAAAAGGTTTCCGCCAGCTTCGATCAGATCACCGCCAAGGCGCGTGAGGTCGATGAGCTGATCGGCCAGATCGCCAACGCTTCGGTCGAACAAAGCCAAGGCATCGATCAAGTGGCTCGCGCGGTCAGCGACATGGATTCCGTGACGCAGGCCAATGCCGCTACGGCCGAGGAAACGTCCGCCGCCGCCGCCGAACTCAAGGCCCAGACGGATAACTTCGGTGACTTGATCACCGAGTTGATCGGGATGGTCGAGGCGAACGCCGAACGCGTCGAAGCGCCGGTGGCGGCCAAGACCCCGCCGCCTCGTCGGCCGGGCGCTCAGCCGCCCGCCTCGCGGCCTCGCAAGACGCGCGAAGAGCTCAGCTTCGCCTGATCCCGCGACGCCCTTTTAGGTTAGCAGTTAGTCGTAGTTGTTCACCGCCGTCCCGGCTTGCCGGGGCGGCGTTTCTGTTAGGACGGGCGCAAACCTGCCCCGGGCGCGAGGGCGCGCGTTCCGCAAGAAGTGCGCGGGCTCCCACAAGGCGTGCGGAGCAGGATGCGGCGTTTCTTGGCATCATGCGGACAGGAAATCCAACC
>CAXBDS010000316.1:0-3759 GCA_963974355.1 uncultured Opitutaceae bacterium
GGGAGGCGCACCGCTGACGGAGTTGGTGGCGGGGCCGTTGCGGTTACGGGTCGAGGCGCGGGCGGCGGTGTTGGGCGATCAACCCTTGGAGCTCACGCCGGTGGAGTTTGATTTATTGGTGAGCCTGATGCGGGCAAAGGGTAGGGTGAAAACGCGCGCGGCGTTGTTGGACGAGGTGCGCGAGCGCAACTACGATGTGTTCGACCGCTCGATCGATGTGCACATCTCCGCGCTACGGCGAAAGCTCGGCGACGACCCCAAGACGCCGCGATTCATTCGCACGCTGCGGTCGGCGGGTTACATGTTGATCGATGCGGAGTGACCGGCGAGTCGGCGCGAGGGGAGGAATAAGGTTAAGCCGATGTAAAAGGGCGCGCTTTGCCTTTTGGGTCATGGCACGCTAGAGCCTCACTGTGAGTCGTCGCTTTCCCCTTCCGCTAAAATTCGCGCTGGGCCTGGCCCTGAATCTCCTGCTCGTCGCGGGACTGGGGCTGGCGGTGCTGTTGCGTGGCGGGATCGATGGATGGCTCGCGCGACCGGTGGGGGATCGTCTGCAAGTGATCGCGGAGAATATAGCGAGCGATTTCAACACCGCCTCGGCTGAGCAGCGCGAGGCCTTGCTGGAGCGTTACGGCGATACTTACGACCTCACGTTTCTCATCTTCGAAAACACGGGCGAGCAACGGGGAGGCGAGATCCGCGATCTGCCCGCCGAGGTGGCGGAGCGCATGAACCCGCGCGGCCGGGGGCGTAACGCCGCGCTGCGGGCAATGCCTCCGCTGCGCGCAGAGGGGGCGCGCGATGCGATGATCAATGGCCCGCAGGGAAGCCGAAGGGCTGGCACCGACGGCCGGATCGTGATCCACACGAATGAGCCGGCAACGTGGTGGTTTGGGGTGAGGGTCCCGGTGACGGCTCAGGCCGGAGCCTCGCCCTCGCCGGGCACCCTCTTCGCGGTGGGGCCCTCAGTATGGCGGTTTGGTCGGTTGATCGAGTTATGGCCCGCGCTTGCCGCCGTGGTGATCGCGTTGGTGGTCTCGGTCGTATTCTGGGCACCGTTTATCATTTCACTCACCCGCGCGCTCCGACGTATGTCGGAAGCGACCGAGCGCGTGGCGGCGGGCGACTTCAGCGTGCGCGTGCCCGAGGGTCGGGCGGACGAAATCGGGGCTTTGGGAGCCAGCGTGAATCGTATGTCGGTGCGACTGGACAGTCTGGTCAACGGCCAGCGACGCTTCCTGGGTGACGTCGCGCACGAACTCGGCGGACCCTTGGCGCGGTTGCAATTTGGCACGAGCATTCTGGATGAACGGGTGGCGCCTGAACTCCGCCCGGCGGTCGCCGACGTGCGGGAGGAAATCGACCACATGGGCGCGCTCGTGGGCGAGCTGTTGGCGTTTACCAAAGCGGGCATGCAGCGCGTCGAATCGATTCGCGAGCGCGTTGATCTGCAGATCGTGGTGGCGGCGACCATCGCGCGCGAGGCTCCCGCGGGGCGTGTCGTGGTATCGATGGTGGAGGGGGCCCTCGTGTGGGCTGACCCGGCGCTGTTGGCGCGGGCGTTGGGCAACTTGGTCCGCAATGCCCTGCGCCATGCGGGCGAGGCGACGATCGAGGTCCGGGTTACCGTAAACAGTGAAACGGTGTGTCTGGCGGTGATCGACGACGGTCCGGGTGTGCCCGCCGAGGCCTTGGCGCGGCTCGGAGAGCCATTCTACCGACCGGATGAAGCGCGCACGCAGGAAAGCGGGGGCGTCGGTTTGGGCCTGGCCATCGTCAAGAGCGCGGCGCAGGCCTGCGGCGGATCCGTCGATTTTCGCAACCGTAAGTCTGGTGGCTTCATCGCGGAGATGACCCTTCGGCGGGCCATCTGATTTTACCTCGGCTTAATAATTGGGGGGCAATTGCACATCGGGTATTAACAGTCGTCGCGTAGATTCGGTCGCGATGAAAACAACCCATATCACGTCTCTCCGCCTTTCTCTTTTAACGGCGCTCGCGATCTCTGCGGCGGGTGCGCTTTCCGCTCAACCCCCGGAAACCGGTCCGCCTCCGGCTCGGGAGCGCAGCCCGGTGGATCGCCCGCATCCCTTGTTGATGATGTTCGATGCGGATCGCGACGGCGTTATCACGGCCGATGAGATCGCGGCCGTGACCACACGTGTCCAAGGTTTGGATACCAATGGTGACGGCGTCGTCAGCCGGGATGAGCTGCCGGGCCCGCCTCCGCGCGGCGACGGAGGCCGCCGGGGCGGGCCCCCGGCCGACCGGGACTCCTGACGCCGACGGCGCGTCCACCCCTTCACGTTGCCCGGCTTTGTGCCGGGGGCGTTTAAACGCTCGGCCGACTCGTGATGATGCCGGGCGTTTCTTTTGGGGCCCGGAGGCGCAGGGTGTCCCCGGATGTTGAAGAAAAATGCGTTTCGAGCTTGAAGTTGACTAATTAGTAAACAATCAGTCTGCCCATGGGACGCAAAAGCGATGCCAAAGAACGACTGCTCGATGCCGCACTGGATCTGATCTGGGAGCGGAGTTACGGGGTCGTGACCATCGACGCGATTTGCGAGAAGGCGGGCGTGAAGAAAGGCAGTTTTTATTACTTCTTCGAGTCCAAGTCAGCCCTGGCGGTTGAAGCGCTGGAAGCCGATTGGCATGATCGGGGCCAGGCCAAGTGGGACGAGATGTTCTCCGCTTCGGTTGCCCCGGTTGAGCGTATCCTGACGTTTTTTACGAATGCTTACGAAGCGCAGGTCCGCGTGAAGCAGGAGCACGGTCAGGTGTTGGGATGTCCCTGTTTTTCCGTGGGTTCCGAAACGAGCACGCAGGATGAAGCCATTCGCTTGAAGGCTCAGGAGATCCTGCAGCGCCAGATTCGCTATTTCGAATCCGCCATTCGTGACGGTCAGGCCGACGGCTCGATCAAAGCCGGTGATCCTTCCGGCAAGGCAAAGTGCCTCTTTGCATTGTTCGAGGGAAGTTTGGGTCAGGCCCGTATCCAGAACGACCTCGAGTTTTTGCGCGTTCTGCCCGGCACCGTGGCCGATCTGCTGGGTGTGGCGCGTCCTGAAGTCGTCGTGTAGCCCTTTTTTTGCCCTCATTCTAAACTATTTAGTCAACTACTAAACTGCCTGCCATGAACACCACTGCTCCTTCTTCCTCCGCTTCGGCTTTGCGTCCCCGTCGACGCTGGTCGGTGCTGCTCGCCGGTCTCGGTCTCGTCACGCTCGCTGGTTCGGGCTATGCGCTTGCGGCCGACGATGCTGAAACTGCTGCGCCTGCGGTCGCTCCCGCCGGTCCGGCGGTGACCGTTTCGCCGGTTGAATCACGGGTCGTCGTCGAACAACGCGAATTGCTCGGCCATGTCGATGCCGTCGAGTCCGTTGAGATTCGTCCGCGCGTTTCCGGCCACATCGAGGAGGTGCGGTTGCAGGCCGGCCAACTCGTTAAGGCCGGCGATGTGCTCTTCGTGATTGATCCGCGTTGGTATCAGGCGCGGTTCGATCTCGCCACTGCCGAGGCTGAAAGCGCCCGGGTGCGCGTCGGGATCGCCGAACGCGAAGCCAAGCGCGCCAACGAGCTGCTGGAAGAGCGCGCCGTCTCGGTTGAAGAGGTCGACACGCGCACGTCCCGTCTGGCCGAGGCGCGGGCCAACCTGCTGGCCGCTCAGGCCACCCTCGACACGGCCCGGCTCGACTTGGAATACACGCAGGTCCGCTCGCCGATCACCGGTCGCGTGAGCCGCGCCTACGTCACGGCGGG
>CAXBDS010000317.1:0-3747 GCA_963974355.1 uncultured Opitutaceae bacterium
ACTTGGCCCATGCATCAGGTCAAGTCGTCACGGGCCGGAGGATGGCGCGGCCGCGCCGTAATGTTCATGCTGGGTTTTCTGCTGGTGACGCCAGGCGCGTTGCTCGCCGACACCTTGGTGTATGCCGATGGCGACGCCGTGCAGGGCACCCTCATCTCGCAAGAAGACGGACTGATCGTCTTTGCCTCCAACCGCTTCGGCGAACTGCGCGTGCCGACCAGCCAAGCCACCGTCGAACGCGGTGAGAAGCCGTCGCGCTCCGTCGACTCGCAGATCACCGCCGGCCCCGCCGTGACGACCGCCCCCAAACCACCGAGCGACGACGACGCTCCGGCCACGAGCGCCCGTTCCCCGATCCGCTGGTGGACCCCCTGGAAGGGCCGCATCGCGACCGCCTTGGAGTTGACCAACGATGCCACCACCCGGGACGCCGTCGTCGTCGACGTAAAAGCCGAGCGCAAATGGGCCCACGACGAGGTGCGACTCGACGCTCACTACGAATATCGCGAAGAGGACGAAGTGAAGACCGCCGACCTGCTGCGGGGCAGCGCCTATTGGCGCAGCGATTTCCCCAATAAATTCTTCGGGCTCTACCGCTCCACCGCCGAGTGGAATCGCTATTCTTACTACAACGGCGCGTTCGCCCCCTACTTCCTGCTGCAACAGGAAGTCGGTGTCGGCTACACCTTCTTGGATCGTGACAAGAAATCCGTGCGCGTCGGTCTGTCGGAGAACTTCTTCAACGTTTGGGTGCAGGAACTGGATATCGAACTCGCCCAGCGCATGGAGTCCGCCTTCGTCGAACTCGCGCTCCCGTTGCCGGGCAAAATCCAGATGACCGAACGCGGCGTGGCTTACTACTCCTTCCAAAACGGCACCAACGGCTGGGAAAACCAGATCGAGCTCAACCGCCAGCTCACCAAAACGATCAGCATCGGCCTGCGGCACGAGTATCGCGCCAACGTCGTCGATCCCCGACTCCAGGATTTCAGCAAACTGCGGCTGTTCCTTGGTTACGATTTCTAGGCGTTCGCCGGCAGCCGGCGCCGCAACGCCACCCCGTCGAGGCCGCTGATCTCCACGATCTTTTGCCGCGACGTCGCGCCGGTCACCAAGCGCACCTGCGCCCGCGGCACCGCGAGACTTGCGGCCAAGACGTCGAGCACCCGCTCCGTCGCCCGCCCATCGCTCGGCGGCGCCGACACCTTGATTTTCAACGCATCGCCGAGCCATCCGACGATCGCGTCGCGCCTCGCGCCCGGGATCACCTTCACGTTCAAACGACACGACTCCCCCGACCGGTCTCCGCGCGTCATTTTCCGCGGTAACGTTTCGCAACCGCTTGCGCGGCGGCGGCGACTTGGGCGCGCAGCTCCCCCGGTTCCAACACTTCGGCCGCCGCTCCCCAGCCCAAAACCCAACGCTCGACCTCCCCCAGCGCGCCGAGGCGCAGGCTCAACACGAGTCCGCCGTCGGCGTTTTCCTCGATCTCCTGCGATTCGTGCCAATGCCGCTCGCGCACGTGATCGGCCACGGCCGCATCGAAACGAATCTTCACCGCGTAGTTGCCCGTGCCCCCCATCACGCCAAGCGCACCCGCAAAAAATCGTTCGGGTGAAAAATCCTCCGGCCGCACGAAAGTGGTTTTCGCTGTCTTGACCTCGCGGATACGCGGCAAGGCGAAGGTCTTCACCGGACCCGCCGCGACGTCGCGACCGATGAGATACCAGAGGTTTTCCCGCGAGGTCAGATGATACGGTTCAACCTGACGGGCGGTCGCCGCCTTTTCGCCGGGTTTACGATAGGTGAAGCTGACTTCCTGCGACTTGAGCACCGCCGCGCTCAATGCCTTGAACACCGTGAGATCGGTGCGCCCCACGCCCACGTTTTTAAACGACACCGCGCGCAACTCATCCGCCGGCGAGAAGCTGATGCGATCCTTCAACGCGCCGGTCAGCTTCTCAAACGCGACCTCCAGTTGCCGATGAAACGGCGTGCCCGCGTATTGCTCGAGCGCGCGCTGGGCCACGAGCAAAGCCATGAGTTCCCCTTCCGTGACCTGCACGGTGGGAAACGCGTTGACCGGATACGTGTAGCGGTAGGCTTGGATCGGCGCGTCGTATTCGATCGGCAGCTCGAGCCGGTCGCGCATGAAGGCAATGTCGCGCATCACGGTTTTGCGCGAGACCTCCAGCTTGGCCGCGAGCGTCGCGCAGTTCACGAGCGCCCCCCGACGCAATTCGTCGTGAATGCGCATCATCCGCTCCAGCGGCGGGCGGGAAAGTTGGGCTCGGGAAGGCATGGGAATCAGATCGGGTTCAAAAAATTCTTCAAAAAAAAGACGATGCGACGACGTTAACGGTATGGGTAGGACAATCAATGTCCCAGGCTCCGAGTAAAGTGGTTCCATATGAAACGCACCACGTCGAACTCGTCCTCCTCCCGCCGCCCCGCCGCTCCGGTCGTGCAACTCACTTGGGCTCACTTCGGCGTGCTGCACCGCGTAACCTGCTGGCCCGATCTGCGTTTTGAAGCCCAGATCGATGGTGTCTGGACCGCCTTCACCCCCAACCCCGCCCACGAGCGTTTTGCCTCCGGCGCCGTGATGCTCGACGCGCGCAGCTGGCAACGGTTTCTCGACTTCATGCCGGCTCCGGAGCGGGAGTTTCTGCTCCACTTCAAGACCGGCCGCCTCGCCGCGCTCGCCGTGCTGGCGAGTTGCCCTGAACTGATCGCCGACCTCAACGAGGTGCCGGCTTTCGTCGCCTTCCTCGCCCATCACGTCCCGCTGCGGGGCGAGAGCGAGGCACGCTGGGCCACCATCAACGCCGTGCACGAACGCGACGGGTTGTTCGGTCTGCTGGAATGGCTCGGCCTCCCGGCCTCCCGCGAGGCGCTCTCGATCCTCGGCCAAATCACCGATCCCGATCTCTCGCGTCGCCTGCTGGTTCCGTTGCGCGGCGCCCTCTGGGAGCCGGAAACGCTCTGGATCCTCCAGCACACTGCGCAGCTCACCGAGCGCGAGCTCCTCACCCGCTGCCACGCCCTCGCGGCCTGATTCAGGTCATGCGCTCCTCCGGCCCCGGCAGCAGTCGGGCAACATCAGCCTGCAACCGCACCGCGAGTTCCTTCCGGTCGCCTTCCGCCCGCATCGCCTCGCCCCACCGCACCGCCGCCTTCACCCATGGCAACCCCGCAAATCCCACCAGATGCGCCGGCAACGTCATGTCGCCCCACCACGCGATACGCTCCGCCGGATCGATTCCCGCCGTCGTCGTAAAGCGCAATGCGACCGGCACCACCGTCCACCCTTCGGCCACCGCCGGCGCCAGCAGCGACGGCTTGAACGGCAACACCCCGCGCCCGTCGCTACTCGTCCCTTCCAAGAACACGGCCAGGTTTACCCCCGCCTCCAACACCGGCGCCAGCTCCGCCCCGACGCGCACGAGATCCCGGCGTTCCGCCCGCCGTAAAAACCGCGTGCCGCAGCGCCGCGCAAACCAGCCGAAGACCGGCCACGTCCCCACTTCGTGTTTCGAAACGAAAACCACCGGGGTGAGCGAGGCCAGCACCAGAATATCCAGGTAGCCGACGTGGTTCGGCGTCAGGTAAACCCCCGTCGGCACCGGCATCGGCGCCTCCACCGTCACATGCAAGACCCGCAGACACCGCCGGCAGGCGCGCTGCAACCACTCCGCCCGACCGCGCAAGGTGCGCCGACTGCGGGGTCGCAGATAGTCCATCCCG
>CAXBDS010000318.1:0-3718 GCA_963974355.1 uncultured Opitutaceae bacterium
GCCACCGCCGCCCCCGGCACCGCCCTGATCGAAATCTACGAAATCCCCTAACGGAGGGGATGAGACAGAGCGGTCCGGCACACCCCGGGCCGCTCTGTGTCGCGGCCCTGCATGACCTCCGAAATGCGATTGTCGTTATCCGTGGTCAGGGCCGATTGGGCACCCGTCGGGATGCCGAATTCGGCGAAGCGTGAGGCCCGGTTGGCGAGTATCACGGTGGCGGCCGAACATGCCGGGGAACTGCTGGCGGCTTTGTCGCGGAAGATGAGTCGGCGGGCGCGGGTGTCTCGTGGTCGTCTGGATCCGAGTGCGCTTCTCGGCGCGTTTCGAGCCCATTCGCAGTGACGCCGCGGCGCCGCTGGCTTTACGCGAGTGTATCGACCACCCTTCCGGTGGTCCCGTTGGATACGATCGCCTTGGAGGCAGCATTGCTGGATCTGGTGCTCAACGCTCGTCAAGTTGTGGCGGGAGCTGACGACGGGGAGATCATCCTGGAGGCGCGAGTGGTGACGCTGAGCCACTATCGCAGCGCCTTCCGACGCGAGGCGGCCAGCGGCGAATGCGTGTGTATCGATTGTATGGATAACGGACCTGGTTTTCCGGCGCACGAGTGGCGAGGGCACGAGATCTGGTTTGTTCGCAAATCGTCTGATTTGGGTCGGGGCTGAGGGTTGCCTGCGGTTTCGCGTATGTGTGAGAACCACGGCGGGTGGCTGGAATTTATTGCGGCGTTGGAGCAGGGCACCGTCTTTCGGATTTACCTGCCGTTGGTTTCCCGGGAATCATCGCCATGATCGGCGTGATTTCGGGTGAGCGGGTCTGATGGCCCGGGTCGAAGATTGCGCCGGGCGGTGCGCTCTGTTCCAACGGCGGGCATGTGGTTTGAGTTGTTTGCGGTCGTAAAGCCCTCCGCCAACCCGTTTTTCCTGCCCGCGTGGTTCGATCTCGCGGCGACGTTTTGCTTTGCCCTTACGGGCGGCATTGCGGGGGTGCGGCGCGGCTATGATGTCGTGGGCGTGCTGGGGTTGGCGCTCGTGACGGGCGTGGGCGGCGGCTTGATGCGCGATGGCATTTTTATTCAACAAGGGCCGCCAGCGATCGCGACGGATCCGCGCTACATCCAAGTGGTGGTGATCGGGGCCGGTGTGGGCGCATTGCTCGGCGAGCGGGTGCATTATTTCCGGCGGATCATCGCCACGTTCGATGCGTTGGGCCTGGGCGCTTACGCGGTCTTCGGCGTGCAAAAGGCGCTCGGCGCGGGGCTCGCGGAGCCGGCGGCGATCCTGGTGGGGGTGATCAATGCGGCGGGGGGCGGTCTCTTGCGCGACGTGATCACCAACGAGGAGCCGCTCGTGTTTCGCCCGGGGCAGTTTTATGTGCTGGTCGCGCTGGCGGGGGCGGTGATGTTTGTCGTGCTGACGGTGCAGCTGGACATCGAGCCGACGACCTCGGCGTTGATCGTGATCGGCGGCACGTTTGTTTTTCGGGTGGTGAGCATCTTGCTCAATTGGAAGACGGCGCCCCTCGCCCCTCCGCCGCCGACCGTCCCACCCACCACGCCCATCCGATGAAGACGGCTTGAAAGGGTAGTCGCGCCCACAATACCCATGGCGCGACGTCGACTCCCGGCATCTCGCCGGTGAGGGCGGCGTGCAGGTTGGCCGGAAAGACGGCGACCAGCAGAAGGATCAACCCCCAGGAGGCGGCGCGCCGGACTGCGGGAATCAGCAAGCCCAGACCGCCGAGCACTTCGGCGCCGCCTGCAATGCGATGCAGGATTTCTGGTTCCGGCACCCATGGCGGCATCATGCCGACATAGAGGGCCGAGGTGAGGAAGTGATTCACCCCGGCCACGATCATGAAGAGGGCAAGAATCCAACGGGCGACGAAGCGGATCATGAAGCGTTAGAGAAAACGTTGGCCGAGTTTCCAGCCGACGTAGACGCCGAACAGGGAGGCGATGCCGCTGAGGACGAAGGCCCAGCCGATGCCGAGCGGGGCGGCGAGATACCAGCCGATGTAGCTGAAGGCGATCGCGCCGACCGAGGTGAAGAGTTTCACGGGAACGAATGGAGCGGTGTTTAACTGGTCACGGTTGGCGCCATCGGGGAGCGTGTGACCGGCAGCCAGACATGGACGGCGGTGCCCCGCTCGGCGGACGAGTCGATGCTGATCGTGCCGTGGTGCTGTTGCACGATCGCGTGGCAGATGGTCAGGCCCAGCCCCATGCCTTTCTGGGCACCGCGTTCTTTGGTGGAGAAATAGGGGTCGAAGACGCGCGCCTGCACGGCGCTCGAGATGCCCGGACCCTGATCGCGGACCACGATGTGCACGTGAGGGGAGGCTCGCTCGTTGGGAGCGGTTTTAGGGCTGGCGGCGACCATTTCACCGCGGACGGCAATGGTTCCGCCGGCCGGGGTCGCGTCGCGGGCATTGTGGATCAGGTTGCGGATGACCTGACGGAGCTGGCCTTCGTTGCCCTCGACCGGATCGAGGGTCGCGGGCAATTCGAAGACGGCTTTGATCGGGGATCCCTCCAGGACGTCGGTCGTCGTGGCGCGGATCAGGGTGGCGAAATCGACGGGCGCGTGATCAACGCCTCCGGATTGCGCGAAGGTGATGAGTTGTTGGATGAGTTGCTGGGCGGCGCTTGCGGCCTGTTTGGCTGAGCTCAGCCAGCGTTGTTGGTCGGCCGGTTGGGTGCCGGGCTGCTGGGCGAGACCGAGGTTGAGCGCGATCACGGTGAGGAGGTTGTTGAAGTCATGTGCGAGGCCACCGGCGAGGATGCCGGTGGATTCGAGTTTGCTGAGCACGAGGCGATCGCGTTCGGCTTGTTTCAATTTGGTGATGTCGCGGATGGCGCCATTTACGCGCACGGTGCGACCGTTTCTCATGGTGGGAACACCGATCACCTGCACCGTGATGGTGTTTTCGCGGGTGGTGTTGAGTTCGATTTCGAGGTCGAAGGGTTCGCCGGTTTCCACCGCTTTCTGCCAAGCGGCTTCCAACCGGGGGCGGGAAGACGGGGTATAAAAAGCAAAGGCCTCTTTCAACGACGGCGTGGGCTCCGCACCGAGTCCGTGAATGTGGCGAGTCTGGTCGGTCCAAAACAGCGAGAGATGTTCAAGATCGACCTCCCAGCCGCCGACGTGGGCGAGTTCTTGGCTCACATTGAGGAGCTGGGTGGCTTGACGGAGTGCTTCAGCGTGACGGGCGACGCGGCGCAGCATGTGGCGTTGCCAGCTGAAAACGAGAATGACCCCGGCGAGGGTGAGGATCGCCGGCCAAAGGTAGGGTTTGAGGTCGGCGGCGCGAATCGGGCGCGGTTCGATGGGGCCGATCCATTTGGCGAAAAGCCGGTCCATCGTGCCGTTGGCCTGCAAGGTCGCCAGGGCGTCGTCGAGATCGGTCAAGGTCTGATGGTCGTCGGGGTGCAGCGCGAAGCGGTATTCGTGGATGATATCGTCCACCAATTCGAAGTGCAGCTGGTGCGAATTCGCGAGGCGGCTGCTGGTGGGACTGAGCAGCAGGGTGGCGTCGGTCTTGCCGGCGGCGGTAGCGTCGAACGCATCTTGCCATTGGTCGAAGGTCACGATCTTCGCGCCCCAGCCGTGGTATTTGACGGCGTTCGTGTAGGCGACGCTGCCGGCGAGAGTGCCGAGGGTGAGACCGGCGAAATCGGCGGTTTTGCTCAGTGCGGGTCGATCCGGTCGGGTGT
>CAXBDS010000319.1:0-3651 GCA_963974355.1 uncultured Opitutaceae bacterium
CTGCCGATCAACAACTTGGAACAACCATCCTCATCCAAAGTGGGACACCATTGGGCTGGCGCCCCTCCGTGTCTCACTTTAGACGTTAGCCCAAAATCTATGCGCTCACTCCTGCTTATCGCGTTCGCAATTTGCTTCCTTCGGGCTCCGCTTGCGGGAGCCTTGACCCCGGACCAGGTTCTCAAGGACATGCCGGAGGCCGAAATCGAAAAGGCACTGCCCGAAGAGCACCCTTCTGCTTACTATTTGTATGCGGGGCGGTTGTTCAAAGAAGGAAAGAAAGATGAGGCGGTCTTCTGGTTCTATGTTGGCCAGCTGCGGTATCGATTCCACCTGAAGGCAAATCCGAATCTTGAGCCGAGCGGAGATCCAGCGTTGTTCGGGTCCTTGAGCGCAACGTTGGGTGAGCAGATTAACGGTTATGCTGGCGGCAATACGAAGGATTGGGTCCGAGCGATTGATCGCGCACTGAAGTGGGATGCGGAGACCAAAAACGGTTTCACCTCAAAGAAGAAATTTGCCGAGGTTTATGAGCAGAATCGCGCCGGGCTGAAGAAGCTGCGTGATCAGATTGAAAGCCAGACAGACTATATTCGTGAGCAAAGAAAGCAGGCTGGCCTTGAGAACAGAGGCTAACCATTCGCCAGAGCCAATTCGGGCCAGCGCTCCGCGCCAGCCCTCTTGGCTCACCTGAAACGTTAGCCGAAAAATGTATTTCGTTCGCATAGTCGCATTCGGGATATTGGCGACGTTCGCCGCTATTGGTCTAGCGTTCGGTCTTTATTCCGAAGCGCTCCATTTTATTCCTGAGTGGCTCCGCGCAGTTCTCTTCTTCGCATTTCTTATTCTCTGCGTTTTTTGCCTGTTCAGGCTCATGCGGCACCTTCCTTCCTCGCGCGGGGTTTTCACCGAAGAGCAGCTCGAAGCCGAAGGGAAGATCCATAAAGAGGAGGTCCAGTGTCGGCGAGCGGTCGAGATCACTGAGTTTGAGGACGAGGGAATGCATTTCTTGATGGAGCTGCTCGACGGACGAGTGCTCTATCTTACCGGGCAGAATCTTTACGATCTCACGGCAGAGAAGGCGCCCGTTTTTCCGAGCACTTCGCTCCAGTTGAAGCGAGTCATCGATAGCGGCTTCGTTACGAGCGTCACGCCCACCGGCAGCTACCTGGCGCCAAGCAAGAAGTATCCCGACTTTACCACCGCGGTAATTTACGAGGACTGGGACATCCAGGATGGCGATTTCCTCCCACTTACTTTCGACCAGGTGTGCGTCGCTCTCGATGAAAAAGAGGCTAACCAACCGCCGCAGAGAACGGCGACAAGTCGCCGTCTCTGAGCTCAAACGTTCGACAGATAATGAAGACTCTCCGCTGGATAACCTTCATACCGATCGCGGCCACCCTGGCTGTCACATGTAGTTTTGTGATCGGTGGATTGCTTTCGTTTCGTAGTTTTAGCCAGGAACACTTCTTTCTGAGTGTCGTTAGTCCGCGGGGGCTCGCCCCTCAGATAATTGAGCGACTTATCCCAGTAGCGCTGTTCGTCATCGTCGGAGCGCTGCTGGCCCCAAGTTTAGAAAGAAAAGTAGTAGCGGCGTTAGGACTACTCGGAGGTCTTTGTGGATGGCCGTTCGGTCCGCAATATTCGTTGGCTCAAGGCCACGTCTTTTACGCCGCTGGTTCAGCGGGCACTCTTGCTGGGTGCGCGTTGGGAATGTTCGTCGCTTTTAGTTGGCAAGCCAAGCGTAGAGACAAAGAGCCGAACCAGCCACCGCAGCCAACGACTGACAGCTCCGCTGTCAGTCGCGGCTGAGTTCAATCGATAGGCGAAAGAGTGATGTGACGCTCATCTGTATTCGTTATAAAACCACTCCACCGAAAAAAAGATCCACTCCGCCGCTGAAATAAAAAGCCGCTCCACCGCACCGATGCACCGCTCCACTCCGCCACAGAAAAAGCCTATCCAGCCGCCCGAGCCAACCGCGTTGCCGCCGTCCTTCTTCGCGAGGACTTTATTGTTTCCCATCGCCAATCCTCGCGGTTGGCTCAGCTAAATCGTTAGCCAAAACATGAGACCGGTATTCGAGAACGTGTTTAGCTACTGGAGGGACTCAGGAGTCCCTATAGTTGCACCTCTCGCCGAGGCCGAGATTCGCGAAAAGTTAGAGGTAGCGGGTCTTTGTGTTGGAGAAGATTACATTAATTTCTTGGCCGTCGTCGGAGGAATGGCAGACCGAGACATGAGCTTGGACCTTTGGTCGGTCTGGCCCCTCGATTTGGTTCTCGAAGAGAATCGGATTCTTCGTGGCGATGGCGTCTATTTCGCCGATTGGCTCATCAATTCGCATCTGCACCTGCTACGCCGCGAAGAGACGAGTCGATCATCTGTTTGGGTCGACGGTTTTGATTCGAAAGGCCCGCATCGAGTTGCTGATTCCCTTCTGGAGTTCTGGACTCGATACCTCGGCCGAGACGAATCTATTGGGGTCCCTTTCGATGACGAAAGACAGGCTAACCAATCGGCGCAGACAAGGCCGACAAGTCGGCCTGTCTGACCTCCAACGATGGGCGAAAAAAGATGAGTTTTCTATCGAAGCTTTTTGGGTCGAAAGAAGAGCCGAAGCGTCCGGCGCCTATTCCGCCTCCACCGGAAACTCCTACGCGGTTCGACGGCCCGGTTCAGGTCTCCGTTGAGCAGGGGCTTTCAGCGCACTTCTTCCGAAAAGATGGCGTCTCATGGCCCGGCGTCGATTGGGCGGTCGCCTGCGTGACCGACACGCAGAAGAAGATTTTCTTGGTCCGCACGTATCATTCGCAAAATCCACCGAATCCCGAAGAAAAGCCGTCGCTCGCGAAGAAAGCAGCGGATTACATTTCCGGGAAGATCGCCCGCGGCGAGGCGATATCACGCGATGAAGAGCACGTCGCTGAATGAGAGTGCCCATCCAGTCACCACAGACAACTCCGGTCAGCGCTCCGCGCTGACCTCCGTGTCTGAGTTCAATCGTTGGCCGGAAAAAGATGAAACGAGGCTCCATTACCGCCGGTGAATTGATCGCCAAACTTGAGGCGGACCCCGAATTCCAGAGAAAGAAGGCGGAGCGCGATGCGCAGATGGCCGTGACTTTCGAGCGCCGGAAGAAAGATGAAGCTGGTCTAGTCGCTGAATTGCGTGCGGTTGGCTACGAGGTCGATAGCGTCTACGACTTCGTGAACACGCATGAAGAGTATTCCGACGCCATTCCGATTTTGATTCGTCACCTCGATTTGGCGCACGAGCCGGTGATTAGAGGAGGTATAGTTCGCGCGCTCACCATCAGGTTTGGCGGTGCCGACGTGGAGGCGACACTCCTGAGACATTTCGAAAGTGAGAAGGATCATGATTTGCGATGGGTGTTTGCGAACGCTCTAAAGACAGCCATGCCTTTCGCACGACGAAAGAATCATCCGGAGATTGAGGCCGTCTTCCGTCGGAACACACGAACTAAGAAGAAGGGCCAACCAGACGGCACAGACAACGACCGGGCTGCGCCCGGTCGTGTCTGACCTCAAACGTTCGGCAAAAATGGAGCGCATCCTCGTCCTCTTTCTAGCCATGGCGCTGCCGTGCTTCGCGGCCTATGATAAGCGCTTGGTTCACGTGCTTGAG
>CAXBDS010000320.1:0-3637 GCA_963974355.1 uncultured Opitutaceae bacterium
GGCTATGACGTCACGTTCACGGATGGTCGCAGGATCACGACCGACGTGCTCATCGGGGCTGATGGAGCCTGGTCGCGGGTGCGCCCGCTGGTGTCGGCCGTGGCGCCGATTTATGCGGGGTTGTCGTTTGTTGAAATGCGTATCCGCAATGCGGCGACACATCACCCGGCGCTCGCCGAAGTTGTGGGCCGCGGGCTCATGTTCGCCTTGTCCGACGGCAAGGGCTTCATCGCGCACCGCGAGCCGGGGGACGTGCTTTGCGTTTACGCCGCGCTGCCGACGGGCGCCGATTGGGCGAAGGCGGTTTCTCGCGAAACCTTGCTCGCGCACTTTGCGGACTGGGATCCGACGTTGCTCAGTCTCATCGCCGATGCCGAAAGCGGGCTCGTCGTGCGGCCAATTCATGCCTTGCCCGTGGGGCATCGCTGGTCCCCGCGGGCCGGAATCACGCTGCTCGGCGACGCCGCGCACCTCATGTCACCCTTCGCCGGCGAAGGCGCCAACCTCGCCATGCTCGACGGCGCCGAACTCGCGCAAGCGCTTATCACCCACGGATCGGATATAGACGCGGCGCTGCGCGCGTATGAAGAGCCGATGTTTGCCCGCGGTGCCAAAGCCGCCGCGGCCTCCGCCAAAGGCTTGGCGATGTGTTTCAATGCCGATGCTCCCCGCGATCTGGCCGCCTTCTTCCAATCCCACCTCAACGAACCCGTCGAGTTGACGTAGCGGAGGGCCACCGCAGTGCCAAATTCCGGGGGAGCGGCGTGATTTGGTTTTGAACACGAAAGGGTGGCACGATGGCTTCGCGGTGAGCCCGCGACGTCGAGGCTCAAGCTTCCCCACGCGGCGGTTCGAAACCTTTCGGTCGGCAAGTCCGGTCTACATCATCGCGGGCGCTTCGCCGTGGATGTAGTCGCGCAGATGCTGGGCCTCGAGTTGGTTTTCCTCCAGCAGGCGGCGATTGACATCGCCGATGGAGATGATGCCGACGAGTTTGCCTTGGCTGAGCACGGGCAAGTGGCGGATGCGCTGTTCCATGAACAGGGTCATGGCTTCGTCGACCGTCGTCTCCGGCGTGGTCGTAGTGAGGCGTCGCGTCATGACCGCGGAAACCGTGGTCGTGTGCGGATTGCGATCCTGGCCGACGATCCGGCTGAGCACGTCGCGTTCGGTGAAGATGCCGATGAGGTGGTCGGACGTGTCGATGACGAGCAGCGCGCCGATGTGCAGTTCATTCATGAGTTGCACCGCGGCGGTGATGGTGGCGGTGGGGGCGATGGTGGTGAGCGCGGAATCTTTGCGAGCGAGCAGATGGGACAGGGGTGTATTCATGGATCGGATGCGATCGGGCTGGTGGGCGGGGTGAAGCAAAAAAAGGGCGCGGCGATGGAGCAACCAGACGCCTACGGCGTCGGATCGGCCAGACGGCCCGTCACACCCGGCGCGTAAAAAGTCGGCCAACTCACGCGGGGCGGCGAAGGGTTCAGCAGACGAACCTATACACCGGGGCAGGCGGGGATAAAAGGCGCAAAACGAGAGGCCGTTTTCCGAGGAACTCGACCGCCGCTAGGTGGCGAGACTAGCGGCGATTGATTAGCCCCAGTCTCAGCAGACTTTCCCCGGAGGCACGGATCGCCTCGAAATTCGAGCGAGGCGACCACTGCAGACGCTCGCGAGCCTTCTGGGCGGACGGCACGCGGAGCAGGCCGACTTGTGGGGCGACGGCCTTTAACTTCGCGCTGAAAGGCGCACCGAGGCGCACCAACCAGTCCGGGAGTTCGTGGCGGGGCGTGCGGCGGGCGGCAGGGCCGAAGCTCTCTCGGAGGATGCGCGCGACGTCGAGCAATGAGACCGCGTCCCCGGCGGCGGCTATCCAGCGCTCTCCGGCGGCTTCCGGTGCGCTCATCGCCCGTAAGTGCAGGTCGACCACATCGCGCACATCGACGACTCCGAAATAGAGGCGGGGACAGACCGGCATCGTCGAGCATCTGCTGCACGAGGCTGATCGACGTGGCATAGTCCGGCCCCAACACGGGACCGAAGATACCCACGGGGTTGACCACGCTTAACTCAAGGCCGTCCCCCTCGCGGGCAACGAAGTCCCAAGCCGCTCGTTCGGCGAGGGTTTTGGATTTCACATAGGCGGAGATCTCGGCGACGGGATTGGTCCAGTCACGTTCGTCAAACGGGGTGGCCCGCGGGGGATGTCCGTAGCCGATGGCGGCAAACGAAGACGTGAGCACGACACGGCGAACCCCGCCGCGCCGCGCGGCTCTGAGCACCCGCAGCGTTCCTTCTCGGGCCGGCACGATGAGTTCGTCTTCGTCGGCGGGGTTGCCGGGAGGGAAGGGCGACGCCATGTGCAACACGAAGTCGCAGCCCGTTGTCGCTTCGACCCAGCCGTGGTCCTCATGGAGGTCGGCGGGGAAGAATTCCACGGTCTCCGCCGCTTCGGCGGAGGCCCCGCCGACGCGGAGCATCGCGCGCACTGCTTCAGTCCGTTTCAGATCGCGCATGGTGGCCCGCACGCGATGCCCGGCGGCCAGCAGTTGGAGGAGGGTGTGGCTACCGACGAAGCCTGAGCCGCCGGTGACGAGAATACTGCTCATGAGAATGTTGGCATTGGGTGACGACGAGGTGGCGCGAAGTGATTCACGTTGGCAGTTGGGTGCACGCGCGGACGGCGAGCTTCATTTCGGCGCGAAATTCGCGGCGTGAAACGGGTCGCTCTTTCCACGACAAGCCGCAGGTGAACAGGACTTGGGCGATTTCTTTGGGAGAACAACGATTGCCGCTGGTTTGAAATTCCGGCGACGCTTTCAGCGCTCCGGCCACGCGTCCCCGCCATGCGCTCTTGTAGGTTTCCACGGATTCATCGAGGTGCAGGTCGCGCTGGGCCTCCATCACATCGAATGATGCGGGCGTAAATGTGACGAGATGTCGGCCAAACCAGTGGTCGATCGCATCAAGGAGCCGCGTGTTCAAAGGCGCGGCGGGCGAGGTGAGCGCGGCGTCGACCAAGGCCAGGCCATCGTCGAGGTAGCGTTGCAGGGCGGCCGTAAAGATCGCCTGTTTTCCGCTGAAATGAAGATAAAGCCCCTGACGGGAGAGGTTCGCCGCTGCGGCGAGGTCGTCGATGGTGGCTTTCTTGAATCCCAAGCGACCAAAGACCCCGATGGCGCCCTGTAGAATCTGATCGTGCGTCGAATGGGCGGAGGGCGAGAGGGCGTTGGTCATATGGAATTAATTGACTAATTTTGACAAATTAGTCAACTCGGGGGCGACAGGTTTTCTGGAGTGTTCGCGAACCGCCCAACGCGCCAGTCGGGTCTGGTCGCTGGGTTCGGCACTACACTCGGGGGATGGGCCGGTGCGCTTTGAGCGGGTCGCGGGAGCCCGGGATTGCAGGAGGGGGTGGCGTCGATTTGGCTGCGGGGCATGATGATGACATTCGGTCGGCATGGTGCTTGGGCGTTGATGAGCCTGGGATTGTTCGTGGCGCGGGCGGACGCGGCGGAGGACGACGAGGCGCGGATCGGGGCGCGGCTGGATGCGTTTCACGCGGCGGCGGCAGGAGCGCAGTTTGACGCCTATTTTGACGCGTTTGCGGCCGATGGTATTTTCATCGGAACGGATG
>CAXBDS010000321.1:0-3625 GCA_963974355.1 uncultured Opitutaceae bacterium
CCATCGCGGCTTGGATGGCAGCAAGGCCAAGCAAAGGTTGATTGATCGGATCAAACATCGGTCGGGATTGCAGCTTACCCGCAGCACGCTGTTGCGGGCTCGGAAATTCAACTTGTTCTGTTGGGAGTCGGGCGCATGAGCGAAGAGCTACCCGCTTTCGTGGAGGTGGACGACTTTCCCGGCGAGGACTTCGTTGCGCGTTTAAAAGTTTACCTGGATGGTATTTATGATATTTACCTATACGAAGTGGCCCATGGTGGCCTGACGTTCCAAGGGCTTCCCGTGAATTGTCGGTATCAACCTGAGACCTTTGGGAAGCATTACGCTTTTTGGCATATGATGCAGGAAGGGCCTGTGGAGGATGAAAGGACAGCCGATCCGGAACGTTGCAAACGGGTGCGATGGATTGCGTGGGTGATCAGGGCAGCAGAAGCCGGTGACCCAAGGATAAAAGTCTTTCCAGAAGGAAAACGCTACGGGGAGCAGCCGTGGGCTCTATGGATGGAAGAGGAGAATTACGTCGTCATCGTCTGGGAGCGTAACGGCTATTACTTGCTTAAAACCGCCTATCCGGTCACCTACAAGGGCACAAAGAAGGCGCTGAAACGAGACTGGCTCGCCCACTGCCAAAGGCTCAAAAACGGCTGAAGCCGCCTCCTTGAGAGAGACGGCTTCGAAAATTCCTTTCACGCATGGTGAATGAACATTGGTTAAAATCGGCCTTTTTCGTGCAAAATCAAGCAATTCCTTTAAGACCCTATCCCGCAGAAACTAAGGTGATCTTACCGTTTTGGAGGGCGCAGTTTAGCTGCCGGTGACCTTGCGGGCGCAGACCGAGGACGTAACGCGGATGTCTTCCGACCAATCGACCGCGAGGATGTCGGAGCGGGCGGAGTCCTCGCGATACATGCGGACCACGTCCACCCCACCCCGGCGCAGTCGGAAGGTTTTCATGAAGCTCGGATCGTAGAGCGTGGGGCTCTGGCTGGCGTGAAAGATCACCAACTGCTGGCCTACGATGTTCACGTTGGCCTTGGCCCCGCCGAGCTTGGCGGTGTCCTTGGCGAGGATGCCGACGCGCATGTCGATGCTCGGGTTGAGCAGGAGCGAACCAAACTGCGACATGGTGACGCCGACGGAGGCCGCACCGGGGAAACGGGCGATGACCTTGGCGTTGTTGCGGAGCTTGTTCCACAGCGGCAGGCCGATGACGAGGCGGTTGGGCAGGCGGCCGGTGTCGGTGGCGAGGGCCTCGATCTGCTCGTCGAGCTTCGCGATGGGGTCATCGCTCGCGAGGGTGATGTTGGCCGACGCACTGAGCCCGGAGACGATGCCGAAGACCTTGGCTTCGTGCGAGGTGATGGCGGACGAGACGAGGGTCTGGGTCTTGGCCTCTTCCAGGCGGAGCGGATCGTTGTGCCCGGCCTCGTCGCGCTCGTGATCGTCGATGGCGATTTCGAGCGCCTGCGGCAGACAGTTGTAGGTCGGATCGCTGGCGGCGAACTCAAGTCGCTTGGCCGGACCGCCGACGGCGCGGGAGGTGTCGATGATCTGAAACGTGTTCTTGTCGTCGAAGCTCTTGTATTGGCCGGTGGCGGCGGCAACGACGACCTCCGGCGCAAGGAAGTTGGCGAGCGACGCGGAGGTATCCTGGGCGAGTCCGCGCGCGTAGTTGGTGAGAGTGACGTTGTATTTGGAGGACATGAGGAAAAGGGAATGAGGGACGGATGGCGACGGGTTAGCTGGGCGTGGTGAAAACGATCACGTGAGCGTTTCGTGCGGGTTAGCTGGCGTGGTAGATGGGCTTGAAGATGACGCCCTCGATGAGTTCGCCGGCGGCCCCGCTTTCGAGGGCCTGCGCCATGACGATGCGCTCACCGGTGCCGGTATCGGGACCGAAGGCGGTCGCGCCGCCGACGGTCACCACCTTGAGAAATTTACCGGCCGTGGTGGGTTGGAGCAGGCGCAGGCGGACCGTGCCGGCAAGGCCGCCCGCCGCGATGGCCACGGTGACCAGCTCGGGGCTCTTGGCCGCGTGGACGATGACACCGAAGGGGGGATCGCCGGTGGCGTCGGCGGCGAGTTGAACGGCGTTCTCCGAGGATTCGAAGAGGACGGGATAACCCTCCTTGCCGGTGAAGTCGCCGGAGTCGTAGGGAGCGAAGGGAAGCAGGGCGTTGGTGCGGGCGAGTTTCATTTTTTGGAAAAGCTGAGAGCTGAAGAACTGAAAGCTGAAATTGGAGAGCAGTGGTTCGGACGATTATCGGAAGAGTTCGGGAGCCTCGGCTTTGGCCTTGGCGTAGATGGCCTGGAAGTCGGCGCCGGGATTGGAGGCACGCACGGCGGCGAGCTTTTGCTCCTGCCGGGTGATGAGGTTGGCCGGATCGGCGGCGGGGTCGCCGCCGGGGGTGAGGCGGGCGAGCACGGGGTTGACCGCGAGGGCGTCGAGCGCCTTCACGGCCTTGGCTTCGTCGCGGATGAGCGCATCGACCCAGAAGCCGCGTGCGTCGGTATCCTTCGCAGGGAGGCGGCCGGCGTGGACGGCGGCATCGACTATGGCCTCGGCGCGTTGGCGGGCTTGGGTGGCGATGGTCGATTTGAGGTCGGAGAGTTCGGACTTGAGCGAACCGACGGTGCGGGAGACTTGAGAAACAAGGTCGGCCTCCTCGGAGGCGGAGGCATCAACGAGATCAAGCGAGCGGAGCGTGGAGATGAGCGTTTGCATGGGCAGTTGCTCGGGTGCGGTGTCAACGGGGGCGGCGGCAAACAGGGGCGCAATGCGCTTGAAGGCGGCGCGATTCACGAGGCCGCCCATGTTGATCTCGGAGCCGGTGACGTGGCCGGAGGCGTCGAGGTGGAAGGTCGGGGAGAAGCGACGGAAGGTGCGGCCCTCGACGGCGCGTTTGCCGGCGTCGGACCATTCGATGCGGGCGCGGACGCCGCCGGTCTGCGGATCGTCACCGGCCCAGTAAAACTCGGTAGGCCATGCGGACGCCTCGCGGTCCTCGTGGTTAAAATCGAAGAAGGGGCGATCCTCCCGGCCCTCGGCGGCGGCAGTCATTTTGTCGCCGAGAAAGGACTGGAGCACGGCGGCGGTGGCGGCGCTGACGGCGACCTCGACCGACACGGGTTTGCCGCCTTGGGAGGCGCGGATGCGATGCCGACCGGGCGGCATGTATTGGATGTCGGTCGGGAGCGCGGAGCCCTCAGCGAGGGCGTTGGAGAAAGCGGCATGGAGCGGAGCGGCGATGGCGACGGTCATGCCGTCGTGATGGTGTCAATCTGGCGGCTGGTATTGGTCCTTGGGCACGCGGATCAAGGTGCTCCGGCAGTTGTAGTGGATCGGCGGCGGATTGAACCAACCGTCGCCGTAGCGGCGGCCGTGGCGGGCCGTGCAATCGCTGGTGGTGCGGTTATCGAGCACGGCTTCCCATACTAGGTATTCGTCGGCTGCCTCGGCCTCGGCAATTTGCTGCGGAAGCGCGTTGGCGGCGGCGGACTGGCGGGCGGCGAGGTCTGATGCGGACTCCGATGTCGCGTCTATGGGAGCACCGCAGCCGCACGCGCACGCCTTGGCGTCGGCGGGAGCGTTTTGGGGGACGGATTGGGCGACGGGTTTGGCGGG
>CAXBDS010000322.1:0-3565 GCA_963974355.1 uncultured Opitutaceae bacterium
TTATCGGGGCGGATTCATGAGCGTGAGCTCGTCGCTGCAACAAGCCTGTGGCGGCCTGGCCAACCTGACCGTCGGCGCCCTCGTCACCGCGAATGCCGGGAGCGGGCGGATCGAAGGCTTTCCGCGCGCCGGCTACCTCGCGGTCGGAGCCTTTGCCGCGACCGTCTGGCTGGCCCGACGCCTCCGGCACATCGCCCCGCACGCCGCGCGCCCTCTTGTCCCGCCCGGCGCCGGCACCCCCCCGGGCGCTGAGCCGCCCGGAAGTCCCCCCCAAGGAAACCACCTTTGCGTTTGCCGGTCCCAACGGAAGCCTCTAACCTCCACTCACCATGATCGATTTACTGAAGAAAACTCTCTTGGCCGGCGTCGGTGCCGCCGTTGTGACCAAAGAAAAGGTCGAGTCCACTTTGGAAGATTTTGTGCGACAGGGAAAAGTCTCGGCAGCCGACGCCAAGATCATGGCCGACAAGATCGCCGATCAGGGTCGCCGCGAATTCGACGAGATGGCCGGCGAGCTGAACAGCAAACTCAAGGGCGTGCTTGATCGCAAAGACAAGGAGGCCGCCGCCCGCCTCACCGCCCTTGAAGACCGGGTCGCCGCGCTCGAACAAAAACTCGCCGAGCCCCCCTCCCGCAGCGGCGAACCGTGAAGGCCTTCGATCTCCTCAGTAACGCCGTCCGCGCGAAGGAGATCTTCACCGTGCTGGCGCGGCACGGCTTCACCGATCTGCTCAACCAGATCGATCTGCCCGCGGGCCTGCGGCGCCCCTTCGTATCCGACAGCACGATACACCGCAGCAAGTGGGAGCGCATCCGCCTCGCGCTCGAAGAGCTCGGACCGGCCTGGGTCAAGTTCGGCCAGCTGCTCAGCATGCGGCCCGACGTCATTCCCCACCCGCTCATCCTTGAGCTGCGCAAGTTGCAGGACGCGGTGCCGCCGGTCCCGTTTGCGCAGATCCGCCAAGTGCTGATCGAGGAGTTGGACGATGTATCGCCCGACGAGGTTTTCATCGAGTTTGCGCAGATCCCGGCCGCCGCCGCCTCGCTCGCGCAAGTCTACTTTGCCCGCCTGCGCAGCTCCGGGCGCAAGGTCGCGGTGAAGGTGCAGCGCCCCAACATCGAACGCACCATTCACGCCGATTTGGAGTTGGCCACGTGGCTCGCCGGGCAGTTGCACCATCGCATCAAGGGCCTCAAACCCTTTGACCTGCCCTCCGTGGTCGAAGCGGTCGGCGACGGCGTGGAGAAGGAGCTCGATTTCCGCCACGAGGCACGCAATCAGCAGTATTTCAACACCCTCAATCCGGAGCCCGAAAAGGTTTTCGCCCCGGAGGTCATCAGCGAATACACCACGGCGCGCTTGCTCGTCATGGAGCTGATCGAGGGCCGCCCGGCCGACATCGCCCCGCTGGAGCCGGAGGCGGCGCGCGAACTCGCGGGCCTGGGCGCCCGGTCGATCATGCACCAAGTGCTGGTCACGGGATTTTTCCACGCCGACCCGCACGCCGGCAACGTGCTCATCACCCATGACGGCCGCCTGTGTTTCCTCGATTGGGGGCTGGCCGGCTTGTTGACGCGTCGCCTGCGCCACGCCTTGGCCGATTTCTGGATCGCCGCGCTCGATGGCGATGCGGAGCGCGTCGTGCGTATCGCCGTGGAACTCGCCCCGCCGGGGGCCCGTGTGGATCGCCGGGCAATGGAACGCGACGTGACGCTGGCGCTGATCGAAGATCTCAACTTCAGCATCGGTCGCCAGGAGATCGGCCGAGCCATGCTGAAGCTGCTCTTCATCTTCGGCGAAAACGGCATCCCCCTCGCCAGCGAATATTCGCTCATGGCAAAATCGGTTCTGGCCATCGAGGAGGTCGGGCGCGCGCTCGATCCCAACTTTGACCTGCGCAAACACGCCGGACCCGTCATGCGGCAGGCGTTTCGGGACCGCTCCGGACCGAAGGCGACCCTGCGACGCACCCGTGACTTCGTCGGCAGCGCCCTCGGTGGCCTGCAAGAATTACCGGGTGGCATCAGCCGCTTGATCCGCCGCTTCGAACAGGACGACATCACGATCAACTTCAACCACCGCGGCTTGGAGGACTTGGACGACGCGCTGAAAATCGCGGCCAACCGCATCACCCTCGGCGTGGTCAGCGGTTCGCTCGTCATTGGTTCGTCACTCATCGTGACGACCGGCATCCGGCCGTATTTGTTCGGTTATCCCGCGCTCGGTATCGTCGGTTATCTGCTGTCGGCGATGATCGGCTTTTACGTCATGTGGGATATCGTGCGGCGTGGCGGACATCGTTGAGGGGCCCGCCGCAGCCGTCCGCCGCGAAAAAAACGAAGCCGCCACGCTCGCCGCGAGCTTGACGCACAAAAAAGCCCGGCGCGCATCAGTGACGCCGCCGGGCGGAATAAAAGGAACTAGAACCCGATCAGCAACGGGTGGTGCAATCGGGCGCAGGCGTTTGTTTAGCTAAGCGCCGCCGGCACGTCAGCGAGCGCCGCCCGCACGACCGAACGCTGTTTTTCGTAAGCCATCTTCGCGGAATCGAAGTTGGACTGGCGCGCCTTGGACAGCACGGCCCACTTTTCCAGCAAGGCGTCCCACGCTTTGACGAGTTTTTCGACCTCGAAGGAGGGAGCCATCTCGGCATCCGCGTCTTCCGGGATGACTTCGTTCACCTGTTTACCAATGGCCATCAGTTCCGCCTCGGCAGCTTCAAGATAGGAAACCACCGCCTGCTCATAGGCCGAGTTGGGCGCCGCAGGGGTAGCCGCATTTACCGCGATCAAACCACCCATCGACAGACCCATGGCCAAAATAAGTTTCGAGGAGTTCATCCCCAGTTAGACGCCCTCCAGCAGGAAGGTTCCCGCGAAGAACCGGGCCCGGTCGTTACGATTGCGTGCCCCGCCGAGACTTGCGCCGGGATCAGCGACCGGCGAGGGTGAGCCCATGTCCACCGCCGCCCTCCCGCAACCTGCGCCCTCGCCGCGCCGCGTCCTCTCGCGGCCGGAGCTCCTCGCGCCGGCGGGCGATTGGGAATGCGCCCGGGCGGCGGTCGAAAACGGCGCCGACGCCATTTACTTCGGCCTGGAGCGTTTCAACGCCCGGATGCGCGCCAAGAACTTCACGTTGGGCGACTTACCGGCGCTCATGGCGTTTTTACACCGACGCGGCGTGCGCGGTTACGTGACGTTCAATACCTTGGTTTTCGCCAACGAACTCGACGATGCGGCGGATTTTCTGCGCGCCATCATCGCGGCCGGCGTGGACGCCGCGATCGTGCAAGATATTGGAATCTGTCGGCTCATCCGCCGGCTTTCGCCTGATTTCCCGATCCACACCTCCACGCAAATGACTGTGACCAGCGCGGCTGGCGTGACGTTTGCCAAAGACCTGGGCGCGCAACTCGTCGTGTTGGCGCGCGAGAATTCACTAAAGGAAATCGCCGCCATTCAGACCGCCCAAGCCGCCGCGGGGATGAGTCTGCCGCTGGAAGTCTTTGTGCACGGCGCGTTGTGCGTGGCCTACTCCGGGCAATGCCTGACGAGCGAATCGCTG
>CAXBDS010000323.1:0-3544 GCA_963974355.1 uncultured Opitutaceae bacterium
CAGACCCGCCGCCACGCTGGTGAACGGGTCGTGCTCCACCACCTTGCCCGGGAAGTCAAAAACGAGACCGGCTTCGGACGCCAGAATGACATAGCCGTCGTCATAGATCTTGTAGCGGGCGGGGCGGAGGCCGTTGCGGTCGAGGGAGGCGCCGATCATGCGACCGTCGGTAAAGACGACGGCGGCGGGGCCATCCCACGGCTCCATCATGCAGGAGTGGTAGCGGAAGAAGGCTTTGGCCTCGGGCGTGAGGTCGGTATCCTTTTCCCACGCGGGCGGCATCATCATCATCGTGGCGTGCACGGGATCGCGGCCGCCGAGGGTGAGGAGTTGGAGGGCGTTGTCGAAGGTGGCCGAGTCGCTCATCTGCGGTTGAGCGAGCGGCTTCAGGTCGGCGTAACGCTCGCCCCAGACCCCATGGTTGGGCGAGTTTTCGCGGGCGCGCATGAGGTTGCGGTTGCCGCGGATCGTGTTGATCTCACCGTTGTGCGCCATCATGCGGAACGGATGAGCCAAGTGCCACGTGGGGAACGTGTTGGTGGAATAACGCTGGTGGAAAATCGCGAAGCAGGTGGTGAACTTCGGCGAGCGCAGATCGGTGTAATACTTGCGGATCTGGGCGGGCGTGAGCAGGCCTTTGTAGACGATCGTGCGCGAGGAAAAGGAGCAGATGTAGAAGCCGTCGATCTTGGCCTCGGTGACGCGGCGTTCGATCGATTTTTGGGCGAGGAAGAGCTTCCGCTCAAACTCGTCGGCCTCGATGTCGCCTTTTTTGGCGACGAGCGCCTGGAGGATCATGGGCTGCGTCTCGATGGCTTTGCGGCCGAGACAGGCGTCGTTGGTCGGGACTTCGCGCCAGGCGAGCCAGGCCAGGTCTTCGGCATCGATCGCTTCCTCGACGATTTTCATGCAGTGGGCCTGGGCATAGTCGTCGTCGATGGGCAGGAAGATCATGCCGACGCCGAGGTCCTCGTCCTTGAAGAGCTTCAGGTCGTTTTCTTCGAGGTGCTCGCGGAGCAATTCGACGGGGATTTGAGTAAGCAGACCGGCGCCGTCGCCCGTCACGGCATCGGCGTCGATGGCGCCGCGATGGGCGAGCGCCTTCAGCGCCGCCACAGCTCGGTTGACCACATCATAGCTACGTTCGCCATTCATTTTGGCGATGAATCCGACGCCACAGGCGTCGTGCTCGAACTCGGTGCGGTAGAGCGGGGACGGGATGATCTTAGGCATGAAAGGTAGTTTGGTCAGGATTGAGCCGCGGCGGACAGAGCCGGAAGGGAGAAAAGGGAATCGGCGAGCGTAAAAAAAGGCCGGTCACGCATTTGCGAGAGCCGGCCCGGAGGGGGGAACGAGCGGAATCTCTCGGGAGATCAGAAGAATCGCACGGTTTTAGTGGCCATCTTGGCGTGTTCTTCGTCGGTGCACGGGGCGTTGAGCGGGACGCCGGCATCGGCATTCGATGCTTTGACGAGGTCGTTGGACAGCAGATAATTTTCCACCTCTTCACCGGAGACGTCGGCGAGCATGACGCCGTCGATCTCCACGCAAGGCGAGAGTGGTTGGCCGGATTTCTGGACCATCTCGGCGTAGATTTCGCGGTGGTTGATAATATCGAGGTCCGTGTAGGGCAGGTCGTATTTGCCCAAGACAGCGCGCACGCCGTTGGACCATCCACAATGCGGTTTCAGATAAGCTTTGATTTCCATGTTCAGAAGAGAAGGTGCCGACGGAGGTCGCGCAAATCAAGGGACTGGTTTCCCGGCATTCAAGCGGAAGTTTCGCTTCTGAAAGCAGGAACTGCACCGGTGAGGCCTTTGCGGCGGAAGGCACGAGGTGAAACCCCGCATTTGGCCCGGAATTGGCGGGAAAAAAAATACACGTCGTTAAAGCCGAGCGCCGCCGCGATCTCGCTGATACTCAGTGAAGTCTCCGCTAAGAGCTGGCGGGCACGCGTCATGCGCGCGCGGACGATAAAGGTCTGCGGGCGCAGGCCGGTGACGGCGGCGAAGCGTTTGGAGAAGTGGTCGACGGTGTAGCCGGCTTCTTGTGCGAGGGCGGCCACCGTCCAGGCCTGACCGGGTTCGGCGGCGATTCGGGCGGCGAGCGCATGGATGAGGTTGCGTTGGGTGGTTTGGGGCGTGCCGGGGGCGGTCGCTAGGTTGCGATCATCGGTGGTTAGCACTTGAAGCAGCGTGGCCAAGATTTGGGCGGCGAGGGCCGGCGCGGCGGGGCGGAGCCGCACGATCTCGGCGAGGCTGGCGGCGGCGAATTCCAGCGAGCGCGCCGTGGTGACCTCAAAGGGCGGGCGAAAATCGGGCGGGGCCTCGGGCAGCTCGAAGTGGGTGAAGCTCACGCCGAGGCGGTGTTCGGGATCCTGTTCGGCGAGGTAGCGGTGTCCGGGGCGCATCCAGAGGCAGGTGCCGGGTAACAGCACGATGGAGCGACGGCCGATGCGCATACGGCCGCGCCCGGCCCAGACCAGCCACAGGTCGTAATCGGTGAGACGATCCGACCAGGCGGCGTCGAGGCGCCAGCCGGGTTCACAGCGCACGCGACCATAGAAGCCGGATAGCTGCGGATTCAGGCTGGGACTTCGGGTGCGCATATAACGGAAAAGTGCAAAAAAATTTCCGAAGGGTCCATTCTGTTTGCCGGATGATTCGGGTAGGATGGATAGCGGTGGGTCGCAGGTTTCGGACCGCCGACCCTTACCGCTCTCTCTCGTTTATCACCCCTCCCTTTTAGGACTACGTTATGGCTTCCACGATTTCCTCCCCGAACGAAAAAACCGCTGCGGCGGGCGCGGTCTTTGATGAAGGCGCGGAATTGCACGCGCCTGAGCTTTACCGGCCTACCTCCGAGGCGTCGCAGGTCGAGACGCTGGCCGACATCGGGCCGGAGCAGATCGCGTTTTATCGGGAGCACGGCTATCTGTCCGTGCGTCGCGCCTTTACGCCGGCAGAGATTGCCACGGCGTTGGATGGACTGAGCTCACTCGTGATGGGCGAAAAGCCGGATTTCAAGGGAGTGTATTTTGAGGCGGCGGTGCGGGACAAGTTGGACTCGATGGGCCTCGCCGAGCGTATGGATGGGATTCGGAAGTTGTGGCAATTCGTCGGTCACGAGCCGCGCTTGAAGGCCATTTCGCATCACCCCTTGCTCTGGTCGGTGGTGCAACGCCTGCTGGGTGATCGCTCGCCGGAGATGTTCCAAGACATGGCTTTGCTGAAGCCGCCGCGCATCGGGCGGGAGAAGCCGTGGCATCAGGATCACGCCTATTTCGACTATCCCCTCGATGCGCCCATCGTCGGCGTGTGGATTGCGCTCGATGCAGCGACGGTTGAAAACGGCTGCATGCAATTGCTGCCCGGCCGCCATCGGGATGGACCGATGATTCACTTTAAGCGCCGCGATTGGCAGCTCTGTGATACGGCGGTGCTCGGCCAGGAATCGGTGGCGGCGCCGTTGCCGGCGGGTGGCTTGTTGTTGTTTGACGGGAAGTTGCCGCACGGCACGCCCCACAACACGTCGCCCAAACGCC
>CAXBDS010000324.1:0-3496 GCA_963974355.1 uncultured Opitutaceae bacterium
CCACTGTCTCCGCCGGCACATTGAACATCAGCGGCTCACTCGCTGGCTCCACCCTCACCATCGCGAGCGGGGGCACCCTCTCCGGGCACGGCTCGGTCGGCAATGTCACCATTTTGTCCGGCGGGAGCCTCACCCTCGGCGGCTCGGCTGGCGTGTTCACCTCGACCGGCAATCTCACCCTCTCCGGCGGCAGCTATACCCTGCTCGAAATCTCCAGCCTGGCCGCCTACGATCATCTCGACGTCGCCGGTCAGCTAACGGCTGGCGGCCGACTGGAAATTCGTTTCGCCGACGGGCTGAGTGTGACCGACGGCACCACGTTCAACCTGCTCAATGCCGGTTCCTACGCCGGCGGCTTCTCCGACTTCACGCTCCCGACCCTCAGTGGCGGCTACGAGTGGGATCTGAGCCTCCTGTCCTCCTCCGGCATGCTTTCCGTCACCCAGCTCACCGCCATTCCGGAACCAGCTCAGGGAGCAGCAGTCATTGGATTGATCGCGATGGTAGCGCTCGGCGTCTTTCGTCGCAACCCACGCCGGGTCCCTCCCCAGCCATGAAATCAACCGCTCAAACCTGCCTTTCCGAATTCACCGCGTTGCGTCAGGAAAATGCCCCTCGTGCCACACCGGCCCACCAACCGCTGCGCATCCTTCACGTCGATGACAGCCCCGTCTGTCGTGAGGTCGTTCGGATGGTGCTGTCCAAAGGCGGGCACCACGTCACCAGCGCCAACGACGGGCAACTTGGCGCCCATCGCGTCGAGGCGGGGCTGCAGGATTTCGACCTCGTGATCACCGACCACGAAATGCCCGAATGGAACGGTCTGCAGTTTGTGACGCGCCTGCACGAGTTGGCGTTCCCGGGCCATATCCTCGTCTTCAGCGGCGCTCTCACCCCGCCCCTGATCACCGCGTATAAGGACGAAGGGGTCGATGCCTTGCTGGCAAAACCCTCCATCGCCCGCGAAATCCTCGCGACCGTTAACGCCTTCGCGAAAATCGCGTAAGGCTGGCGTGAAGCCGTTTTTGCGAGGACGACCCTTCCTCGCACCGCGACGCTGTCGCGGGAAATGACTGTCCGGCGAACCGCGCGCGCGGCGGAAGTCTCGGAACCTGCTTCGCTCGCCGGCCTCTCCCCCGCCGCATGTCCCTCTTCCTCCGCGCGTTCCCACGGTGTTCATCAACCGCGACTGGACTCGGACTCATCTCCGGACTCATGGTTATCGGCGTCGTGCCAACGATGCGGGGCGGCACCGACATCGTGACGATCTCATCGACCGCCGCGCCTGACTACCATCGCGAATGGCCGGATGGCAGCCTGCGGCCCGAGAGTTACGTGTTCACCCCCGGGCTCCATTCCGGCGCGACGCGCGACACGACCCAAGAGGCCGCCGGTCTGAACCGCGTGCTGCAACGCCTCGCCCCCGCGCTCGCCCGCCGTGAGTATTGGCCGACCAAGGACGCCGACCAGGCGGACCTGTTGATCGTCGTCAATTGGGGCGAAACCATGGTCTATACCGACGCCCTCGCCGAGTTCACGATGGACCGGCTAAATTCCAACTTGGCCGCCTTTTCCGCCGTCGCCGCAGCCCAAGGTAAGGAAGCGCCGGATACCGGCTCCGTGAACAGCGTGCTCTCCGATCAGTTTCTCGCCCGTCAGCAGTCCGCCTCCACCGCCCGCCACAACGCCCAACTCCTCGGCTACACCGCGACGATCACGCGGGAGGAACGCCGCTACTTCCCCAGCGAGGAGGAACGCACCCTGAAAACCGAACTTGCCGAACCGCGCTACTTCATCGTCCTCATGGCCTACGACTTCCCCGCGATGCGTAAACGCAACGAACGCCGCCTGCGATGGGTCACCCGCATGAGTGTGCGCGCCCCGGGCAACAATTTCATGGTCGCCCTGCCTCACATAATCGACGCAGCCGAACCGCTCTTCGGCACGCAACAGGCCGGCCTGACCCGGCGCGCCACGCGTATCGATGAACGAAAGACCGAGGTTCAACTGGGCGACGCCGTTGTCGTGGAAGACCCACCTCTCGCGCCACCGCCGGATTAGGATTCTCATCCGCGCCGTTTGGCCTCATCGCTCGGCCGTGCCTTTTTCCGCGCTCGGCCTCTCCGCTCCTCTCGTTCGTGCCCTCGACGAGAGCCACTATGCCCACCCCACGCCCGTTCAGGCGGCCGCCATTCCCGCCGTGCTGCGGGGCGACGACGTGTGGGCCCGCGCCCAAACGGGCTCCGGCAAGACCGCCGCCTTTGCCCTGCCGATCTTGCAACATCGCCTGGATACGCGGGGCCGCGTCGACCGTCGCACGTTGCAGGCTCTCGTTCTTGTGCCCACCCGTGAGCTCGCCGCCCAAGTCGGCGCCGCATTCGTGCACTACGGCCGCCACCTGCCGGAACCCGCCAAAATCATCACGGCCTTCGGCGGCGTCTCGATCAACCCGCAACTTATGGCTCTGCGCGGCGGAGCCGATGTCGTCGTCGCCACGCCTGGCCGCCTGCTTGACCTGGTTGATCACAACGCGATTCGCCTCGGCACCGTGGCCACCCTCGTCCTCGACGAAGCCGATCGGCTTTTTGAACTCGGTTTCGCCGACGAACTCGGCCGCATTCTCGCGCTCCTGCCGGTCCGCCGGCAAAACCTCCTGTTCTCCGCGACGTATCCCGCCGCGGTTGAATCCCTCGCGAACCAGCTGCTGCACGAACCCACGCTCATCGAAGTCGCCGACTCCGCCGCCACCACGCCCGACATTCTCGAACGCGCCATCGAGGTTGACGTTCCCCGCCGCACGCAGCTCCTGATCAAGCTTGTCGCCGATAACGCCTGGTCCCGCGTCCTTGTCTTCGTCGCCACCAAATACGCCACCGAGCATGTATCGGAAAAACTGCGACGCGCCGGCCTCAACGCCGGCGCACTTCACGGCGAGCTCAGCCAAGGCGCCCGCACGAAAGCCCTCGCCGATTTCAAGACGGGCGATCTGCAGGTCCTCGTTGCCACCGATCTCGCCGCCCGTGGCCTCGACATCGCGAGCCTCCCGGCCGTGGTGAACTTCGACCTGCCACGGGCCGTCGCGGACTACACGCACCGCATCGGCCGCACCGGACGCGCCGGCGAGAGCGGCGTCGCCCTCAGCTTCATCACGGCCGAGTCCCATGCCCATTTTCTCCTGATCGAGAAACGCCACGGTCGCATCCTCGCCCGCGAACAAATTGAAGGCTTCGAACCCGAGCTGATCGAAGTGCCCGCCTCCCCCGCAACTCCGCCCGGCACCGGCGGGGTAAAAGGCAAACGCAAGAGCAAGAAGGACAAACTGCGCGAAGCCGCCGCCCGGGCTGCCCATCCCTCGAGCGCCCCGGAACCGGCCGAAGAACCTGTCCCCAACACGTTCCGCTGGCACCGATCCTCGCCCGGGCGCCGCCGGCTTTAACGATAGCGTTTCAGCCCGGACGCGCTTGCGCCGCGCGGGCCCTTGATTTCCACTCTCTCC
>CAXBDS010000325.1:0-3480 GCA_963974355.1 uncultured Opitutaceae bacterium
GGAACATCACGACGTCCTTGCCGGTTTCCACGAGACGCTTGGCCCGCTCGATGGCGATCTCGGCGACGCGGGTATGGTTTTGCACCGGCTCGTCGTTGGAGGAGGCCCAGACCTCGGCCGGCACGCTGCGTTTAAAATCGGTGACTTCCTCGGGGCGTTCGTCGACGAGGAGGATCATGACGTGGCACTCCGGGTTGTTCTCAATCACGCCCAGCGCCATATCGCGCAACAGGGTGGTTTTGCCGGTGCGGGGCGGCGCGACCACGAGACCGCGGGTGCCTTTGCCGATCGGACAGAACAGGTCGACCGCGCGGGCCGTGAGGCGCCCGTCCTTGGTCTCGGTCTTGATCTGCTCTTCCGGGGAAATCGTGGTGAGGTTAAGGAAGTCCCACACCGCGCGACGGTCCTCGATGGACATGCCGTCGACGGTTTCGATGAAACGCATCTTCGGGTTGGGGAAACGGCCTTCGGCGGGAAAGGCGCTTCCGGTGATGAATTGTCCCTGCTTTAGCTTGAAACGACGTATGAGCTCTTTGGGGACAAACGGATCGGAGGGACGCTGTTTGCCGTAGCGTTCTGGATCGAGCAGGGCGCCATTGCCCCCGCGGCCGGTGTCGATGTCGAGCACGCCACCCACGGTGATCGTGTTGTCGTTTTGATCTGATTCGGCGGGGGCGTTTTCAGCCTGAGATGGGGAAGAAGCGTTCTTGTCCATGGAATAAAGTGAAATGAATGCGGGGCCGGAAACGGTCAGATGCTTGACGGTCGGAAATCGTGTCGGGATAACAACGGAGCCTTCTCTAGCTGCCCCGCGCAGTTACTTACCCAAAACATCAGCCACCTTCGTGACCGAAAAAACGATTACCTCAGTCTCCCGTGAAGCACGGGTCTTTAAGCCTTCTGCGGACTTCCAGCGCCAAGCGAATCTTGGCAGCATGGCCGCTTATAAGAAACTCTACGCGGAGTCTGTCAACTCCCCAGACACCTTCTGGGGGCGGCAAGCCAAGGAGTTACTCGTCTGGCGTAAACCGTTTAAAACGGTGAGCCAGTGGAAGGCACCGCAGGCGAAATGGTTTGGTGGCGGCACACTGAATGTGGCGGAAAACTGCGTGGACCGGCATCTCGGCACGGCGCGCGAGAACAAGGCGGCGATCATTTTTGAGGGGGAGCCGGGGGACGTGCGCACCATCACCTACAAGCAGCTTTACTTCCACGTTTCGCGGCTGGCGCATGTGTTCGAAAACCTTGGGATCAAAGCCGGTGATCGTGTGGCGATTTATCTCCCCATGGTTCCCGAGGCGGTGATCGCGATGCTCGCCTGCGCGCGGATCGGCGCGATTCACACCGTGGTGTTCGGCGGCTTTTCGCCCGAGTCGCTGAAGGACCGGATCAACGACTGCGAGGCAAAGCTCGTCATCACCGCCGACGGCGGCTGGCGGCGTGGAAAGGTCGTGCCTTTGAAAGCGGCGGTCGACGAAGCGATCGAGCGCACGCCCACCGTGCAAACGGTGTTGGTGCTGAAACGGTGCGGCAACGACGTGACGATGAAAAGCGGTCGTGACATCTGGTGGCACGAAGCTTGGGACGGCGCGCCGAACCACCACAAGGCGAAGGCGTTCCCCAGTGAGCATCCGTTGTTCATCCTCTACACCAGCGGCAGCACGGGCAAACCGAAGGGCGTCATGCACACGAGTGCCGGTTACCTGCTCGGTGCGAAGTTGAGTTCTCACTACGTTTTCGATCTCAAGGATAGCGACCTCTACTTCTGCACGGCCGACATCGGCTGGATCACCGGTCACAGCTACGTCGTTTACGGCCTGCTCTCGAATGGCGCGACGATCTTCCTCTATGAAGGTGCGCCCAATCAGCCGGGACCGGACCGTTTCTGGCAGATGATTGACCGTCACGGCGTCACCATCCTTTACACCGCCCCGACTGCGATCCGTGCCTTCATGCGCTGGGGCGACAACCACGTGCTGAAGCATCGGCTCTCCTCGCTCCGGCTACTGGGATCGGTCGGCGAGCCGATCAATCCGGAGGCGTGGATGTGGTATTACAAACTCATCGGCAAAAAGAAATGCCCCATCGTGGACACGTGGTGGCAGACCGAAACGGGATCCATCATGATCACCCCGTTGCCCGGCGCCACACCGATGAAGCCGGGTTCAGCAACCCTGCCCTTTTTCGGCGTCAAGCCGATGGTCGTCGATGACAACGGCAAGGCCGTGCCGAAGGGCCAGGGCGGTAAAATGGTCATCACCCAGCCGTGGCCATCGATGCTTCGCGGGCTCTGGAATGACGACCAGCGCTTCAAGGAAACCTATTTCGGCGACTTTCCGGGCGTCTATTTTACCGGCGACGGCGTGCGGCAGGACAAGGATGGTTACTTTTGGATCGTCGGCCGGGTCGACGACGTGCTCAACGTCTCTGGCCATCGCATCGGCACGGCCGAAGTGGAAAGTGCCCTCGTCTCGCATCCCGCTGTGGCGGAAGCCGCGGCGGTGGGCCGTCCGGACGAACTCAAGGGACAGTCGATTCTCGTGTTCGTTACCCTGAAAAACGAATTCGAGCCCAGCGATGAATTGAAAGAGAAACTTCGCGCGCACGTTGGCAAAGAGATCGGGGCCATCGCGAAGCCCGATACGATTCGGTTCGCTGCGGGTCTGCCGAAGACACGTTCGGGCAAAATCATGCGTCGCATCCTCAAGCAGATTGCGGCGGGCAAAGATGTGCAGGGCGACACCTCAACGCTCGAGGATTTCTCGGTGGTGGCTGCGCTGCAGGCGGAAGATTAAAGACGGCCAGGGCGCCGCGTTTCCGTTGCCCAAATGGAACGCGGCGGCCTGACACTTTCGCGTTGCGCCGGACCTCTCGGCCCGGTTGGTTGGGGTTCCCCCTATGCTAGGTTCCCCGAATCCCCTTCCGGACGTTCGGCGAACGGCGTGTTCGCGCACCCGCTCGTCAGGTTTCACGCTCATTGAGCTGCTTACCGTCATCGCGATTATCGCGATTTTGTCCGCGATTACCTTTGGCATCATCAAAGGCGTGAATGAGAACTCCGCCCGTGCCCAAGCCCAAGCTGAGTTGTCATCGCTCAGTGTCGCGTTGGAGGCCTACAAGCGGCAGTATGGCGACTACCCGCAGACCGGGAGCGGGACCGTCACGCCGACCAGCACGGCGACCAGCTCGAGTGTGCAAGGCCTGTTGTTCAATGCATTGATGGGGAAGGTGGGCCCGAAGCTGGATCCCATCGATAGTAAGGTCTTTGTTGATCCCGGGAAACTCTCCTTGCAGAGCGATAATTTGCCGACGCGCGGCAACACGACAGCGGTGGCGAACGCGTTCGTGGATCCATGGGGTCGACTTTACACTTACTGCTATCGGGCCAAGGGGGATACGACGGTATGGGAAAACCCGAGTTACGTGCTCTACTCGACCGGCCCGGACGGTAAGGAAACCAAACCGGGGAACGATGGGAAA
>CAXBDS010000326.1:0-3438 GCA_963974355.1 uncultured Opitutaceae bacterium
CCAGCGAGGGCACCGCCTTCAGCGCCTGCAGCGTGGGATCGAGCAGCTCCCGCGCGGTGCGGGAATAGCCGGTCAGCGCGCCCAGCAGCGTCGTGCGACGAAAGAGCAACAACAGCCCACCGATCAACTCGCAGGCTCCCGCGAAAAAGCTGTAGGCCGGCGACAACCCCATGAACGTCCAGACCAAGCCCATCGGCGACGACTCACCGTAAGGCTGAATCAAGCGATCAACGCCCGGCGTCGGCATCTGCAGATGCAGCACCTTGGACAAGCCATAAAAGATCATCGCCGACCCAAGGGCATAGCGCACGAGCATCCGCACGATCGCATGCACGACGAGGTCGGAACGCCGCGCCCGGTCAAACCACGACCAGATCAACGCTCCGAAAAACGTCAGCGCCAGCAGACACCACGTCTGCACCCACATGAAGAGTGTGTCCCCGCTTCCGCTCGGTCGAAAGGCCACCGCCTCAGGCAATCGCAATACTTCGCGGCCCACCCACGGGACCAGCCCCATCCAGCCTTTGAAAAGCAGGCTCACCATCCATCCGCCGATCCCGGGCACAAAGCGCAGGACCGACGCCATCGACTGCCCGGCCATCACGAGCAACAACCAGCGGAAACCGAAACGTCGCACCCAACCCGCCGGCAACTGCATCGGTGCAGGCGAGGTCATCGGGGTAAGTGATCGAGCCGGATCATCACGCTGCCGTTGATAACGATTCTGCGTCCGAGGTCACGACTCGAACCGAAAAAGTCCCGCCCATGGGCCCACCCGACCGCAATGGATCAACGCCCCGCCAACGCTCGCCCCGCCGTCTAAAACAAAACACCCCCGACCGGATAACCAGCCGAGGGTGACAAACCCGCCGCGAGCAAACGTCGCGCTTAATTGTTGGTTTTGGGCGCGTCGGTGGCGAGGTCGCCGAAACGATCTTTCGGCGTCCCGTCCCGCTCATCGATCACGCCGTCGCCGTTGGTGTCGTAGTGCGAGAAGGTGCGATTACCCGATACCGAAAACTCTTCGATCGTCATGTCTGCGTTCTTGTCGAGGTCCAGCACGCCATAGCGCACGTAGGCCTGCTTGATGGAGGCTTCACGCTCTTCTGCCTGACGCTTTTCGAGCCTGCCCTCCCACTCCGCCACATATTCGGCATCCGTCACGACGCCGTCATGATTGATGTCCTTCTCGGCATGGCTGATCGCGCGGATCTCGTCGAACTCCGCCTTCGTCAACACGCCGTCGCCGTTCGCATCGTTGGCTTCGACAAACCACTGTTTGGTGTGCGCACGCGTGCTGGCGCGCGGTTGCGGGCTGCCGCCCATCGGGCTGGCTTTGGGCGCGACAACGGAAGCAGCCGGCGTGGCGCCAGTGCTACCGCAACCGGTAAGAATAAGGGCGGTGGCCACCGAGGCCAAAACCGCCAGGCGAGCAGGAATACGGGAGGTGTTCATGATGAAAAAAAAGGGGAAAGTTAACGGTGCATCCGCGCCTCAGCGTTGAACCTCAAACGTCAGCGCCACCGTGTAGCTGCGATACGGCGTCTCAGCGCCGGCGGGCGAGGCGCCTTGATGCCGCGTCATCAGGCCGTAGATCCCGGCGGCCTTGAATGGAAGGGTGACGGTGCCATCCGCGCCCGTCGTCACTTCTGCCTCAAAAGCCGGATCGTCGTAGCCTCCACCTTGGCGGTAGAGGGTCAGCACATGGTCCGCGAGTGGCTGGCCGTTGAAAAGCAGGGTGAAGGCAAACCCTTGGTCGACGTAGATCTCGCTCGGGTGGGTTTGCGGCAGGATCTCCAGCCCCCGACCCGACGGCTTGAACGCGGCTGCCGTCGGCGCCCCCTTGCTCACGTAAGCCATCGCCACCGTCTCGGTCTGAAACTCGCCGGTGACCGTGCCTTCAGGCAACACCTCGGGCTCGCCGCGCTCCCCGCCCATGCGACGAATGTAGTCCCAGCCACCGTCGACTTGCTTCATCTGAAACTTGCGACCGAGGCGCGAACCCGTCGTCAGCCGATAGGTGCCGTCAGCGTCCAAGGGCGTCTCAAGCACCGTCAATTGGCTCAAAACATTTACCCCGGCGAAGTCCGCCCGATGGCCGTCGGGCAGGAGCACATGGAAGTCATCCGACTCCACGTTCACCTCCGGCTGGAAAAAATCCTCGGTGAACGATGTGATCGCCGTGACCCGCTTGGCCGAGCTCGTCGAAAACACGTTTGGCATCACAAAAGAGGTATGCGCCATCGCCGACGATAGCCCCATTGTGATAAATACAGCTAATGACGCAGCCCACAAAATCGGGGGCCGAGCGCCCGCTTCACCGGAAGAACAAAAAAAAGAATTCATCATCATGAAGTCACCAGTCCTATTTGAGACTGGGATTCACTTGCAAGTTATTTCGCGACCCTTACGGTCCGAAATTTCGCGCGCTCGACTTCCTCGCGAATCGGGCTCGGTCGCCTTTTGCCCTCGCGCGCCGTGCGGCGCCTGACCGGGCTCCATTCATACACATTTCCTTATTATCACTATGTTTAAACAATCATTTCGACGCTGCCTCCTTGGCGGATCGCTGCTTGCGGGCATCCCCGCAAGCCTCCCCGCGGAGCGCTTCCACTTTCATGATGATCGCGTGCTCGGCACGTCCTTCGATCTCACCATCGAAACCGTTTCGTCCACGGTCGCGGCTGCCGCTGAAACGGCCGCCAAAGCCGAGATTGAACGCCTGGAAGGGTTGCTAAGCACCTACCAAATCGACTCGGAGATTTCGAAATTGAATCGCTCTGAGAGGCTCACAATATCAGAAGATCTTATCAACGTGCTCCGCTCGGCCGAGCAGTGGCACGCCCGCACCGAAGGCGCCTTCAGCGGACGCTTGGGCGCGTTGCTGGCCCGATGGCGAGAAGCCGCTCAGGCCGATATCCTGCCCCCGCGACCGGAGTTGCGCGTGCTCGCGGGCGAGATCAACACCGCCGAGGTTGTGATCGATCCCGCGACGAACCAAGTCACCCGTCCCGCGTCCGTCATTTGGGCCACCGATGGCGTCGCGAAGGGCTACATTATCGACCACGCGTTCGCCGCCGCTCGCCGCGCCCTGCCGGCCGGCACGGGCATCCTGTTGGACATCGGCGGCGACCTGCGCTTCGCCGGATCACCGCCCGCGGGCAACACCTGGGAAATCGGCATCGCCGATCCTGCTGCCCCCCCGGCGTCCAACGCCGCTCCGCTGATGACGTTGGCGCTGACGGAGGGTGCCGTCGCGACCAGCGGCTATAGTCCGCGCAACTACATGATCGGTGGAAAATCCTACTCCCACATCCTCGATTCCCAATCCGGCTGGGCCAGTGATCGCAATGTCGCCGCCAGCGTGCTCGCGCCCGACACCGCCACGGCCGATGCCTTGGCCACGGCATTCATGGTCATGACCACGCAAGCCGGTCT
>CAXBDS010000327.1:0-3435 GCA_963974355.1 uncultured Opitutaceae bacterium
CATAGGGCGAGTGGGCGTTGGGTTTGATTTCGGCGGGCAGCTCACCCATTTGTTCGCGGACGGTTTTCAGACGCTGTTGCACGTAGGACGTCATGGCAACGACGTCGGCGCCGATGTTGATCACGCGGTAGCCCTCGGCGACCAAATCCCCGAGCGGCGCGAAGACGCCGGCCGTCATGGCGAATTTGCCGTGGGCCCGGCAGGCCGCGGCGACGCGTTGGCGAGCGGCGACGACCTCGGGGTCGTTGAGCTGGCCGACCTTGCCGATGACGTGGCTGAAATCGCCGGGGCCGAACATGATGCCGTTGAAGCCCGGCACCGCGGCGATCTCTTCGACGTTCTCGAGGGCTTCGGGCGATTCGATCTGGAAGATGACGAGGCGCTCGGTGTTGGAGTGCGCGAGGTAATCGGTGGCGGGCACGAGGCAGAATTGGCCGTCAATGTTGCCGCCGTCGAGGGCGCGCCGCCCGAGCGGATGGAAGCGGGTCCACGATACGATCTCGCGGGCTTCCGCGGCGTTTTTCACGTGGGGCACGATGATGCCCGTGGCATCGGCCTCGAACGGGCGCACGTAATCGCTGTAGCTGCCGCGGGAGACGCGAACGAGCGTATCGACATTGTGGACACGGGCGGCGCGGATCTGGTTCTCCAAGGCAAGCCAGTCGTTGGGCACGTGCTCCTGGCACAGCCAGACGGCGTCGACGCCGCAGAGGGCGGCGATCTCGATCACGCGGGGATCCGCGAGATTGATTTTAAGGGTCGTCGGCAGTTGGCCGTCGGCGAGACGTTTCAGCACGCGGCTGGGGCGGAGATGCATAGAGCGGGAAGGTGCGGTAGACAGAAAAGAGGAGGCGGGAGTCAGTTCAGTTCGAGTTCCGTGAGGTCGATGAGGCGGCCACCGGCGGCGCGGCTTTGGATGCCGGCGACCACGAGTTTCATGAGCTCAACCGTTTCGGAAAACGGGAAGGGCGGCTCGCCGGTGCGCAGGTAGTCGATGAAGGCGGCCAGTTGCGATTTGAAGGCGAAGAACGTGTCGGCAAAGGTCGCGGAGGCGTGGCCCTTGGTGCCGCCGAGCTGGAGGCAACCGAAGGCGCCATACATGTCGGCCGAGGCCACGGCGACGATGTCGATGCCGTCGCGGTGGGTGAGGTGCACGACGTTGCGCTCGGTGGTGCCGGTGTGGCGCACGGTGAGGAAGCCGGGGCCGACGATCGGATAGATGGATTCGAGCGCGTGGATGCCGTAGGTCTCCCAGCGTTTGGCGGTTGTGATGCTGGCGAAGCGCAGGTCGCCGAGGTCGGCGGTGGAGGCTTGATAGGGCAAGAACTCGCGGGCGTAGCGCATGCAGCTGGACGACATGATCGCGCGGCCATCCTTCACCCAGTCGTGAAAAATCTGCAGGTCGGGCAGGTTGTCCGCCAAGGGCTTGTCGACAAACACGGGCAGGCCGGCTTCGACGAATGGGCGGGCGCGGGTGACGTGGTCGCCGCCGATATCCGTGGCGATGACGACGGCGTCCACGTGGCCGATGACGTCGGTGGGCGACGTGACCACATGGGGGATGTGGGTGCAGCGGGCGACGTGTTCGGCGGTGAAGTCGCCCTCGCCGGTGCAGCAGAGGTGGGTGACCTTGGCGCCGGAGATGGTGAGCGTTTCGGTCGGCTCTTGGTTAAGGTAAACAGGAATGCCGGCGTAGGGGCATTCGCGCGTCATCAGGTCGCGGTCATAGCCGTTGAAGATCGCACTCCACGAATACGGGTGACCGTTGCCGGGCGAGCAGCCCAGCACGGCGAGGCGGATGTCGGACGGATTTTTGACGAGGGCCATGAGCGCGGTAAAAGGGAGAAAATCGGTGAGCGGGCGTGGGCGTCGCTTACTCGACGTTGAGCGACAGCTTGCCGGTTTTGTATTCGTTTTCCCAGATGTGAAGGGCGGCGGTGACATAGTCTTCGGTCGAGCGGGGTTCGCCGATGTGCTTGAGCATTTCGGGCAGCCAGCGCTTGCCGAAGCGCACGTGCTGGGTCTCGTCGGCGATGTCGTAGCGCACGAATTGTTCGCTGAGGCGGTCGCCGGATTTCTGGTGCTCCTCGACACGGCGGTGGCGGTAGGGGAAGGCGTGGACCTCGTTGCCCATGGTGAGCAGGCAATACTGCATGACGGGCGGGAACTGCATGCGCCAAGTGAAGATGTGCAGGTATTGCGGCGAGAGAAACGGATCAAAACCGCGGCGGCGCATCCACTCGAAACCCATCAGACAGTGGCGCACTTCATCGTAGAGATGGCGGGCGGAGTCGTGTTGGAAACCCCAGGGCATACGCGGTAACGCATACATCACGACGGCCACGGTTTCGGCGGCGAGCATTTCGGTCGAGTAGCGCTCGAACTCCTCGACGGTGTGGTGGCCGTAGTCGGCTTCGTCGGGCATCAGGTCCGCATCGGCACCGTGATTGACGAAACGTTCGTCGCGGCAGGCCTCACGCGGAGCGGTGAAGGCGCGGCGCGCGGCCGGCGCGGCTGGCGTATCCGTGGTGCGGTGACCGTCTCCGGCAATGCCGCCCGCCGCGGCGAGCAGCGCTTGAACGTAGGCGATCCATTCGTCGGTCGCGGCGGTGCGGATCGACGCGACGCGAGCGTCGGTGAGCACGGCGTGCAGGCGCTGCGATTGTTGCCGCAGGTCCCACAGGATGTGTTGCGCGGCGTAGACGCTGGGTTGATCGCTGTTGGGGAAGGTGGCGGTCTCGTGGCGCTCGAGCGCGCGGATGAGGTCGGGCGTGATGACCTGCGTCCACGCGAGGGCGAGGGCGATTTCGTCGGGCGCGTGCGGCAGTTCGGCCACGAGGTGAACCAGGGCCTCGTCGGGCGGTGGCTGGAAGGCGGGCGACTGGATTTCACGCAGGCGCAGGTAGAGCGCGTTGACGTGTTGGGCGCATTCCCAGATGGCGCGACCGACCTCGCACTTGAGCTCGAATGTTGCAATCTGTGGCAGCCAGCCGGCGAAGCGGTGCATCGTTTCGTGGAGGACGAACCGGTAGCGATTCAACCGTGCGCGATTGGTGTCGATGTCGATCGCGGCCGGTCGGGAGTCGGTATCGGGAGACATGGCTGGAAGAGCAGGCGCGACGCGGGGCGGGGTGTCCGGACCTAGCTGACGTCGCGGCAAGCCACGCGGCGGCCGGTGTCGGCGGAGGCGAGGGCGGCGAGGTTGAAGCGAAGGGTCTGGGCGGCGGCGGCGAGCGAGCAGAGGCGGCTGGGCTGGCCCTCGACCTGATCGAGGAAGGCGTTGGCTTGCGCGGTGAAGTGGCCGTCGCGTTCGGCGGCGCTGTCGGGATGCCAAGTCCAGTCGGCGCCCCCGAGGCGGAAGAAGCCCCAGCGTTGCCGGTGGTATTCGATTTTCACGCTGCCGGCGGCGGAGTTGAACTGGAGGGTGGTTTCATT
>CAXBDS010000328.1:0-3380 GCA_963974355.1 uncultured Opitutaceae bacterium
CCCGTTACACGGCCCCGTGGCCTACCGGGTTCGCAACACGCTGATCGCGCTGCGGCATTCGCAATCTGACCAAGTTCTGATCAAGCCATTGAACGAAGGAAAATCATCATGAGTTCCGCCTGTCCTCCCTCCGCTTGTGAGAGCTGCAGTGCCGCGCGCGGTGAGCTGGAGCGCCTGGGATTGAAGGTCTCGCAATGGGACTTCGTCGTCGCCTTGGCGGGCAATCCCAACACCGGCAAGAGCACGTTGTTCAACCGTCTCACCGGCCTGCGCCAACACACCGGCAACTGGCCTGGCAAAACGATCGCCCGAGCCGAGGGCGGGTTTGGCTACAACGGTTCCAAATACAAAATCGTGGATCTGCCCGGCACGTATTCACTGCGCGCGGCCTCGCCCGATGAGACGGTGGCGCGGGAGTTTTTGCTGTTTGGTCGACCCGATCTCACCGTGGTCGTGGCCGATGCGACGAGTCTCGAACGCAATTTGAATCTGGCTCTGCAGATTCTGCAGGTGACCGACCGCGTGGTGCTTGCGCTCAACCTGATGGACGAGGCCAAAGCGCATGGTATTCTGGTCGATGCTCGCCGGCTCGCGGCGGATCTCGGCGTGCCGGTCGTGCCGTGCTCGGCGCGCTCGGGGCAGGGGGTCGCGGATTTGCTGGTGGAGATGGAAGCCGTGGTGAAAGGCACGTTTAAGACCAAGCCCTACCGGTTGAAGCTCAAGGTGCCGGCGGTGGGGCCGGCGATGAATCAGCTGGTGACGAAACTGCGGGCCCGCTTCCCGAATTTGCCCAACGCAGAATGGATCGCGCTGCGCCTCCTGGAGGGCGACCGCACGGTCGCCGAACGCGTGGCGGATGGCACTATCGGGGACGCCCAACGTGATCCGGCCCAAGGAAGGGCGGTCGCGGTATGAAACCTCCGGCCCACGAGGACGAGGTGGTGGCTTTGGCGGAGAATCTTCGCTGGGAGTTACCCCGCAATTTCAACGATCACTTGACCGAGGCGATCTACGCCGAGAGCTCGCGCATCGCGGAGCGGACGGTCGCCCGGCAAGGGACGTCGCGTCGGCTCGAATGGCAGAATCGGGTCGATCGCTTGGTGACGAATCCATTGACCGGCTTCCCGATTATGGGGGCGATTTTTGCGCTGGTGCTTTGGGTGACCATCGTCGGCGCGAACTACCCGAGTAGTTGGCTGGGCTGGTTGTTGACGGACCAGGCTTACAGCTGGTTGCGCGTGATTGCGTTCGCCCACCTGCCGACATGGATGGCCGGTTTGCTGATCGATGGCATGTTCCTCGCGACGGCGTGGGTGATCAGTGTGATGCTGCCGCCGATGGCGATCTTCTTTCCGGCGTTCACGTTGTTGGAGGATCTTGGATACCTGCCGCGGGTGGCCTTCAATTTGGACCGGGTTTTTCACGGGGTGGGGGCCCACGGCAAACAGGCGCTGACGACGGCGATGGGCTACGGCTGCAATGCCGCCGGGGTGATCGCGGCGAGGGTTATCGATTCTCCGCGCGAGCGCTTGATCGCGATCATCACGAATAATTTTTCGCTCTGCAACGGCCGTTGGCCGACGCAGATCTTGGTGGCGACGGTGTTCCTCGGGGCGCTGGTGCCGGGGCAATTCGCGGGCTTCGTGGCGACGGGAGCAGTCTTCGCCGTGGCGCTCTTGGGCTTCGGGCTGACCTTGCTCAGTTCGTGGGCGTTGAGCCGCACGGTGCTGCGCGGAGAGGCCTCGACCTTTAGTTTGGAATTGCCGCCCTACCGTCCGCCGAATCTCTGGCGAACGCTCTACACCTCGCTGATTGATCGCACCTTGTTTGTGCTGTGGCGGGCGGTGGTCTTTGCGTTGCCGGCGGGGGCAGTGATTTGGCTTGTGGCGAACGTGATGATTGGTGGCGAACCGTTGGCCGGCTGGATCGTGGGCGGATTGAATCCCCTGGGTGTGCTGCTCGGATTAAACGGGGTGATCTTGCTCGCCTACGTTATCGCGATTCCGGCCAATGAGATTGTGATCCCCAGTATCCTGATGCTGACGGTTCTGCTCACGGGTCAGGGCGGCGACTGGGCCGAATCCGGTGTGATGTTCGAGACCGGGACGGAAGGCGTGAAACAGATCCTCACGGCCGGCGGATGGACCGCCTTGACGGGTATCTGTTTAATGCTCTTCAGCCTTTGCCACAATCCCTGCAGCACGACGATTTATACGATCTACAAAGAAACGGGGTCGGTGAAGTGGACGGCGCTGTCGACCTTCATGCCGACCGCTCTCGGCGTGGTGATTTGCGCGACGGTGGCCTTACTCTGGCGCACGTTTTTGTGAGTCGCCCTGATCAGTCCGGTCAGAGGCCTTCCGGAAACGTGAAGCCCCAGGTCCGCTGGGCGTAACTGTAGGTGACGGGCCGGGTGTCCCTGAGTCCGTTCCAGGTGTCGCTGGTAGGGCCCTTGAGCAATCGTTGCTCGAACGCGTTGACAGAAGCGTCGTAACTGGCGAGCAGCTGTGCCTTGACCGGCTCCTCGACGAAGGCAAAGCGAAGTGAGTCGCGTCCGAGTTGGACGAGTTCCGTCCATGATAGATTGAAGGTCGTCACGGCCGTGTAGTATTCGTCGGTTAGGTTGCTGTCCCACATGCCACGATCGTCGGTATTCAGGCAAACCGGCACGCCGGTGCGGAGGTATTCAGGAAATGGATGCGCACGGACGTCGGGCGTGTATTCAAGCAGTTGATTGGAGATTAGGTTGATTTCGACCAGGACGCGCTGCGTTTGCTGCAGGAGCAGCAGGGTCTCTGGATCCTGGATGAGATTTACACCATGGCCGATGCGGTTGGCGCCGAGCAGGAGCGTGTCCCGAATGTGTTTGTCGGGGCCGTCCATCTCGCCGGCATGGATCGACAGGGCGATGCGCGGATATTGGCGCCGTAGTTCGCGAAAGCGGCGCAAAAAGCGAATGGGGTAGCCGAAGCCGTTTTCTTCGATGCCGACCATGTTGATGCCGACCCAACGATCCCGGTGCGCGTCGACCCACGCGAAGCTGTGGGCCAATTCGTCTTCGGCGTCCGGGCTGAAGCGCAGGACGGAGCGTTGAAAGCGCACGGTTATGCCCAACGCGGTGACATCGGGCCGGGCGAGACGCGCTTCGAGGCGCGCCAAGGCCGCCTCGTCGTTCAGGAGGGTGCCGTCAGCCAGCACGCACTTGTCCACGTCGAACTGGCTTTCGAGATAACGCACACCTTCGGCGGCGTAGGCCTTGAGGTTTTCGACGAGCAGTTCGAACCGCACCGTTGGGTTGCGGTTGATGTCGCCGAGCCGGGGCCAGTGGGCGTTGAAAAATTCCCGACGCCCTTCGCCCGGTGCGTCGAGGCGGAAGGCAT
>CAXBDS010000329.1:0-3352 GCA_963974355.1 uncultured Opitutaceae bacterium
GCCTCGGGCTTGGACTACATCGTTTCCTCGGCCCTGCCCGGTCGCAACCGCATGTTGTGGCGCGAACCAGGCCGGGGCGCGCGCGGCGCCATCGCCATCAACCAATCTCCGCGGGTCGTGCACGCTGCCTCGCCTTTCGTGCGCGCCACCACCGCCGAAGATCTCAACACCTCCAGCGCGCCCAACCCCGGCTGGATCGTCGCCACTCTCGACGCCCCCGTCATCGCGTTTGCACCCTACATCTGGCGCCACGGGTCGCGCTTTATGGAGCTCGTTGCAGCCCTGAACAGTCGCGACCGCCTCAACGTGCTCCCCCGGGTCGTCGCGCGCTATGCGCGCCTCCTCGAACGGAACGGCTATCTGCCAAAACCTTCCCCGGTTTCACTCGATCGCCCATGAGCGTGTTCATCGATCAACGCCCCCTTCGATCCGCGCGCGCCTTCTCATCTCCGGCCGTCGAAGATGCTCTCGCACGGGTCTCGGCCGACATCCGCGATCCCGAACTCGCGTGGCTGTTCCGTAATTGTCTGCCCAATACGCTCGATACCACGGTGACGCCGGGCACGACCGCCGATGGTCGTCCCGACACCTTTGTCATCACCGGCGATATCGACGCGATGTGGTTGCGCGACTCGACCGCACAGGTGTGGCCTTACCTGCCCTTTGCCCGCGAAGACCGAGCGCTGCAAACCCTGCTGCGCGGCGTGATTCACCGCCAAGTCGCGTGCGTCCTGCTCGACCCTTACGCCAACGCATTCTACCCCGGCCCGACCACCGGCAAATGGCTGACCGACGACACCGCCATGCGACCGGGCGTGCACGAGCGCAAATACGAGCTCGATTCGCTTTGCGCGGTGCTGCGGCTCGCCAGCGGCTACTGGCGCGCCACCGGTGACCTCTCCCCCGTCGACGCCGACTTCCGCCGCGCCGTCGCGCTCATCGTCGAGACCCTGCGCGCCGAACAAGCCGACTTCGACGAGACCCCCGGATCGCCCTACCGCTTTCAACGTTCCTCGCCGCAGCCCTCGGAAACGTTGCCCGAGGGAGGCCGGGGCCAGCCGGGCCGCCGTTGCGGTCTTAGCCGCAGCCCGTTTCGCCCGAGCGACGACGCCACGCTTTTCCCGTTTCTCGTCCCCGCCAACGCCATGGCCGTCGTCACGCTGCGCGAAGTCTCCTGCCTGCTGGCCGCCGTCGGCGACATCCCGCTCTCCGCCGACACCTCCGCCCTCGCCGAGGAGATCGATACCGCCCTGCAAACCTGCGCCGTGGCCGCGCATCCGGAGCATGGCGAGATCTGGGCCTATGAGGTGGATGGCTTCGGCAACCGCCTGCTGATGGATGACGCCAACGTGCCGTCCCTCTTGGCACTGCCTTACCTGGGATTTTGCGCGAAGGACGACCCCCGCTACCAACACACCCGCGGTTTCGTGTTGTCCGAGGACAACCCTTATTTTTCACGGGGCCGGGCCGGTGAAGGCATTGGTGGACCACACGTCGGCCGCGGCTGGATCTGGCCGATGGCAACCATCATGCGCGCGCTCACCGCTACCCGCGACGCAGAGATCGTCGCCTGCCTGCGCCAGCTCCGCGCGACCCACGCCGGCACCGGATTTATGCACGAGACCTTTTGGCACGACGATGCCGCTCGTTTTACCCGCCCGTGGTTTGCCTGGGCCAATACCCTTTTCGGCGAACTCATCCTCACCCTGCACGCCGAACGTCCCCACGTGCTCCAGTCAACACTTTGAACGCTCCAACCTCTCATCGGTCCTCTTCCAAAACATTGTCCTTCGACCTCGTGGTCGTGGGCGGCGGACTCGCCGGTCTCTGCGCCGCGATCGCAGCCGCCCGCCAAGGCGCGCGCACGGCCATCGTGCAGGACCGCCCTATTTTCGGCGGCACCTCCTCAAGCGAGATCCGCGTCGTGCCCTATGGTTGCTCCCACTCCAATGCCTGGAGCAATGAGACCGGCATCATGCATGATCTCGTGCTGGAGGACCGCCTCGAAAACCACGAGCACTTCTTCGACCACGGGATGACCAACTCGCGCTACGACCTCCTCCTGCGCGAGGCGGTTCGTCGCGAGTCCAACCTCACCCCTTTTCTCAACACCTCCATCCGCGCCGTGGACGCCGAGCCGCTTGATCCCGCGGCGCCCGGAGGGCCGCGGCGCATCACGGCGGTGCACGGCAGCCAGCTCGGCAGCGAATGCGAGTTTACGTTCATCGCCCCGCAATTCCTGGATGCAAGCGGAGACGGCACCGTGGGGTTTCTGGCCGGTGCAGATTACCGAATCGGCCGTGAATCCCGCGCCGAGTTCGGCGAAAACCTCGCGCCGCTCGTAGGCGATGACACCACCATGGGGAGCACCATCACGATGCGCGCTCGCGACATCGGGAGACCCGCGCCGTTCACGGCGCCGCCTTGGGTCGCCGCCTACACCTCGCCCGACGATTTTCGCCATGACCGCAAACTCTACCATCTGGGCCGGCCAATCTTCGGCGGCTATTGGTGGCTGGAAGTCTGCAATCCGTTTCATCAAATCACCGACAACGACGCCATCCGCGAAGAGTTGCACCGTCATGTGCTGGGGGTCTGGAACTACATTAAAAATCACCATCCCCGCCGCGCCGAATGGGCCAACTACGCCCTCGAATGGGTGGGCCAGATTCCCGGCAAGCGCGAGAGTCGCCGACTCATGGGCGACGTCATCCTCACCGAGCACGATTGCCACACGGACCGTCAATGGCCCGATGGCGTGGCTTACGCCGGCTGGTGGATCGATCTGCACATGCGCGGCGGCATCAACAACACGACCGACCCCGGCGAACGCGAAAACATCGACGACAATTACAAACACTGGATCCGGATCGCGCCTTTCTCGATTCCGCTACGCTGCTTCTATAGTCGCAACGTGGAAAACCTCTGGTTCGGCGGTCGGCTCATTTCCGCCACGCATGTGGCCCTCGGTCCCGCCCGCGTGCAGCTCAGCCTTGCCGCGGCGGGTCAGGCAATCGGCACCGCCGCCGCGCGGGCTGTGCAAACCAACCTCACGCCGCGCGCCTTCGCCGATCCCGGCGGCCCGCACATCGGCGCGCTGCGGCAACATCTGCTGCGGGAGGACCTGCACGTCCTTGGTCTCCGCAACATCGACCCCGCCGATCTGGCGCTCACCGCCACCGCCCGCGCCAGCAGCACGATGCCTCTGGACTTTGGCCAGCCTGCGATCACCGGCGAAGAGCCCGACCACGCCTGGCTGCCGCTAACCAAAGCTTGGGGTCAAGTCGCCCCGCTTACCCACGATCGCTTGGAGAGCGCCGTCTTTCACGTGCGAAACCGCGGTTCCACTTCC
>CAXBDS010000330.1:0-3323 GCA_963974355.1 uncultured Opitutaceae bacterium
CAGTCGGTGCCTTTTGACCAGGTGGTGGAGGCGTTGGCGGTGAAGCGATCGGCCGAATATACGCCTGTTTTTCAGGCCATGTTGTCCTGGCAAAATCACGAAAAGTGGCAGCCCGATCTCGATGGCCTGTCGGTTGAGACGCTGTCGATGGCCACCACTCAGGCCAAGTTCGATCTGACGATCGACCTCGAGCCGCAGGCCGACGGCACGATCACGGGAATCTGGGAATACGATGCCTCGCTCTTTGCGGCGGACACGGTGGCGCGTTGGACACAGGCGTGGAAAGCGTGGCTGGCGGTATGGGCGGAAGAACCCGATGCGCGGTGGGGTCTGGTGCCTTGGCCAATCGAGAACCCGGCGACGCGTCCAGAATCGGCTACGACGCGGAACGGGCGGGATTGGACCGGGCGACCGGCGACGTTGGTCGAGGGCTTTGCCGCGACGGTGCGACAGGGCGCGGGACAGCTCGCGGTTTTGGCGGAGGGGGAGCGCATCAGTTACGGGGAACTTGATGCGCGGGCGAATCGGTTTGCGCGCTGGTTGCGGCGAGCGGGCATCGGCCCCGGGGACGTCGTGGCGTTGTCGATGCGCCGTTCCGTTGCGCAGCTGGTGGCGTTGCTCGGCGTGGCGAAATCAGGGGCGGCGTATGCGCCGTGCGACCCGGTTCAACCGCCGGAACGTCGGCGAGCCATGTTGGAAAATGTCGAGGCTCGGTTGCTGGTGGTGGATCCGGCGGCTGAGGGGGGCGATCACCCGGCGGAAGCCATCGTCACGGGGGGCTGGGCGGAATCTCGATGGGGGGACGAGCCCTCGCGGGCGCTGGCGGCGAACGAGCGCACGCGGCTTCTGCGGCCGGATGATCTCGCCTACGTGATCCATACCTCGGGGTCGACGGGCCGGCCGAAGGCGGTGGGCGTCACGCACGCGGCGGTCGTCAACCATATGCATTGGTTGCAAGAGACGTATCCGTTGAGCAATGACGATCGGGTGTTGGGACGGACGACCCTGAGTTTCGATGCTGCGGTGGTGGAAATTTGGGGCGCGTGGTGGGGCGGGGCGACGTTGTGCTGGGCGGGGGAAGCGACGGCCCGTGACCTGGGCGGTTTGGCGGATTGGATGCGGGTGTGCGACGTGAACGTGGCGCAATTCGTGCCTACGCTGCTGGACGCCCTGTTGGCGGAGCCGGAAGGGTTTGATGCCATCCGGGCCTTGCGTCGTTTGTTGGTGGGAGGGGAAGTCTTGAGCGAGGCGACGTTGCGGGCGCTGCCGACCGGGCGTATTCGCGAGGTGGTGAATTTGTATGGGCCGACCGAGGTGACGGTTGATGCCACGGCGGGGACGTGCGAGCCGGGTGCGCCGTCGCTGGGGCGGCCGGTGGCCAACCTGCGCGCCTACGTGCTGGACGAAAATTTGCACGAAGTTCCGCAGGGCGTGGCCGGGGAACTCTATCTGGCCGGGATAGGCTTGGCGCGCGGTTATTTGCGGCGCGCGGGCCTGACGGCGGAGCGGTTTGTGGCCTGTCCTTGGGGACGGGCGGGGGAGCGCATGTATCGAACAGGGGACGTGGTGAGGCGGCTTGGCGATGGCACGCTGCATTACGTTGAACGAGCCGACGACCAGGTGAAATTGCGCGGACAGCGGATCGAGTTGGGAGAGATTGAGGCGGCGCTGCGTGGGATGGCGGACGTGGGCCGGGCGGTGGCCGGAGTCCGCGACGGCAGCCGATTGTTGGCGTGGGTGAGCGGTCGCGACGGCATCGCGGTGGACGGGACGAGCGTGCGTGAGGCGTTGGCGTCGCGCTTGCCACGGGGCATGTGGCCGGACGCGATCCATGTTGTGGATACGTGGCCGCTGACGGCCAGCGGGAAGGTTGATCGGCGGGCCTTGGGCGAGCCGCGGACGGAGACGCCCGCGGTCGTGGCGGCGCCGCGCGACGAGGTGGAGCAGCGGTTGGCCGAGATCTTTAGTCAGGTGACGGGAGCCGCCGCCATCGGGCTGGACGACGATTTCTTCGCGATTGGGGGCAACTCGTTGGCCGCGATGCGGGCGGTTGCCCAGATGCGTCGCCGGGCGGGCCCTGAGCTCTCACTCCGCCTGTTGTTTGAGCATCCCACGGTGCGCGAACTTGCGGCGGTGCTGCGTCGGGCGCCCGATAAAAGACAGACGTATCGGGCGTTGCTGCCCCTGCGCGCGCGAGGCACGGAGCGGCCGCTGTTTTGTGTGCATCCGGCGGGCGGGACCTCCGTGGTGTATCGGGCTTTGGCGGATGCGTTGGGCGAGGATGTGCCCGTGTGGGGACTACAGGCGCGGGGCTTGGACACGGCGGAGGAGCCTCATACCTCCATTGAAGAGATGGCGGCGGCGTATGTGGGGGAAATTCGCGCGGCGTTTCCGACGGGGCCCTACCGTCTGCTTGGTTGGTCGTTAGGGGGCCGGATCGCGCATGCGATGGCGGGTTTACTGGAATCGGCGGGTGAGACGGTCGAATCACTTGTGATGCTCGACTCGCCTACGGCGGTCGGGCCGACGGAGGATCGCGGAAATGGGTTGGTGTCGTTTATGGCCGAGCGACTCGGCGTGGCCACGGACGGATTAAGCGGAGACCGAGAGGCAGGTCTTTCGCAGTTGTTGGAACGGGCCGTCGGGTCGGGAGCGTTGGCGGAAGGAACGGAAGTCGGATTTTTGCAGCGGATGAGCCGACAGCTGGAGTCGGCGCCGGTCTTGATGGCGGCTCACCGGGCGGGGCGGTGCCGTGTGTCCATCGATCTCATCCGGGCGCGGGCAAATCGGGACGGAGGCTCCGCGTTTGATTGGGCGCGTCACACCAGCGGTGATGTGCGTGAAAGCTGGGTTGAGTGCACCCATGATCAAATGGCGGATGCGGAACATGCGAGGGTGATCGCGGCGCTGCTGTTGCAGGGCTGGGCCCGAGATCTGGTCGAACGTTGCTGCGGTGAGCGTTGACCAAGAGGCGCGGGCATCGGCAGATAACCTGATGTCGCATCTCGCTCTTGATCCCGCCGTTCATAGTGCGGCGGATGTTGTCGCGCTCTTGGAGCTGGAACCACTGGATCAGGAAGGGGGCTACTTTCGACGTTCGGCGGAAGCGGAAGAGCGGGGAAGGTTCGATGCAAAAGGCGAGCGGCGAGCGTATTCGGTGATCTATGCGCTGCTCACGCCGGAGAGTTTTTCCGCGATGCATCGTTTGGTCACGGACGAGATTTGGTGCTGGCACGCGGGGGATGCTTTGGAATCGCTGCGACTTTATCCGGATGGAGCGGGCGAATGGGTTGTTCTCGGTCCGAGGATTGGTGCCGGGCAAC
>CAXBDS010000331.1:0-3307 GCA_963974355.1 uncultured Opitutaceae bacterium
CGGCGAGCCACTTTTGGCTGACCTTGGCGTCGAGAGCGAGCGCAACCACGGCGGCGCGGGGGCGTCCGCCCATCGCCGCGATGTCGCTCAGATTACGCTTCAAGAGTTTCGCGCCGGCGGCTTGGGGCGTGACCTGGTCGTCGAAGTGTTCGCCGTAGATCACCGGATCGACGGTGACAAGTTGCGCATGGGGAGAGCCCGAAATGACCGCGCAGTCGTCGCCGATGCCGGCGGGAGCGCCGGGCGAGGTCGATCCCAACCAGCGGGAAATTTCCCGGATCAGGCGAGACTCGCCCCAGGCTGAAACAGATTCGGATTTGGTGGTGGTGAAAGGATTCATCCCGGAGACAAGCGGCGGCGGAGAAAGGGCGAGTTGCGGTCAGGCGCTGACACCGGCAATGACCAGCAGAATGGTATTCAGATTAAACAGGCTATGGGCGACCATCGGCACGAGAATCGATCCGGTGCGTTCATAGGCGAGCGAAAGGATGACGCCGAACGCGACCAGCGGAAGGAACGCGACGTAGTTGCCGTGCAGCGCTCCGAAAACGATCGCGGGGAGGGCGAGTGCCCACGCCCGCGGCAGGCGAGTGCGCAGGTAGCGGAAGAGCCCGGCACGGAAGATCAGCTCTTCTGTCACTGGCGCCACAACCACCGCGAGCACGATCATGATGACGACGGTCGCGGGAGATTCGGGGTGCAGCAGCAGGTCGACCATCTCTTGGCTCTCGGTCGAGAAGCCGAAACGCTCCAATGCAGACGTCCACGGCAGATTGATCACCGCCAAAACCGGGAGCGCACACAGAAAGGTCGCGAGCCCCATTATCGGGCGGGGCAAACGGGTGCCTCGGGAGGCGCTATCCATTGCGGCGGTATCGGCAATCGCGGCGGCGGATGCCCGGGGCACGAGTTGCTTGGTGTAGCGATAGCCACCGAGCGCGCAGCCGAGCATGCCGAGTTGAAAGCCGGCGCCGGCGAGCATTAACCACAGGTCGTCGCTGCGTTTCAGGCCGGGGATCAGGAGCTCGCCGAGCTTCACGACGAGCATCTGGCCGATGAGTCCGCCGACGAGCACGCTGGCGACCAAGCCCATGAACGGAAAGGCGGGGAGGTCCCATGTCGGGAGGCGGGCTGATTGCGCCCGGGCCGCGCGCGCCGCGGCGCTGAACCAGCAGCGCCAGATCAAAAACGCGCCGGCGAGCATGAACGCCAGCTCTACGCTCGCGGCGGCGATGACTCCCGGCGTGAGCAGCGGCAGGTCTTCAGGCATGGTGGTGGAGACGGCGAAGCAAAAACCGGGGCTTAGCGGATCCGTTGTCCGTCAAACACGATTTTGCCGTCCACGATGGTCGTCTTGATGCGGCCTTGGAGTTCTTTGCCGTGCCACGGGCTGTTGGCCGATTTCGAGAAACCGGCGATGGCGTCATATGTCCATTTTTCTTGGGGGTCGAACAGGCAGATGTCGGCGGCCGCACCGACGCTGAGTGTGCCGGCCTCGAGTTTCATGACTCGCGCGGGCTGGCGGGTGAGCAGGTCGATCACCTTGGGCAGTTTGAATTTAGCCTCGCGCATGAGCACGCCGATCGTGACGGGCAGCGCTGTCTCCAAACCGAGGATACCGTTGGGGGCGAAGTCGAATTCCTTGTCCTTCTCGTAGTTCGTGTGCGGCGCATGGTCGGTGGCGACGCAATCGAGGGTGCCGTCCCGCAGGCCTTCGATGAGAGCCTGCCGATCTTCCTCCGTGCGCAGGGGCGGGTTCATCTTGAAATGGGTGTCATAGGTGCCGAGGCACTCGTCGGTGAGCGCGAGGTGGTGCGGGCAGGCCTCGGCGGTGACGTTGATTTTGCGGTCTTTGGCACGGCGGAGGATCTCGACGGAGTTGCGCGACGAGATGTGCTGCATGTGAATGTGCGCGCCGGTGTAGGTGGAAAGGATGACGTTGCGCGAGACGATGATGTCTTCGGCGGCATTGGGCCAGCCGCGCAGGCCGAGGCGGGTGGACATCACCCCTTCGTTCATGACGGCCCCGACCGTCATGCTGTGATCCTGGCAATGATCCATGATCGGCAGGTCGAACATCTTGGCGTATTCGCAGGCGCGGCGCATGAGCTCGTTGGACTGCACGCAGTCGCCGTCGTCGGTGATCGCGACGACGCCGGCTTTTTTGAGCGAACCGATGGGGGCGAGGGCCTGGCCCTTCATGTCGACGGTGATGCAGCCGGTGGTGAGGACGTTGACGACTGCATCGCGGGCGGCCGCATCCTTGATCGACTGGATGACGCCAGCGGTGGACGCAGGCGGGGAGGGGTTGGGCATGCACACGACGGTGGTGAAACCGCCGGCGGCGGCGGCGTGGGTGCCGGTCTGGATGGTTTCCTTATGGGTCTGCCCAGGCTCGCGGAAGTGCACGTGGATATCAACCAAGCCGGGGCAGGCAACCAAGCCGGCGGCATCGATGACCTTGGCTTTTTTCCTTTCGGCGGCGGACAGAGAATCGACGATCAGGCCGTTTTTGACGAAGAGCTCGCCGACGGCGTCGCGCTTGTTCGCGGGGTCGATGACGCGGGCATTTTTGATGTGCAGGAAAGGCATGGCGAAAAAGGAGGCGTAAGGGACCTAGCGGTTGGCGGCCAGCGGGGCGACGGGGGCGACGTGTTCGGGCTGACCACCGGAGCAGAGGTAGAGCACGGCCATGCGGACGGCGATGCCGTTGGTCACTTGGTCAAGGATCACGCTGCGATCGCCATCAGCGAGGTCGCTGTCGATTTCGACACCGCGGTTGATCGGGCCGGGGTGCATGATGATCGCTTTTTTGTCGAGCCAGGCCGCGCGGCTTTTGTTGAGACCAAACATGCTGGTATATTCACCGATCGAGGGAAACATACCGGCGGATTGGCGCTCGTGCTGGATGCGCAAAAGCATGACGGCTTCGGCATCGGTGAGGGCGGTGCGCAGGTCGTGCGAGACCTGCACACCCATCGCGCGGAAATGCTCCGGCACAAGCGTGGAGGGGCCGACGACGGTCACATTGGCACCGAGTTTGGCGAGGGCGTGGAGGTTGGAACGCGCCACGCGGCTGAAAAGGATGTCGCCCAGAATGACGACTTTGCGGCCGCGGAGATCCTGCCCGAGGTGCTCGCGCATGGTGAAGGTGTCGAGCAGACCCTGGGTGGGATGCTCGTGGGAACCGTCACCGGCGTTAATGACTGGAATATCGAGGATCTTGGAGAGGTAAAGCGGGGAGCCGGCGGCGGCATGGCGGATGACGATCATGTCGGCCTGCAGGGCTTGGATCGTTTCGGCGGTG
>CAXBDS010000332.1:0-3263 GCA_963974355.1 uncultured Opitutaceae bacterium
CCATGGTCGACAACCTCGACGCCCGCATGGGCATGGTGCAACGCGCGCTGCGTCAGGCCCCGGAAGGCGAAGCGTTTTCCGAGCGTCTCGCCGGCCTCAACGGCCCGCTGCTCATCGAGGGCATCGCCCCGCCCGAAGGCGAGGCGTAGCGTGCGGATTCCGCGTCATGCCTCATCCGAGCCAGCGTCTCGCGAACGCGGCGCTTAGCTCAGCGTCTGGATGATCTTAATGATCGGCAGGAAGAGCGCGATCACGATGGTGCCGACCATCACCGCCATCAAAACGATCATGATCGGCTCAAGAATCGACGTCAGACCGGAGACGGCGTTATCGACCTCGTCGTCGTAAGTGTCGGCAATGCGTCCCAGCATTTCCGGGAGCGACCCCGTCTCTTCCCCCACCTCGATCATGGAGGTGACCATGCCCGGGAAAACCTTCGTCGACTCCAGCGGACGCGCCACGCCTTCGCCTTCCTTCACCCGGTCGTGGACTAGGTTCAAGGCCTCGGCGACGTGGATGTTTCCGCTGGTATCACGGGTGATCAAAATCGCCTGTAGAATCGGCACCCCGGAAGCGATCAGGGTGCCCAAGGTGCGCGTAAAACGAGAAATCGCGGCCTTCAAAACCAAGTCGCCCAGCCCGGGCAACGTGATCGCCAGCTTATCGTAAATGCGCGCGCCAGGTTTCGTTTTGATCGCCGCTTTCAGGAGAAAATACGCCACCACCACGATACCGATGGTGGCCAGCATATTGTTCTTCATGAAATTCGAGACGGCCAACACCGCTTGCGTCAGCCCGGGCAGCGCCTGCCCCTTCAACATGTTGGCAAAGATGTCTTCAAACTTCGGGATAACGAAAACCATCAGCGCGCTCACGATGCCCACGGCGACCATCATGATGATCACCGGATAGGTCATGGCCGACTTCACCTTGCCTTTGATCTTCTCCGCCTTCTCGAGGAATTTCGACAAGCGCTCCAACACGACATCGAGCACCCCACCCGCCTCGCCCGCCTTGACCATGTTGATGTAGAGGCGGTCGAATACCTTGGGGTGCTGCGCCAGCCCATCGGAAAAGTTACCACCCGACCGGATCGTGTCTGCCAATTGTTCCAGAATCGGTTTGAACGCCGGGCTGCGTTCCTGCCGGGCCAACACCTCCAAGGATCGCAAAATCGGCATGCCCGCCTTCACCAAAGTCGAAAGCTGGCGGGTAAAGATCGTCAGACCTTTCTGGTTCAGGGGTCGCCCGAAACTGATGCCGCCTGATTTTTTCTTTTTGGCGGGAGCTTTGCCCATCTTCTTGACGGGCGCGGCGGCCGTTTTGGGCACCGGGGCGGCGGCCACAGTCCTCAATTTTGGCTTGGTCTTAACCGGCGCCTCGGTGGAGCCGGCCACCACAGAGGTCGGAAACAACCCCATGGCCTTCAAATCGGCGGCGGCTTGATCAGCAGTGGGACTGTCGAGGGAACCCCGCTTCTCCTGACCGGAAGCGGATTCGATGGCGGTGTAATTGAACGTTGGCATAGGGGGGAAAGAAAGACTCCGGACGGGAGGGGGGGGTCAGGTGTATTTAACGACCTCTTCGATCGAGGTCGCACCGTCAAAAATCGAGCGCAGGCCGTCATCGCGCAGCGTGCGCATGCCCTGCTCCAGCGCCTTTTGTTTGATGACCAGGGTCGGAGCCCGCTCCACGACCAGATCGCGCACGGCTTCGGTCATACGCAACCATTCGTAGATGCCTTTGCGGCCGCGATAACCTGTATCCGAACACTTGGCACAGCCGCGGCCGTAGAAAAATTCCCGGTTGCCGATATCGATCGGATCGATGCCCAGCTGTTGCAGCAACGCTTCCGGTGGTTCGTAAGGCGTGCGGCAGTCCGGGCAGATCCGCCGCACGAGGCGCTGCGCCAGCACCGCTTCGAGCGAAGAGGCGATAAGGAACGGTTCCACGCCCATGTCGACCAGACGCGTGACCGCGCCCGCGGAGTCATTGGTGTGCAGGGTGGACAGCACCAAATGCCCCGTCAGCGAGGCTTGGATCGAAATCTGGGCGGTCTCCAAATCGCGGATTTCCCCCACCATGATCACGTCGGGATCCTGACGCAGAAACGAACGCAAGGCGGCGGCAAAGCTCAGCCCGACCAACGGATTCACCGGCACCTGCATGATGCCCTCGATCTCATACTCCACCGGATCCTCCGCCGTGAGGAGTTTCAGATCACTCGTGTTGATTTTCCGCAACGCGCTGTAGAGCGTGGTCGTCTTACCGGAACCGGTGGGACCCGTGACGATGAAAATACCGTTGGGCCGCTGGATGATCTCGTTGATCCCGGTGAATACATCCTCGGGCATGCCGAGCTGCTCCAGGTCGAGCTGAACCGCCGATTGGTCAAGCACGCGGAGCACCACCGATTCGCCGAATTGTGTGGGAAGCGTGGATACGCGTAAATCCACCGGCCGACCGGCGATGGTAAGTTTGATGCGCCCGTCCTGGGGGATGCGACGTTCGGCGATGTTCAGGTTGGCCAACACCTTGACGCGCGATGTGATCGGCAACGCCAGGTGACGCGGTGGCGGCGCCATCTCGTAGAGCGCTCCGTCGATGCGGTAGCGAATCTTAAACTCCTCTTCGAAGGGCTCGAAATGGACGTCGGAGGCCTTGTCGCGGATGGCCTGTCCCAGCACCAGGTTAACAAACCGGATGATGGGGGTCTGCCCCGCCATCTTTTCGATGTCGTTTTCCGAAACGTCATCTTCGTCGGTATCGCCCGGGGCGCCGTCACTGATTTCCGCCAGCAGATCTTCGAGCGAACCGTCATCCTCGCCGTAGTGCTGCTTGATCAGAGAATCGATCCGCAAGGGATCGCCCACCACCAGCTGCACGTCCTTGCCGAGCGCAAAGGTCAGGTCGTCGATGATCTGGCTGTTGAAAGGATCGGTCGCGAGGAGATCAATGCGGGTGGCATCCGCCCGCAACGGCACAACTCCATACATCCGCGCGAGGTTGCCCTGCAATAAATCGACGGCCTCCGGCGGACACGAGCTCGGCAAGGGATGAACATATTCCCAACCTAAGTGAGCGGCCAGTTCGCGCAGGAAGCGCGCCTTCTCGATCAGGCCGAGATCGATCACGAGATCGCCCAGCGCTTTACCGGTGGCGTTGTGCTCGTCGAGCACGTCTTTGATCTGGGGAGTTTCGAGGAGGCGCTGTTCGCGCAGGAAATCGAGAACGGCCTGGTGATGGCTTTCAAACATGGGACG
>CAXBDS010000333.1:0-3226 GCA_963974355.1 uncultured Opitutaceae bacterium
AGTGACATCTCGGGGGACGGTGGGATCAGACGTGAGCAAACGCCGGTCGCACACGGTGTTTGGGTCGGATCGTTCGCCTCGGCGAAAACGGCGATATCCCGTTCGTCCTTCATCATGCGAGCTATCTCGATATCGGTCATGGCCATCGCTGCGGTGGACAACGCGTCGGCCAACGCGGCGGACGGGGCCAGCACGATGGTGCGAGACTGGGGTAGTCGCCCTTCCGCGCTGACGATGTGCCCCGGTTGAAAACCCAGACCTGATGCACCGAGGGCGAAGGGGGCTGCCACCGCCAGCTCGGGTCGTCCGGGCAGCTCCGAGAAGATGAGCCTCCATCCGCCGCCTGCGGCGCATTTCGGGGGGGGGCCGAGGACCAGCACACTTGAGCCGCCGGCGACCAATACGGCGGACGTGACATTCCAATCCGCCAATACCGGGCCGATGGCGTCCAAGGCGGCACCTTTGCCCACCGCGCCGAGATCGAGCCACCCGTGTCGTTGAATTTTGGTGACGCTTAACGCCAACGGGTCGATGGCCACGGTCGCTCCGGAAGGATCGTGGATCCGATCCTCATTTGCGGGAAGGTCGGCCAAGTGGGGCGGCGTGGGTTGCGCCTTTGCGAGCAGGGCCTGCGCGCCGACAAAGGGATCGAACCTTCCCTCACTCGCGACTGCGACTTCCAAGGCGAGCATCAGGCAATCGGCCGTGCATTCGTCGATGACCAGCGTATCCCCCGGCGCGGCGCGATTGATTCGCGAGACGTCGCTGGCTTCGCGATAGAAGCTCAGTTTCTCTTCGATGCGATCGATCCGGCGGAAGACTTCAGCGGCAACTGCGCGCAGGTCGACGTCGTCTGGAGCGGAGAGATGCAGCGTGAATTCCGTGGCCATGGCACGGTGAGAAAACGAGGTCAGTCCCCCCATATCCGGTAGCTGCACGATAGGTGACGGCATCATGGCTGGATTTCTCCCGATGGTCGGGCAACGGCGACCTGCAAGAGCACGTTGGGGCGCAGCCCGTGATATTCCAGCCGACGGTCGATCGCGACCACGGACGGGATCTCGCCCAGTTGACTGTCCCATACAACGACATCCCAACCGTCGAGATCCGCCGGCGCGGAGGAGAAATAACCGGTGTGAGAGTGGTTGCGCCAATACCAAGGTAGCGGCCACGCGTGTGCGGGACTCACGACGGCGATGCCCAACGCGCGGTCCGCCGCTGCGTTCAGGTGCTCCACGCGCGCCAGAAGGCGGGACAAGCCGGGCGACGTCTGCTGGTAGAAGTAGGGATTGCGGGCGTCGCCGGGATAGCGATCAAGCGCGATTTGACTGACGGTGAAACACTGTCCGATGACCAGGATAGCCGCTACGATGGCAAGCGCGGTGGTCCATCGGGTGCGCCGCCCGAAATGCTCCAGCCCACCGGCCGCAAGAAGAGTGAGTCCGATCATCGCCGTGACCAGCAGCCAGGGGACCTTGTAGGGGATCACACTGTGCATGACGACGAGCGACAGGGTGAACCACGCGGTCGCCCGAAGCGCCGGTCCCATCACTCCCCGGATCGCTCCGATCAGCCCGCCAGCGGCGAGGGCCAACAGACCAATTTCGCCCCAACGCCACGGGTGGCCGCCGATCACCCCCAACACCCGCGCATAGTGCCACCACGGATACGTGTGAGAGACGTCGGTGAGGCGGTTCGCCTGGATCGCATAGCTGTGCAGACCGTCCCACAGTCCCGCGACGTTGGTCCCGAAGCTGGAGTAAAAGAGCGTGTAGGGGATCAACCAGCCGACGAGTCCGCCGCCCCATGCCTTTAGGCCCGAGGTCCAAAAACACGGGCGCCGAACGCTCGCGACGGATATCGTGGCGAGGAACAGATAGACGGGAGCGATCTCTTTGGTGCATTGAGCGAGGCCCGCCAAGATACCGAGTGTAAACGGGATGCCTCGTGATGCGGCGGTAGACGGGGGGGCCGTCCGTAGTAGAAGGAAGAAGTAAGCCCAGACGAGTAGGGCGAGCCACGCTTCCTGGACGAAATATGTCTGGTAGAGCGTGGTCAGCGTTTCGCCGGCGAGCAAGGCGGCGGCGACCGCACCGACGGCGCGAGGGAATCCGGCGGCGGTCGCTCCGAGGCCGATCAACGCCAAGGTGGCGACACCCGCCACCCAGACGAATTGACGTGCCGCCCGATCACCGAAATTCGCCGCATTGCCGCCCCACAGGCGATGCAGTCCGGCCGCGCCGAAGTAGAGCAGCGGTCCGTGTCGATCAACCGGATCGTAGCGGTAGCCGTCGCCGCGCAGCAGATGCCACGTCAGCCAAGCCTGCACGGCTTCATCGGCATGGAGCGGCCGGTTGGTCAGATGACTGGCTCGCCAATAGCCGCCCGTCACGATGGCCGACCAAGCGAGCAGCCACCAAAGCAGTCGTAGGGAGAGGCGCGGCACGATGGAGAAGGGCGGCGCCTGATCCAGCGACGGCGTGGTGAACCGATCGTGGGGTTACGGGGCAGGAACGCCCCAGATCTCGACCTCGATGTAGTGGTTGAGCGAATCCGTGGTGTTCCCGTGGGAGTAGAGGCGCACGTAGCGGCCGACCGTTTGTCGGGCGTCGATCAGGCGACCGGTATTTTTCTCGATGTAGGCGGGATCCTTACCCCGGCCCAGTTGGGAGGAATTGTCCTGGTCGTTATTGAAAACGGTGGTCACGCCGGACTTGAACTCCGGGTCATCGGAGATCTGCACAATGATGTCGTGGTAGGCGCGGGCTTGGCTGTGAAAATGCCAAAGGCCGATGCCGTAGATTCGGGCCTTCTGCTCCAGATCGATCTGAACCCATTGGAGATCGGGCCCGAGTTCGACGTAATAGCCGTCTTCGGACTCCTTGTCGCCGTCGGTCAGCAGAGACATGTCGCCGATTACCGGATACGGATCGCTGGCCGTCGCGGGTTTTCCGGCGGCGAGGTTGCTGGCGCGGGCCGGAATCTCGATCTGCGGGGGGCGGGCGTTGGGCGCCTCCAGATCCACGAGTTTCACCGGGGCAGGCGTGCCGGTGACTTTCGGCGGTGGATAGTCCAGCTTGAGCGGATCCGCCCGAATGAAAACCGAGGCGAGGAGGGCGGCGATGGTAACGGTGCCGAGGCGAGGAAAGAGCGGATGCATGGTGGCGGGAGAAATCAGGCCTCAAAATCGGCCGGGATGAGATCAATGGTGCGACGAGCCTCGACG
>CAXBDS010000334.1:0-3220 GCA_963974355.1 uncultured Opitutaceae bacterium
CCTTCTACAGCGGCGCCAAGGCGCTCGGCGAAGAGGTCCTCGCCGGCCGGCCCGACGTTTTCGTTTGGCGGCTGCGCATCCCCTTCGACCACCGCGAAGGCCCGCGCAACTACCTCACCAAGCTCATGCGCTACGCGCGTCTGCTCGAGGCGGAGAACTCCATTTCCCAACTCCACGAGTTTGTCGCCGCCACGTTCGCCTGCTGGGAAAAACGCATCCCCTTCGGCACCTATAACGTGACCAACCCCGGCTTCGTCACGACCCGCGAAGTCGTCGACCTGATCCTGCAGAGCGGCGTCTGCCCGAAGGACTACTCCTTCTTCGACGACGAGGACGAGTTCATGAAGATCGCGGCCAAGACCCCGCGCTCCAACTGCGTCATGTCCTCCGCCAAACTCGCCGCCGCTGGCATCACCCTCACCGAAGTCCACGAGGCAGTCGCCCGCGCCCTCGCCAACTGGAAAAAAGAATCGGCCTAACCCCGTCCCCATGAAAATCCTCATCACCGGCGGCGCCGGCTTCATCGGCAGCAATCTCGTGCGCCTGCTCGTGCGCGAGCATGGCCATACCGTGCTCAACGTCGACGCGCTCACCTACGCGGGCAACCCGCACTCGCTTGCCGACCTTGCCGACGAGCCCCGCTACCATTTTGCCCAAGCCGACATCTGCGACGCGGCCGCGATCACGGCGCTGTTCGCCGACTTCCAACCGGAAGCCGTGATGCATCTCGCCGCCGAAAGCCACGTCGACCGCTCGATCGACGGGCCCGGCGCGTTCATTCAGACCAACGTCATCGGCACCTTCACCATGTTGCAGGCGGCGCGCGCGCACTACGCGACCCTCTCCGGCGCCGCCAAGGAGGGCTTTCGCTTTCTCCACGTGTCGACCGACGAAGTCTACGGCTCCCTCGGCGCGGACGGCCTCTTCACCGAAGAGACGCCTTACGATCCGCACTCGCCGTATTCCGCGAGCAAAGCCTCCAGCGACCACCTCGCCCGCGCCTGGGCCGACACCTACGGTCTGCCCGTCCTCGTGACCAACTGCTCCAACAATTACGGCCCCTTCCAGTTCCCGGAAAAGTTGATCCCGGTCGTCATCCTGAAGGCACTGCGCGGCGATCCGATCCCGGTCTACGGCAAGGGCGAAAACATCCGCGACTGGCTCTACGTCGGCGACCACGCCGAAGCGCTGCACACGGTGTTGACCACGGGAAAACCCGGCCAGACCTATAACATCGGCGGCAACAACGAGCGCCAGAACATCGATCTCGTGCGCCTGCTTTGCAGCCTGCTCGACGAGCTCCGTCCCCGTGCCGACGGCAAACCCTACGCCGATCAAATCTCCTTCGTCACCGACCGCCCCGGCCACGACCTGCGCTACGCCATCGACGCCACGAAGATCAAACGCGAGCTCGGCTGGACGCCCAAACAGGACCACACCTCCGGCTTCCGCAAAACCGTCCAATGGTATCTCGATAACGAAGCCTGGACCGCCCATATCCTCAGCGGCGATTACCAGCTCGAGCGCCTCGGCTCGAAGTCCTGAAACCCGCCGACGCACGCCCCTTCTCCCATGAATCGAAAAGGCATCGTTCTCGCCGGCGGCTCCGGCACCCGGCTCTACCCGCTGACCATCGCGGTCTCCAAGCAGCTCATGCCGGTTTACGACAAGCCGATGATCTACTACCCGCTGTCCGTGCTCATGCTCGCCGGCATCCGCGAGATCTTGGTTATTTCGACGCCACTCGACCTGCCGCTCTTCAAGCGCCTGCTCGGCGACGGATCCCAGTTTGGGCTCAGCCTTTCCTACGCCGAACAACCGTCTCCCGACGGTCTCGCCCAAGCGTTCACCATCGCCGCCGACGTCGGTTTCCTCGGCGACGAACCTGCGGCGCTCGTCCTTGGCGACAACATGTTCTACGGTCACGATTTCGTGAAGTCCGTGGCCAACGCCTCGGCTCGCAACACCGGCGCGACCATCTTTGGCTACCATGTGTCCGATCCCACCGCGTATGGCGTCGTGGAATTCGCTCCCGATGGTCGCGTGGTTTCGTTGGAAGAAAAACCGAAGTCGCCAAAATCCAACTACGCCGTCCCCGGCTTGTATTTCTATGACAACCGGGTGGTCGAACTCGCGCGCAATCTGAAACCGTCGCCCCGCGGCGAACTCGAAATCACCGATTTGAACCGGTGCTACCTCGAGGCCGGCGCCTTGCACGTCGAGTTGCTCGGCCGCGGCACGGCTTGGCTCGATACCGGCACGCATGACTCGCTCCTCGAAGCCGCGGAATTCGTGCACATCATCGAGAATCGCCAAGGCTTGAAGATCGCCTGCCTCGAAGAGATCGCCTGGCGCCAAGGGTGGATCGACCGCGCCGGACTCGAGCGCCAGATCGCCGCCCTCGGCAAATCGTCCTACGGCGCCTACCTGCGTAAACTCACCTCCGATCCGACCGCAGCCCATTGATCCGGTAGCGCCGGTCCCCGCGAAGTCCGGCGTCGGCGTCCCGTTGAAACTCTCCTGCATCGTTCCGCTCTATAATTGCCTGCCGCTTACGCAGGCGATGCTGGCGAGTTTGCAGGAAACGCTCCCGCCCGATCTCGATCACGAGGTCATCTTCGTGGACGACGGCAGCGCCGACGGCACCCGGGAATGGCTCGCCTCGCTTTCCGCAAGCCCGCGCCTTCGCATCATCCTTAACCCCGAAAATCTCGGCTACGCGGGCGCGAACAACCGTGGTGCAGAGATCGCAACCGGCGACGTCCTCGCGCTGTTGAATAATGATTTGGTGCTCCGTCCCGGTTGGCTGGAACCCATGCTCGCGGTGCGTCGACGCTTGGGCGAACGCGCGGGCCTGATTGGCAACGTGCAGCGCACCATCGCAACCGGCGCGATCGATCACGTCGGCATTTTCATCAACTTGAAAGGGAAGCCCGAGCATGATCGCGAGCGACCGCTGCTGCAGGCCTTGCGAGGCCGCTCCGCGTATCGACGCGTGGCCGCCGTCACGGGCGCATGTGTAGTGATTGACCGGAGCGTATTCCGCGAACTCGGAGGATTCGCCACGCGCTTCGTCAACGGGGGCGAGGACGTGGATCTCGCGTTTCGGCTCGCCCAAGCAGGACGCATCAACGCCGTCGCGCTGCGAAGCGTCGTGGGGCACCACGTCTCCCCATCGCCGAATCGCAAACTTCGCGACGAGCAGAATTCCTATCGGCTC
>CAXBDS010000335.1:0-3187 GCA_963974355.1 uncultured Opitutaceae bacterium
TGATGATTTCACGCGAGCCGCCCGCGATCGCGACGCGGGCGTTGCGCACCGCCGTATTGGTGGCGGCGTTAAACACGCGACCGGCCACCGTGCCGGTGGCGGCGCTGGCACTTTGGGCCGGCAGCTCACCGGCGAGAAGTAGTCCGACGCAGCAGGTGGAAACAAAACGGCTGAGACCGAAAAGAAAGGCCGGGAGGGCCGGAAGAGTTCGAATGGTTGGGAACATAAGCTATTTCAGGGGTTGGAAACGCCACGACGTCGCAATGGAGCCGCGGAATTTCAGGGTGTAGGGTAAGGGGTCCGATCAGACTCCCGATTCGCTTTCTGGTGGCCAGAAAGGATCACTGGTCTGGTTAACAAACCGCCCGACCGGTCCGCTGGTTTCTCCGCGACCAGTGGGTGCGGTTGAACGACCGGGGCCCGCAGACTCCGCTCGTTTTCCGCTTCCGCGGTGGCGGTCCTCGCGGTGGCCCTCATCGACCACAGAAAGGCGAGGCGGAGAGCCCGCCGCGCCTTTCCGATGAATTGACCGCTCCGGCGATGCCGCCGGCCCGTCGACTCAGAACGTGCCCTTCACGCCCAGCGTGATCGTGGCGCCCAGTTCCTGCCGGCGACGGTCTTTCATGTAATCCGCAACACCGTCCGGATACTGTCGGTTCACCACGTCGAGCCGGCCGTTGAGGTCGGTGATCGAGCCGAAGACCGAAAAGTATTTATTAAACGAATACGAGGCGCTGAGCGCCACGCGTAACCGTTCACCCTGATAGTTGTAGGTGCCCTCCGGAACGCCATTGGCGGTGCTGACACCGACGGCCGAGCCGCGGGTTTCCCCCTGATAGGTGAAGTTCAACTTCACATAGTAGCGCGGGCGCACGAGCTCGATGCCGCCGGAGAACGTCTCGGGCACAAAGCCGGTGAAATCGGCCGTATTGCTGCCGGTCAGCTCAAGCTTGGTGGCATTACCGAACACCGCGATGCCTTGGGCCCAATCCGGCAGGAACAGCAGCGCCTGTTTGTAGCTGAACTCGTAACCGATGATCTTGGCATCGCCGGCGTTGAAGCGCGTGACGATGTCGTAATTCAAATACACCGGATCGTCCGGCAGGTTATAGAAGGCCAGCAACTCGGGCGTGGCGTCCTGCCGAAGCACCCCGAAGAAATTGTTCACGTTCTTCTGGAAGACACCGATCGAACCGTGACCACCTTTGATCTGGTAACTCTCGAGCGACACCTCGTAGCTCGTCGCTTCCTGCGGCAGCAGCGCCGTGTTGTTTACGGTGATGCTGGGATTCGCCACCGTGGAATCAGTGATCGTGATGCCCGGTGTGATGTAGTTGAGATTGGGCCGCCCGATGGTGACGTAGTAGGCCCCGCGCAGCAGCAGCTTTTCGGTGAAATAATAGGTCAGGTTTACGCTCGGATAGAGATCGTCGTAACTCTTTTTCACCCGCGCGCCGTTGGTCACGTTGCTTAACTTGGCCTGCTCCAGCGGATCGGTCGTGACGAGGATACGCTGGCCCGCTGGGTTGAGCACGAAATCCCCGCTGGCATCCTTCTGATAGATCGCGGTCGGATCGCTGAGCACGCCCGTGCCGTCGTCGGTTGTGCGCTCAAAGCGCACGCCACCGGTCAGCCAGACGCGACGGTCAAACAGGTGCATGTCGCCGCGCAGATAGGCCGCCGAGACAGTCTCCTTGATCGCCCGGGTGTTCTGGGCGCGGAACGTGTAGGTCGAGACTTCGTTGACCGGAAACCACTCCGGATGCGCTTGGGACAATGCATAGTATTCCTTCATGCTGACGAAGCGCACCGGCACACCGAACAGCGTCGGCGCCGTCGCAAGGAACTCCTCGTCGAATACCGGATACAGGCTCGCCAGGCGGCCTGCCGCGGCGGTGCTGCCATTGGGCGCGAAGGTGTAGTTGACCCGCTGCGACTCCGAACGGCGATCAAGGTGCTCGACGAAGAGACCCGTCTTGAGGGTGAAGGGCACCCGCCCGTCAAACTCACGCGTGAAGTCGACGCGACCGGTAAACTTGTCGGCATAGACATGGTTCTGGTTGGAGATCGGGTTCCCCAGCGTGGCGTTGCCGCCATCGAGAATATTGACCGGCGTGCCGGCCCGGTTCGTGGCGCTGTAACGCACCGGGATGAGCGCGTCATCCTCGCCGCGGCCTTCGCCGCGAATGATCAGGCTGCCGATGTCGGACGGGGCGGAGTTGAAGTGTCCGTTGTCGATGTCGTCCAGAAAGGTTTCCGAGGTGGAGAAGGCCGCGTTGGCATCGAGGCGCCAGTCACGATCCCGGTGCGTATACTTCAACGTGGCGTGCGTGGTATCCGAGCCCGTCTCCTGATTCGTCCCGGCGCCATAACGCACACTGCCCACGCCGTTGGCGGCACCTTGCACGTTGGTTTCGTCGCCCGTGGCCCCCGAGCCGAAGTTCACCGCGACGCTCTCGCGCATGATGTTGTTTGATACGTAACGATGCTGCAGATTCACGGTCACCACATCTCGATCGGAAACCTTCCAGTCCGCACCGAGTTGCAGCCCCCAGCTCTGGTAAATGTTATCGAGGCTATACCACGTCGCGACGCGCTGAACACCGGTGTCATAGTTCCAGTCGATCTGAGTGTCGGTGTTTTCGTCACGTTCCATCGGTTTCAGCCGCCACGTGCGCGAGCCACCGACCGTGATGCCGAATTTTTTGTTCACCGGCAGAATGTAGCTGAAGTCGAAGGAAGGCTGCTTGTATTTCGGACTCAGTTCGTCCGACAAACCGCGCGGCCCGCCGTCGAGCGATAGCCCGTCCTTGCTGTCGAGAATGTAGTAGGCGCGATAGTTGAAGACCGGCTTTTTGGCGGAGAAGGCCGTCTTGGTGATAAGATTGATCGAACCGCCCATGCCGCTGGCGGGCGCGTCCGGTGAGGCAGACTTGCTGACTTCGACGCGCTCCACATTGGCCATCGGAATATCGAGGACCGACTGGGTGCGACCGTTGCCGCGGGCTCCGGCAACATCGGCGCCATCGAGCTGAATGTGGGTGTTCTCACTGGGAAATCCCCGCAACGAGACATTGCTGGCAAGCTGGCCGCCATCGTTGATGCCAACGCCGGGCAGGTAGCGCAGGAACTCACCGATATTCTCACCACCTTTGTCACCATATTCATCATACGCGACGACCTGCTT
>CAXBDS010000336.1:0-3084 GCA_963974355.1 uncultured Opitutaceae bacterium
CCAAACACCGCGCCGCCGGCCAACATGGCCAACCCCGTCGCAAGCGCGATCATCGAGACGGATACGCCCGCCGGCACCACCGCCGCCAAATCCGCCGGGCCATAACGCACGACGAGGCCGAGGATCGTCATCGCTCCGACCACTCCCACGACCCCGGCGCCCGCCACCAGCCAAATGACGAGCCCCGCTTCATCACGCCACAGATGCCGCGTCGTGGCGCCCAACGCCATGCGCACTCCAAGCTCCGGACCGCGCCGCAACATCTGCAGCAGACCGAGGGTGCAGACATTGCACGCGGCGATCAGGAAAATCGCCCACGCCACGGCCGCCGCCGTCACATACATCCCGGCCGCCTGTCGCTCCGTTTGCCAAAACGCCGCCCTCGCGCCCAACACCTGATAACGGGATCGCGACCGCGTCTCCGGATTTTCCCGCGCGATCTCCGCCCCCACCTTCGCGATTTTCCCCTGCACTGCGGCATCCCCGGCATCCGCCCGGGTCCACACCTGCAACCAAGCCTGGCCCCGACTCGCTTCGGTCAACAGCCACGGGTTACCGATCACCCCGCTATCGGCCAACGGCACCCAAACTTCCGGCACCACCGTGTCGCCCAGCACCGGAGCATCCGGCACAACGCCGACGATCACAAAGGGCGCCGTCGCGATCCGAATCGGCAATCCCACCGGATCCACGCCGGGCGCGAGCCGGGCGCGACAGAACTGCTCCGATACGATCACGCCCAAACCCTGCGCCAAACGTTCTCCCACGCGTTGCGGCCAGTCACGACCGGCCACGAAACGCGTGCCCATCGCCGTAAAATACGAATGCGATACCACCGCCCCCGGGTGCATCCCCACCTCGCCCGCGATCTCCACGCCAAATTGGTGGCCACGGGACACCGCCACCCATTGCGCCTCGCCCCCTCCGCGTTCGGCAAAGTCCGCGAAATCGGGAAAACTCATCTCGCCATCCGCCTCTTCCGTGACGACGCGCGCCAATCCCAGCGTCTGTGCCTTCCGTTGCGGAGCCAATACCGCCGCCTCCCCCAGCTGGAAACCCGCCACCAACACGGCGATGGCCAATCCCACGGTCAGGATACTGCCGACCAAAAAGCCCCGCGCTCGCACCGCTGTTCGCCAGAATAAACCGGGGAATCCCAAGGACATACCCATCGCGTAAATTCCCGCGACCACTTCAGCGAGGCGAAATCCACCGCGCGGCGGATTTCATCAAACGCCCGCCGTCGAAATCCCCCGCCCGCCCTCGTGCCTTCGCCGTCTGAATCAGCCCGGCATTTTGCACCCTCTCCGCCGCCACGATCCGGCAATTCGCGGCTTTTCCCGGCTATGGCCGGCACCACTGCACAAAATCAAATATATTTAAACTATTACAAATAAAAACCTTATGGGAAAGCCCCACCCGGTTGGCATGAACTGCGCAAATACCACGGTGTTCATTCAATCCCTGCCCCACGGGGAAAACCCAACCCATCCACGACTCACACATATCATGAAAACGAAACTTCGCTCTCTCACTATCGCCATGTTCACCGCCGCGTTGGCCAGCGTCGCCCACGCTCAGGTCGCCGGTGGCGTCACCACCACGGCCAACACGGCCGCCAATACGGCGGTTAATGCTCAAGCCGCCGGCCAAGCCGCTGCCAACGCTGCCGCCAATACGGCTGCCGCGACCAACGCTGCCGTCAATGCGTCGACCAACGCCGCCAATACCGCGGCCACGACCGCGGCCAACACGGCCGGCTCCGCCGTGAATGCCGCCAACACCGCCGCGACCAACGCCGCCACGGTGGCCAACAACGCAGCCGTCAGCGCCCAAGCCGCCGGACAAAACGCCACCAACGCCGCCGTCAGCGCGCCCGGCGCCACGGTCAACGGTGCGATCAACAGTTCCGTCACGTCGGCCGCCAACGTGGATGCCGCCAACCGCAATGTCACCGCCTCCGTAAACGGCGCGACCAACGCCTCCTCCAGGGCCAATGTCGGTGGCATCACCGTTGCTTCCGCCGCGTCCCATCAGGTCTCCGCCGGCCTCGACGCCGCCGCCACCACGGCGCAAATCCGCTCCGCTGCCATTGCCACGCGCAGCCGCGTCATGAACGAGGTCCAGGCCAAGGTGAACACCACTGCCAGCGCCATGGCCCAGCTTCGCGCCAATGTGAATCAACTCAAGGGCGAGGCCCGCACCCGCGCCACCTCCGCGATGAGCGAGGTGCAGGCCAAACAGGCCAAGGTTGAGGCGAGCCTAAAGGCCGCGCAAAGCGCGAGCAGCGAGAAGTTTGAAGACACCCGCGAAGACTTGGCCGATAGCTACGAAGCCTACGCCAAAGCTGTCGTCGAGGCCGAGACCGCCATCAGCGTGAACGCCGACTAATCGGCATCTCCCTGCCCCGGCCCATCTGAAAAAAAACACACGGGCCCCCGCTTCCCGCGAGGGCCCGTTTTCATTGGAAGCCGCCCTGCTTCCCCCGTTCACCCAATCCTTTTACCATCCGCCCTGTTTTCACCATGCAACGTTCCGGCAAACCTCACGTTCTTTCCCTGCTATGCTGCGGCCTCACCACGGCCTCCGCTCTTTTCCTCGCGCCCCTCGGCGCCCAGTCGGCCGACTCGAGCAACTCGACTCCGGTCGACCCCGTTACCACCCCCACGGTAACGCATAAAATCGAAACCGGGGTCACGTATTCACGCGGCGACTACGGTCTCAATGAAGACACCGAGGTGCTCGTGGTGCCCTTCACCTACACGCTCGAATTCGGCGAAGCGACCCTCCGCGCCACCGCGCCCTGGCTCCACGTCTCGGGTCCCGCTTCCGTGATCAACGGCGGCGCCTCCGGCGGCGGCCCGAGCCGGCCCAACGCCGATTCCACCTCCGGTCTCGGCGACTCCAGCCTTGGCTTGAGCTACCACTTCAATCCGGTGCCCGACGAGTGGAACATCGACGGCACCGTGCGCGTAAAGTTCCCCACCGGCGACGAGGACCGCGGTCTCGGCACCGGCGAGATGGACTACTATGGTCAACTCGATTTCTACCGGGTCTACGGGAAGTTCGTGCCCTTCGGCGTGG
>CAXBDS010000337.1:0-3055 GCA_963974355.1 uncultured Opitutaceae bacterium
TGCTCCGTCTCCTTTTCCACTTCGATCCCGCCGCGGATTCGCCCTGCTGATCACGATCAGCCTGCTGGCGTTTCTCGTGCTGCTGCTGGTCTCGCTGACTTCGCTCACCCGCGTGGAAACTCAGGTCGCGTCGAACCAACAAGACCTCGCTGCCGCCCGACAAAACGCCCTCACCGGACTCAACATCGCCATCGCCCAGCTTCAGAAATTCACCGGACCCGACCAACGCACCACCGCCCGCGCCGACCTCCAAAACCCCGCCGGCCAAAACCACGGCAATTGGATCGGTGCCTATGGATCCTCCTTCGCCACCGACTACAGCGCGACACCGAGCACGATTACCGGGAAGTTCGCCGATTCCACCCTTGTCACCCCGATCGGTTCGCGCGCCCGCCTGTTGACGTGGCTCGTCAGCGGCAACGAAAACACCGCCTTTGATCCGCGTTGGGTCACCGGTGACGTCGGCGCCGAAGGTCAGATCGTCTCCGCCCCGAATCCCGCCAGCGCCAACGATCTCCCGTTCAACCCCACGGCCAACGTCTCCGGCCTGAGTTCGTCGACCGTCGCCACCAGCGCCAACCTGCAGATCACCGACGTCGCGGGCACCGCCCATCCCGCCCGCCTTCTCCTGGGCGGCAACAGCGTCACGTCGACCGTCGTTTCCGGCGTTCCCATCGACTTCGTCGTCGCCCCCACCGTCGATATCACCCTGCCGCCGGAAGCCGTGCCCGGCGCCGGGGGCTCAGACAATATCACCGTCGGTCGCTACGCTTGGTGGGTCGGCGACGAAGGGATCAAAGCCCGTGTCAATCTGCCACTCGCCGGCACAGATCCGGCGCTTTCCGCCGCCGAACAACTCGACGAAAAACGTCAGGCGTTTACCAGCTCGGCCCGCGCCGCCATCGAGCTGATGTCGCGCAGCGCACCGAACTGGTCGTCGCCGATGCCTGCGCTCGATGCCGAGATGATCGGCCTCTCCCGCTATGACCTCGCCGGCGCCAACGGCGTCCTCGCCCTCCCGCAACTTCCACTCGGCTCCAGCGACGCCAGCGGCATGCGGGCCGCGCTCAAATCGCGCTACCACGATCTCACCGCGCACTCGTTCTCCGTGCTCGCCGACACCGCCGCCGGCGGACTGCGCGAGGACCTCACCCGCCGCCTCGAGAGCACCTCAGCCATCCCAGCCGGCAACGATACGCTCTGGACGCCCGAGGTCGCCGGCGAGAACACCACCTTCATCCCCACGTGGGGCCACCTTCGCTCTTTCGCGTCGAAGACAACGTCCGCCGGCACGATCACCCCCCAACTCCCGGCCTACGGTCCCGGGGTCGTTGGCCAAGTCGGCATCTCGCCGTTGTTAACCTACGCCGCCCTCGGATTTCGTTATTCGACCGCCGATGATCCCACGACCAATCCGGCCACCGCCATCCGCTTCAACATCTTCCCCATCGTCGTCCTCTGGAACCCCTACTCGGATACGCTCGCCGCGTCCACGTATGAGGTTGGGATCGGCTATCTCGGCCCGGAAGCACGTGTCCGACTTGAGGTGAATACCGCGCCACCCGCCACCACCGAGACCTGGGAAGTGAGAGAGCGACGCGACCTCCGCTACGCCGGTCGCGTCGTCAGCGGCACCGATCCGACCAGCCAACCAGTGGAATACTTTCGCTTTCCCGTCAATTGCCCCGCCCTCGCTCCCGGTGAGAGCGTGATCTTCACGCTAGGCTCCAACTCGGCCCAATACATCGCCGGCAGCAATACGCTCGAAGCCGGTCTCAACCCAGATCGTCACGTGTGGTTGAGCAATCTCAACCTCACGCCATCCGAAGCGGACAATGACTTTCGCTTCACGCCCCAATCCGGCACGTTGAAAAGTGGCGGCAATTCGGAGGTCGCCGCGTATCTCGGCGACGGGACCGCCCCACCCATCACCGCCACCGGCAGTTGGGACCCGGCGCAAAACCACTGGTATCAGTTTATGCAGCGCGTCGACTACGCGGGCATCACCAACAGTTATACCAACTTCTCCGATGCCGAGCTCTTACGACCGCTCTCGCCCGTCGATGAACCGGCCTTGAAGTGGTTTGTGATGAACGTCTTTTCCTCCGTCGGGAAGAGCTTTGTCATCAACAATAACTATGGCGCCAGCATCCCGCGCTACCGCTGGATCGCCCAAGGCAATGTCCGCGCACCCGCGTCGTTCCGCACGCGGCGCGATTGGAATTTTGTCGTGCCCTGTGCGGCCAAGGTCGGCGTTTCCGCCAACATGTGGCCGGTTTGGTTTCTGCAAAACTCATCTGACTTCGACCACGCGTCCTCCGGCCTCAGCCTCGATTACGACATCGGCACCAGTCCCGCCAAAAACATCAACGCCACGCTGTTCGAAATCCGTTCGCCCGACCATCCCCTCTCTTCGCTCGGTCAACTCCAACACGCCAACGTTTCGCTCGCCGGCTCCTACCCGACTTATCCCATCGGCAACAGCATCGCCGACTTCCGCCTACCCGACACCCGGCAGATTCAGACCAACCTCGGGCGGACACCGGGCGGGGCCGACCTCGCCCAGAGACAGCCGCGTTACTACGATATTTCCTGGATCCTGAATCGGCAGCTCTGGGATCGCTACTACTTCTCCACCGTGCCGAGCGCCGGAGCCATCCCAGCCACCTTGGCCAGCCCTCGACTCACCCGCTTGGGCACGCCCACCGCCACCGAGTTACGCGACCCCCAGCTCGCCGCCGCCCATCTGCTCATCGCCGGCGGGTTCAATGTCAACTCAACCTCCGAGCAGGCCTGGCGCGCCATCCTCGGCGGCGTCAACCGCCTCGACTATGAGCCCATCAGTGAAACGACCGGCAGCCCCCTCACACCCGCGTTCTCCCGTTTCAGCGCGCCCACCGCCGGCCCTGACCTACCGGACAACGTGCTCATCGACGCATCCTACGATCCCACCGATGGTCCGTTCGCCTACGTGCGCGGCGACAACATGGAAGCACTCTGGCAGGGCTACCGGGCACTGAGCCCTGAACAGATTGCCCAACTCGCCCGCAACCTC
>CAXBDS010000338.1:0-3053 GCA_963974355.1 uncultured Opitutaceae bacterium
GAGCCGGTGCCGGAGGCGCCCGTGACGTTGCCCGAAGGCGAAGCCTTGATGGAGTTGCTCCGCACCCGCATGCGTCGCAACCGCCGCGGACCGGGCCTGTCCGGCTCGACCGCCTTCCTCGCCAAGGCCCTCAAGCAACCCGAAGACACCATCGTCGCCGCGCTGGTCGGTGCCGGACTGACGATGCCCGAGGACAGCAACGTGAAGACCGAGCCGGTGGCAATCGGGGACGGCCTGTATTGGATCAATAAGGACAACCGCGGAGGCATCTGGATCAACGGTCGCGAGAAACCGCGCGACGACGACGCAGAGGAAGCCGAACCGACCGCCGAGGCCTCGACCGGGGACACCCCTGCGCCCGCTCCGGCCCCGGCCGAAGTGCCGGCGGATGCCGCTGACGCCGAGACCAAGCGGGCCGCCAGCGAAGCCCCCGAAGCCGCCGCTCCGGCCGAGACGGAGGTCAAGCCGGCGGTCGCCCCCGACGCCAAACCCGATTCAGAGGCCGAGGCCGCCGAGGCGCCGAAACCGGCCGCCAAGAAAAAGACCGCGCGGAAGAGTGCGTCGCGTTCGCGTGGCCGCACGAAGAAGGACCCGGAGGCCAAGAAGGCCGCCGCGCCGGACCCGGAGCCTGCCGCGAGTAAGGATTCACCGGATACAACCTCCGACGCTTCCGAGTAACGCAACAAAAGGCCCGCCTCATTCGGCGGGCCTTTTGCGGGTTGGGATTGGCGGTTTGGGCCGGGGGCCGATCAGTTTTCGCTGTCGCGGTGACGCAGGATGATGTCGCCGTTCATGGTCGCGATCTGGAGGCTGGTGCCGCCGCCGTTCAGCTTCCCGCTGATCACCTTGCCGCCGGCCAGGGTGGGGATGGCGGGCATCGCGGGCATGGCGGGCATCGCCGGGAGGGCGGGCGCCGCCGCCGCCGCGGGGTGAGGATTGCTGTCGCCGAGACCATCGCGCATGACGCGCTCGGCTTCGCGGGCGGCTTCCCGGGCGATTTCGGAGGCGGCGCGGGCGGCCTCGGCGGCGGCCCGGCCGATTTCACGGGCTTGGCGGCGAGCCTCGTCGGACGAGGTGTAGCCCATCGAGGAAGACGAGCCCGACTCCGTTTTGGTAACGAGCACGGCGTCGTCGAAATCGGTCATGATGGTGCCGTTTTGCGTGCGAAAACGGACGTCGGCCGCAGCGTCACCGGGCAGGCGGACGGTGATCTCGCCGTTCATGGAACTGAGCGCGATGGGTTTGTCCTTGGGCAGGGTGGTGAAGCTGGCGGAGATCTCGCCGTTCATGGATTCGACGATGGCACCGCCGCCGAGGTTTTCCAAATCGACCTCGCCGTTGAGGTTCTTGATATCGACGTTGCCCGTCACATTGGCCACGGAGACCTCGCCGCCGAGGTTCATCTGCAAGGTGAGGTTGGTGTTGCGGGGGACGATGATCTCGAACTCGGCGTCGTCGGACCAGCCCAGGCGACCGTAGTTGAGGGTGATGACGTTGTCTTTTTCGTCGACCGAGAACTGGGACGATGAACCGAGCACACGCATGCCGTTGGACTTCACGCGGGAGCTCTTTTCCGGAGCCACTTCGGACCGGATGGTGACGGTGTCGACGTCCGCGCCGCGGACGGAGATGGTGCCGTTGGACACGACGGCGACCAAGGTGCCGGGTTTGTCCGGCGAGGAAAAGGCGATCGTGGCGGTGCTGTCAGACGCCGCGAAGGACGCAGTGACGAGGGAGAGAAACAGCCCCGAGAGGGCCAGGAGAGGAGGAGTTTTCATGGGAGGAGAGCGTTACGGAGCTTTTTTCTGTTCGTGTTGAAAGGGAGGGCCACGGCGGCGGGGCGCTGCAGCCTAAAGTTGGGCGAGGCCGCGCTCGGCGGCCTGACGCACGGTCTTCTCGACGTTGGCGTCCTGCACCATGCGTTCGAGGGCAGGGGCGGCGGCTTGGGCGCGGGCGGCCACGACAAAGTCAATCATGGCGACTTGGACGAGTGGGGACGTCTCGCGAGGGAGCGAGGCCACGACCGCGGCGCGGACGGTGTCGCGGGACGCGTGCTGGTAAAGGGCGTCGAGGGTGGCGAGGCGCACGTTGACACTGGGGTCGAAGGCGAGGGTGTTGAGGAGCTCGCTGATGGTGCGGTCGTCGTTGCTGTGGGCGGGGTCGAGGCTGGCGAGCACGCCGCGCAGGCGGTCGTTGGCGGAGCGTGGTTCGAGGGCTTGGGCGACAACGCGGTCCATGGCGTCGACCTTGGCGCGCAGTTCGGCGAGTTCCTTTTGGGTGGCGGGATCGGTGACCGCGACTTGGGGTGTTTCGACGTCTTTCGACGGGAGCAGGCGGGCGCCCACGACGAGCCCGACGAGAAGAACGGCAACGGTAAACGCAAACTGCAGCGCGGGGCGACTGGGCAGCAACGCGGCGAAGAACGAGTCGAGTCGACTGCGGGCCAACGCAAACGGGCTGGGCGAGTCGAGCTCAAGTCGTGCGTCTTCGATCATGGTGAGCACGTTGGCGCGGAGACGAGCGGAGGGGGCCGGTGCGGGCATGGCATCCAGTACGAGCAAGGTCTGCTGAAAGTCGGCCCACTCGCGTTGGCAGGTGAGGCAGGTCTTGAGGTGTTCGCGCATGGCGTTGGCCTCGTGGTCGGGGAGTTCGCCGGCGTGGTAATCCAGGAAGGCGGCGGGGATGCGTTGGCAGTTCATCGCGAAGAAGGGGAAAGGGTTGGTGGATCGGCTGAACTCAGGCGGCGGGTTCGCGGCGGAGTTTGAAATAGTGATCGCGCAAGGCGGAGAGGGCGCGGTGCGCGCGGACTTTGGCGGCGCCCACCGAGACGTTGAGCAGGCGGGCGATCTCGTCGTAGCGCAGGTGTTGGAAGCGGTGCAGGATGAGCACCTCGCGCTGGTCGAGCGGAAGGGCGGCGAGGGCGGTCTGCATGAAGGCGATGTCCTCGGCCCGGGCGGTCTGTTCCCCGGCGTGGGGCGCCTCGTCGACCGGATCGGGCAGATCGGCCGGATCGGCCGCGATGGGCGCGCGGGCGTGGCGGCGGTAGTGGTCGG
>CAXBDS010000339.1:0-2992 GCA_963974355.1 uncultured Opitutaceae bacterium
TGCAGCGCTTTCACGACGGCCGGGTTGATGGCCTCGATCTCGCCAACGAAACCGGCGACGAAACCGAATACGACATCGGCTTCAATGCCCGTTACGACTTCGCCACCGTCCAGCCGACCTACGTGAAGTTCGGCGCGCTCTACCGCGCCAAGGAAAAGACCAGCGAGGCCGAAGTTTACGAACTCGACGGTGCGCCGGCCGACTTCACCTTTGCCAATCTTGCCGGCCCTGTGGGCGATTATCCTTACCTGCCGGTTCCGCAGATCAACGCCGGTTTGGTGAAGGACGCGTTCTACGGCAACCGCAGCGGCTTCACCGGCGAGCGCGTGTTTGAGGACAGCGAGTTCGATGACTGGTCGATCGACGAGGACGTGACCGCTTACTACGCGATGGCGGGCACGAATTTCGGCCCCCTCAACGTCATCGGCGGCCTGCGCATCGAGCGCACGAAATTCTCGACCACCGGTCGGGACCTCGACCTCGACAACGAAACCGCGACCGACATCTCGGCCTCGCGCAGCTACACGAACACGCTGCCCGGCCTCTACTTCCGTTACAACGCCAGCGAGCGCCTCGTGTTGCGCGCTTCGTGGTCGACGGCGATCGCGCGGCCCGGCTTCGGCGACATGGCGCTGCGTCGCAACATCAGCGAAGACGACGGCGAGATCACGATCGGCAACCCCAACCTCGAAACGCTTGAGGCAACGAACTGGGATGCCTCGGTCGAGTATTACCTGCCGTCCCTCGGTGTGATTTCGGCGGCGGTTTTCCAAAAGGACATCGAGAACTTCGCCTACGAATACACCTTGGACACGCCGCAGGTCATCAACGGCGTTGAGTATGAGGTTACCACCTTCGGCAACGGCAGCGACGGCACCATCCGCGGCCTCGAGCTCGCCTACCAACAACAGCTCGGCTTCCTCCCGTCGCCGTTCGATGGCATCGGTCTGCTGGCCAACATTACCTTTCTCGATTCCGAGGCCGACTATCCGACTCGCCCCGGCGAAGAGGTGCCGTTCATCGGCCAGAGCGACTACGTGGGCAACGTGGGTTTCACCTACGAAAAGGCCGGGTTCTTCGCTCGTCTGGCGATGAACTTCCGCAGCGAGCGTCTGCGGGAGGATGAGCCGATCGGTGGCGAAGCCAGCGAGGATCTTTACGTCGACGACTTCGCGCAGCTCGACCTCACGTTGCGCTACGAGCTCACCCGCCAGTTCGAGCTCTATGCCGAAGTGCTCAACCTCACCGATGAGCCTTTCCGCGTGTTCCTGAAGAGCGAGAACGGTCAGACCGCCCGTCTCGGCCAAGTTGAGGAATATGGCTGGAGCGCCAATTTCGGGGTGCGCTGGAAGTTGTAACACACCGAATCTGGTTATTCTGGCGCCGGGTCCGAGTCTCGGACCCGGCGTTTTGCTTTGGAGCACGTCCGAATTTCCCCTCCCTTTTCCCATTTATGAAACCTGTCCTTTTCCCCCTTCTCTTTGGCGCCGCGGCGGTCATCGCCGGCGCCGCGCAACCGCAGGCCGATGCCGACGCGCGTAATGCGACGCCGGTGGCGCCGCGGGTCGTCACGACGCTCGCGCGCCACGACACCGATGATCCCGCGATCTGGGTGAACCGCGCCCACCCGGCGCAATCGCTCATCATCGGCACCGACAAAGACGTCGACGGCGCACTCCTCGTTTACGGTCTGGATGGCGTCGAGCGGAAGGATCTCTCCGTGCGCGGCCTGGCCCGGCCCAACAACGTCGACATCGCCTACGACGTCGCCTTCGCGGGCGGGAAAGTCGACGTGGCCGTGGTCGCGGAGCGTTACGCGCATCGCCTGCGCGTTTACCGGTTGCCGGACATGGCGCCCATCGACGGCGGCGGCATCCCGGTTTTCGAAGGCGAACGCGCCCGCGATGTGATGGGCATCGCGATGTATTCACGGCCGGGTGACGGCGCGACGTTTGCGATTGTGAGCCGTTCGGATGCCTATGCGCCGCGCGACGGTTACCTGCATCAGTATCGTCTGGTCGACAACGGTGCGGGCGTGTTGCGCGGTGTGTTTTCCCGGGCCTTCGGCGCGTGGAGCGGCAAGAAGGAGATCGAGGCCATCGCGGTCGATAACGAGCTCGGCTACGTTTACTACTCCGACGAAAACACCGGCATTCGCAAATACCTCGCCGATCCCGGTGCGGAGGATGCGGAGGACGAGTTGGCGATGTTTGGCACGACGGGATTCGCCGATGACCGGGAAGGTATCTCGATCTATCCGACCGGCCCCGGAAAGGGCTACGTTTTGGTCTCGAACCAACAGGCCAACACGTTTCGCATCTTCCCTCGCGAGGGCACCGTGGCGGGCGGCGCGCATGATCACCCGCTGATCTCGAGCGTGCGGCTGTCGACCGACGAGAGCGATGGCAGCGACGTCACGGCGGCGGCGTTGCCCGGGTTTCCGGGGGGGCTGTTTGTCGGGATGTCGACCGATCGCACCTTCCACTTTTATGCGTGGGACGACATCGCGCAGGCCGCGGGTTTGAAGCGCTGATATCGGGGCGTGGCGCCCATGAAAATTATGAGGGCGAAAAAGTGAGGCGCGCGTTCGCCTTTGGGCGGCGGTTGGCTTGGTTGCGCCGTCTGAAGTCTGTGGTTTGACTTAGCTTGGCCGGTCCCTGCGGGGGCCGGCCTCTTTTGTTTCGGCGTCTGGCGCATGAGCCGCTGGCCGGCGTCGCGCTTGTTTTGCGCGGTGAAGGCATGCAGGCTGACGGAGCTTTACTTATGACGACCTCCTCCATTGCGCCCCTGCGTTGGGGCATTCTCTCCACGGGCCGGATCGCTGGAACCTTCGCCGCCGGCGTGGCGGGCTCGAGACACGGCCGGGTAGTGGCGGTCGCCAGCCGCGCGGCGGAACCGGCGGACACCTTTGCCGCAAAGCATGGCATCGCGCGGGCCCATGCGAGTTACGAAGCCTTGTTGGCCGATCCGGACGTCGAGGCGGTGTATGTCG
>CAXBDS010000340.1:0-2981 GCA_963974355.1 uncultured Opitutaceae bacterium
CCGGGCACGCGCCCCAGCATGCGCCCGGCGAGATTCGCGTTGGTCACCTCCAGATTGCGGGCCAACGGCTTGGGCTGGACGGGCGACTGCGCGCGTTCCGTCTCGCCGACCTCCTTGGCCACGTCGACGCGAAACACCCGCCGCAACACCACCATCGTCGCGATGATGCCAACGATGCCAAAAGGATAAGCCACCGCGTAAGCGAGGCCCTGGATCGCGCCCGCATCCGGACCGGCCCCGATTTGCGCGAGTGCCTGTTGGCCGGCGGCCAGACTCGGCGTGTTGGTCGTCGCGCCCGACAGCAGGCCCACGCCCGACGCCACTCCCATCCTGCCCAGCACGATCCACCCGCCCGCCAACACCGCGCCCACCACCACGATCGCTGCCGCGTAGCCATTAAGCGCCAATCCACGCGACCGCAACGAACCGAAGAATCCCGGCCCGATCTGCAGGCCCAGCGTATAAACGAACAGAATCAGTCCAAACTCGCGCACGAATTCCAACACGTGGTGGTCGAGCGCGAATTTGAAATGGCCGAGCACGAGCCCGACGAACAGCACGCCCGCCACGCCGAGCCCCACCCCGCCGACTTTTACTTTGCCCAAAGCTGTCCCCAGTGCGCCGGCCAAGCACAGCAGCACCACCGTCCGCGCGGCCGACTCCACCGTCCACAGATCGATAAACCAATTCATCGGCGATGAGATTAGCGTAAGTCCCTGCGCCCGCCTATGCGTAATTTGCCCAAATCCGGGCATCTGTAACATCCTCGCTTTTCCATTTTTTGTGCTTCGTTGCGGCCGGGACTCGCCTAGCTTGGACCCCATCATGAAAGCCAAACGTCAGTCCAAACGGCCCGAAGACCTCAACGCCAAGCTCGCGGCCAAGAAGGGCCCGATCTCCCAATTCGTTGCGCTCAACTACCGCCACTTCAACTCCGCCGCCCTGCTCGACGCCGCCAAGGGCTACGAGACCCACCTGAAGGCCGGCGGCAAGATGCTCGTCACCCTCGCCGGCGCCATGTCGACCGCCGAGCTCGGCATCACCCTCGCCGAGATGATCCGGCAGGACAAGGTCCACGCCATCGTCTGCACCGGCGCCAACCTCGAAGAGGACGTCTTCAATCTCGTCGCCCACGACTACTACGAGCGCGTGCCGCACTACCGCGACCTCACCGCCGCCGATGAACAGGAACTCGTTGAGCGCCACATGAACCGCGTCACCGACACCTGCATTCCCGAGATGGAGGCCATGCGTCGCATCGAGAAGGCCGTGCTCGCGGAGTGGGTCGCCGCCGACCAGGCCGGCGAACGCTACTTCCCGCACGAGTTCATGTATAAAATTCTCCGGTCCAAAAAACTGGAAAAGAGCTACCAGATCGACCCGAAGAACTCGTGGTTGCTGGCCGCCTGCGAAAAGAACCTGCCCATCATCGTCCCGGGCTGGGAAGACGCCACGCTCGGCAACATGTTCGCCGCCGCCGTCATCCGCGGCGACGTGAAGAACGTCCACACCGTGCGCACCGGCATCGAATACATGACGTTCCTCGCCGAGTATTACACGAAGTCCGCCAAGACGCTCAAAAATGGCGAAGGCTCGATCGGCTTCTTCCAAATCGGTGGCGGCATCGCCGGCGATTTCCCGATCTGCGTCGTGCCCATGCTTCACCAGGATCTGGAGCGCACCGGCGTGCCGCTCTGGGGCTACTTCTGCCAGATCAGCGACTCGACCACCAGCTACGGCAGCTACTCCGGCGCCGTGCCCAACGAAAAGATCACCTGGGGCAAACTCGCCGCCTCCACACCCAAATACATCGTCGAAAGCGACGCCACCATCGTGGCCCCGCTCATCTTCGCCTGGGTGCTCGGTCAGTAAGCCGCCGGCCAAGCCTTTAACCGACAAAGCCGCGCCCGAAAGAGCGCGGCTTTGTTGTATCCGAGTCCGATGTAGATGCGCCCCCGAGGGCCGATCGCGACTCGATCTGACCCGCCTTAGCCGCGGGCGGCCACCAACTCCGCCAGCGCGGCTTGATCGACCTCCCCTTTCACGGCATGCAGGTGATGCACGACACCCATGCGGTCCTCCGGCTGGCTGCTGGAGATATCGAGCATCCAGTCTTCCATTTTCGCTTCCGCCACGACGACTTCGTCGGCCCAGGAAATCACTTCCGGGGGATCAATAAAGCCTTCGGTCAGGCCTTTGATGTAGAATGCCGCCAGGGTCGCGTAGTTGGGTGTGGTTGCCATGATGTTGAGAGATCGGTGATGAAAAACCGGCAACCTGCCCCGCCGCCCGCGCGCGCGCCAGCCTAAAGGAACGAGCCACCCCTCGTGCCCGGCCACCTCGGCGTCGCTCGCCTTCCCACGGTCAGATCAACTCTGAGGCGGACAACCCCGCGCCGCGCCGCCAACGTCCGCCTTCCCCTACCCACCCCGCGACTGTCGCCCCCTGTTTCCCATCATGCTTCGTCTTCTCTCTGTTTTTGCCCTGTTCGCCGTGGTCAGCCGTGCCGCCGAGCCGCCGACCGATTGGATCGACCCGACCACGGGTCACCGCATCCTCCGCCTCTCCCGCGAGGCCGACACCTCCAGTCTCTACTTTCACCAGGACGCCTTCACGAAGGACGGCACACGCGTGATCGTCGTGAACCGCGAGGGCATCGCCACGATCAACCTCACTACGCACGAGACCAAGGTCATCGTGCCCGACGTCGGCTACAAACCGGGCAGCAGCGCCGGCATCGAGGTCGGCGCGGTCTCGGGCGATGTCTACTTTTTCAAGGATCGCACGCTCTTCGCCGTGAACCCCGACACGCTCGCCCAACGCACCGTCACGAAGCTGGCCGATGGCGACAACATGTCCGATATCAACGCCGACGAAACCCTCCTCGTCGGCACCTACACCGTGCCGGATCCGAACCGCCCGCCGGTCAATACCTGGCCGCCCCCCGGCACCGTCATGCACGCCAGCGATGGTCGCGTGTT
>CAXBDS010000341.1:0-2840 GCA_963974355.1 uncultured Opitutaceae bacterium
CACAATCAGGCCATGATGGAGCTCGGCGCGACGGTCTGTCATCGGCGGAATCCGCTCTGCACCATTTGCCCGGTGCGCGACCACTGCGCCGCCTGCCGCAGAGGCGACCCCGAGGCCTACCCTCGACTCGCCGCCAAGGTGATCGAGAAAAAGGCCGTGAGCCGAATCTGGTGCCGGCGACCCAGCGACGACGCCTTGCTCCTCGAACGCGCTCCGGCCAAGTCCCGCCGCCTCGCCGATCTTTTCGAACTGCCCACCGGCGAACAGCTGGGTATCACCGCGGCGGAACTGCGCCCCGCCGCCATCCTCGCCACCAAAAAGCGTGGCATCACGCGCTACGCGATCACCGAGACGATCTACCGCCACCCCGCCCCGGCAGGTCCGCTACCGGCGGGGCTGTTTTGGATTTCCGCCACCGAGCTGGACACCATCACGCTGTCCGGTCCGCACCGGCGCTGGGTCACCGAATTACTCGCGGCGACCTCAAAATAGGTCGCCCTGCCGCAACGCGTCGCGCTTCGCCCCGTCGAGCGTGCTCATCGTGAGCAGCCAGCCGAGCGATTGGGCCGCGAGCGCCGCTTCATCCGCCAAGCGCAGCAACAACAACGCCCCCGCCAACGCGTCGTAAAGCGCCGCGTGGTAATGGCAGCGATCCGCCGGACAATACAGCGGCGCGCGCGTATCCAACTCCTCTTGCAGGCCAAACGTCGCCACCAACTCAGCCAGTTTGGCTGAGGCCAACCCGGGATAAAATTGCGGGTAGAGTCGCCCGGTATCGAGCCAAGGTCCCCACTCGGTCGCGGTCGCCGATCCGCCGCGGGCAAAATCGGGCGACGCGCGGGGATACGGCCAGACGCTCTTGAGCATCGTGTTTTCCGCGTTGGCAAAATGCGCCGCCAACGGCCCCGTTTCCCGCAGACCGGCAAAGCGATCAAACTCGGTCGTGAAGACGGGCGCATCCGCCAAGTCCGCCGGGTGCAGGCCATGCACGGCCTCGTCCTCCGGCCGCACGCGCCCCGTCGGACGGCAACGCTGCGTCGCGGTGCCGACGATCTCGCGACCGCACATCGAGACGACGCCGTATTCGAGAATGCCGCAGCCCACGGCGCCCTCAAAGTCGACGAAATGGATAAGGTGATCGGTCCAAGCCAAGATCCGCCCAACCAAGTCGGCCGTCGCCCCAAACGGAAGACCTAACTGGCGCCGGCCGTGATCGTCGTTGCCCCGACCGTCGCGTTATTCTTCCGGCGTGGAGGTGGGCGGCGACGGCTCGCCACGCAGTGCTTTACCCGTCTGACGACGCTCGTGTTCCAATTCGGCGCGGGCTTTGTCGCGGAGCTCGCTATCCGACGTGCCAGCTTCGCGGCCGTTTTCACGAAGCCGCTTAACGTGCGCCGTGACTTCCTCTTCGCTGGGCGGATGCGGGTCCTGGGTGGAGCGGACGGAGGCAGAATTCGGTTTGTTTTCCATAAGAGAAAAGGGGTTAACTCGGTCCTTGTGATTCAGGTAAGCGGGCGCGGTGCGCGGGCCCGCTCAGCCCTGGAAAAGGGATTGCGCGCCATCGATAAACAGTTCCGTGCCGGTCGTGTGGCTGGAGGCTTCCGAAACGAGGAACCACACCGCCTCCGCAACCTGGCCGCCCGTGCCGGGGTGTTTGCCGGTGAGAGGAATCGTGCCCTCGGGGAACTCCACCGGAATCCGCAGCTGTTTCACCCCTTCGATGTCGGTATTGTCGTCGATCTCCGACTCGATGGCACCGGGACAAATCGTGTTCACGCGGATCCGATCACGGGCGAGTTCGACGGCCAGCATGCGGCCCATCGCGACTTGGCCGGCTTTCGACGCCGCATACGCGGTCGCGCCGGTGTTGCTAAACATGCGCGTGCCGTTCACCGACGCCGTGATCACGATCGAGCCCCCGCCCGATCGACGCATCGCGGGCACGGCGGCCCGAATCGTGAGAAACGTTCCGGTCAGATTGATATCAAGGGTGCGGCGGAAATCCTCGGGGGTGAGATTGTCGATGCCGGTCCATTTCCCATTCACCCCGGCGTTGGCAAAGACGATATCGAGCCGCCCCCAGCGTTGCTCGATCTGGGCAACGACGTCGGCCAGCGCCGCGGCATCGGTAATATCCGCCGGATACACGCCCGCCTCTCCCGTGCATTCCGCGGAATCATTGATCTCGCGGGCGACTTCATCGAGCTCCGCCTGAGTGCGGCTCACCAAGGCCACGCGGGCCCCACCGTGCGCCAGGAGCTTGGCGGTGGCGCGCCCCAAGCCGGAGCCTGCACCTGTGACCAACGCGACTTTATGTTTTAGAGAATCGTGAGCGATACGCATGGGAAAAGCAGTTGAGAGAGGGGCGAGGCCGATCAGCGCGACGGCGAAGATCGAAACGGGGTAACCTCAGCCAGAACGGCTGAAAGTGAACCCCCTGCGCCGTTTTTTTTAAAGACGGATCAGACGCTGGATCTCGGCGGGATCCATGCCCGTGGCGAGGTGCACGCGACCCACGAGATCATCCAAATTTTCCGCGGCCTCGAGTTCGGCTTGGGTCATGACGGCGAAACGTTCCCGCAGGCGGGCTTTGATGATCTTCCACTGACGCTCGACAATATTGGTAGGCATGGGAGGGAGGAATGAAGGTTGCAGATAAAACTGAGACCTCTTTTTGCAAGGCACGCGCCAGCTGGAGACCACCTCTGCTAGGTTCTGTTTATAAACGATTTAAAAAATCGATTAACCTTATGCGGCCACGAAAGAGTGCACAACGCCACCCACGCGGACGGACAGATCACGCAAATCGCCCGACCACGAATTGTGCTGGGCAAGGTTGG
>CAXBDS010000342.1:0-2775 GCA_963974355.1 uncultured Opitutaceae bacterium
CGTTGGACGGTCGCGGAATTCAAGGCTTACGCCAAACCGGTCTTTGATCGCGGGCGTGGGTGGACCTACACGCCAACGGAGCGCCATGTGAACGTGGCGAGCGAGGGCGGGCACGCGTCCTTTGACGAGTTATTGTTCAGCGCGAAATACGGGGTGTGCCGGGGCACCGGTGTGCTGCGCCTGATCGCGGGCGAGTGGAAAATCGAACAATACGTGCTGACGCTGCCGATCCCGAACGCGTTGGCGGCAGAGGTGGTGAAACGCATCCGCAACGCGACGCCGGATGCGGCCGAAGCGTCGAAAGAGTAGGGCGGCTGCTTGGCGGGACACGGCCTGGTTTCAGTTGAAGGTCTTCAGGTGGAGGGCCAGATAATTGTCCAATTCGAGCAGGCTGCTGAACTCGGTTTTGTGGCGCGCGATCCGGCCGAGGAGGGTGTCCATGGCGGCGCTGAGTTTGAGGTAGCGGGCGCGGAGGGAGGCATCCGTTAGCGAGCTGGCGTCTTTGGCGTCGGCGAAGGTGCGTCTGGGATGATTCATTTTGTAGCCGGCGTAGTCGGCGCGGAATTCGGCGAGGGCGGTCGTGATCACGTCGCCGGTTTGGCCTCGTCGCATCCGTTCCCGGACGAGCAAGAGCACCGCGACGGCGGCGATCTGGATGCGGTCATCGTTGGCTTTGATTTTTGCGCCCATGATGCCGCGATCATCCCGATCGAGCGGGGGCGTGGCGACCCGCTTGTTGGCGCCAGACGATCGATTCGTGCGATTAGCCCGGGCAAATGTTCCGTCCTGGGGGAGCGCAGGGTTTGAGGTTTGTCTGTAAGGAAGGCGACGGCGGCGCATCTAACAGGACAGGCGCACTGATCTCCGAACCTCCGGCGGAAGGGTGATTGGCTGCGCGACCTTTCTTATCTTCCTGATTCGGCCGGAAAATCATCCCGTTTGATGCCTATGAAAACATCCTTTCATCTTCGCTGGTTAGGGGCGGTTTCGGCCGCGATGGTTTCGGCGGCCGCCGAGCCGTTGGAGCAACCCGTCTTGGCGGCGGCGGTGGCGCCGCTCGTTTCGGAGCAGGCGGTGCAGGCGGTGTCATGGGGCGTGAGGGCGGCGGGGAAATGGACCGTGGATCACGCGGGGACGTTAAGCGCAACGGATGCGACGACGCCCCACGACACGACGATCTACGAGATCGGTTCGGTGAGCAAAGTGTTCACCGGCTTGTTGCTGGCGGAAGCGGTGGTGCGCGGAGAAGTAACGTTGGACACGACGCTGGCGAGCCTGCTGCCGGAGAGCGTGGTGTTGCCGGACGGCGCGGGCGAGCGGGTCACGTTGCGCATGCTTGCGACGCACACCTCGGGGCTGCCGCGTATCCCGGCGGAGCTGCCGACCGACGATTTGCGCGATCCCTACGGGGAGTATGACGAGGCGGAACTCTGGGCGACGTTGCGGCATGTAAAGCTCGATTTCGAGCCGGGCACGCAGGCGGGTTACAGCAACTTGGCGGTGGGGTTGCTGGGCATGCTGTTGGCGCGGGAGGCGGGGCTGAGTTACGACGCGCTTTTGGCGGCGCGAATCACGGGGCCGTTGGGCATGACGGATACGGCGGTGGAGTTGACCGAGGCGCAGCAGCGGCGATTGGCGCCCGGCTCGAATGCGGCAGGTCTGCCGCGATCGCCGTGGCGTTTCAAGGCCCTGGCCGGCTGTGGTGGCATCCGCTCCACCCTGGCCGACATGACGCGGTTTGCCGACGTGATGCTGCATCCGGCCGGGACGCCGTTGGAGGCCGCGATCGAGCTGAGTTGGGCGCCGCAAAATCTGACGGCGACCTACCCGCCGGGAGGTCAGGCGCTCGGCTGGCTGGTGGCGGGTGATCGCCAGACCCGTTGGCACAACGGGATGACGGGAGGCTTCCACGCGGCGATATTTGTGAATCGGGAACGCGGCATCGCGGCGGTGTGGTTGAGCAACCGCTCGACGCCGGTCGGGACGGTGCTCACCGAAGAGCTGATGCGCCGGGCCGCGGGCATGCGTGAACGAACGGTGCCGAATCTGGACCGGGTCGAGGTCGCGCTCTCTGAGGCGGAACTCGACCGCTGCGTCGGCACCTACTCCTTGAAGCCCGGATTCGATTTGGTCGTGGAGCGGCAGGATCGGGCATTGATTTTATCGCCGACCGGCCAAGCCCGGGATCGCTTGTATGCCGAATCGGCGACCACGTTTTTTTCGCGGCGAGTCGCGGCGGATTTGGTGTTTGAGTTGCCGGCCGATGGCGGGCCCGCGACGGCGGTGACGTTGCAGCAGGGAGGTCGCGTCATGCGTGCCCCCCGGTCATAGCTCACGCGTTCAGGCGACTGCGATGGGAGGCGTGGTGGGGGCGAGCAACTCGTTCACGGTCGTCAGCAGGGTGCCGGCGGTGAACGGCTTGGCCAAAACGGCGTCGGTGTCTTCGCCGACCAAGCGCGTCGATTCGTTGGTGGTGGTGGTGCCGCTGGCGACGATGACTTTTACGCCCAAATCCATCTTCCGGATCGCGCAGATGAGTTGGCGACCGTCCATGATCGGCATGGCAAAGTCGGTCAGCACCAGGCGGGCATGCTCGCGTTCCTGGATGAGAAGGGCGAGGGCCTCGGCACCGTTGGAGGCGGTGCGCACGGTATAGCCGTAAGATTCGAGGGTTTGTTTGGTGATGTCGCGAATGGATTGGTCATCGTCGGCGACGATGATCAGCTCGCCCTGACCAAAAGGGAAGGTGACCGGGCCCGTCCCATCGAATCCCGT
>CAXBDS010000343.1:0-2753 GCA_963974355.1 uncultured Opitutaceae bacterium
CGTCGCCGATACCAAGGCGCCCAAGTCCAATTTCCCCGCTTCGACCAGACCGAGCGCCGCCTCCGCGGCCGGCCGGTTGTGATCGCCGTAACCCATAAGCGTGACGCCCGGTCCCCACATGTGCCGGCCCGCGTAGCGCACCTCGTCACGCAAAACGCCGAAAATCGTCACCGCATGACGCGTGCGATCCATCAAAAACTCAATCGAAGGCGGCACCCCCGTGCAGTCCACCGCCACGTCCAACGCCCGCTCATCCGCGCGCGAGGCCGGCCAAAGAACCACGTCCGGCGCACTCACCTCGTCGGCCCCCAGCGTCTGCGCCAGTTCGCGCCGCGACGCCACCGGATCGATTCCCACGACACTCGCCGCCCCATGCGCCTTGGCCAATTGCACCGCCACGAGCCCGCCCGGGCCCAGCCCCGCGACCCCGACGCGGCGACCCGCCACACCGCCGAGTTCCGCGAGGCGTTGAAACGACACCTCCACACACATCGCCAACTCCAGCGACGCGATCTGCGCCGGTTCGAGCGCCACCGAAATCCGCAATACGTCCACCGCCGCAAAGGTGTTGAATTGCGCATAGAACCCCGGCCGGGGTTGACCCGTGTCCCGCCACGCCACCACCTGGTCGCCGACGGCAAGCGTCGTCACGCCCGCACCAAGCGCCACCACTTCCCCCATCGCCTCATGCCCAGGCTGTCCGGGCAGATACGGATAGGTCAGGCTCTGTCCGGGAAACATCGGTTCGCCACCGAGGATATGCAGGTCCCAATGCGGACAGGTCGTCACGCCCAACACCTTGATCAGCACTTCCCCCGCGGCCGGTTCCGGTCGCGCCACTTCGCGCCAAGAGACCTCCCCGGGGGCATCAATCCACAACTGACGCATCGTCGCCCCCGTCACGCCGAGCCTCCCTTCGCTTGCGCCGCCGGCCAATCCAGCACCACGCCGAGCACGTGCTCCCGCTTGGAGGAAATCAGCGCCCAAGCGTCCGCCGCCTGCGCCACCGGAAAACGATGCGTGATCAAACCCGTTGTATCCATTTTACCGGCACGCACCCACTCCATGGTGGCGTCGACGCGATCCCGCGTGATTCCGGCCACCAAGTCGAATGCGAGTTCGCGGAAGCGATAACGCTGAATCTCGATCGCATCCGCTGTGCCGTAAAATCCGGCTGAGACAATGGTGCCGCCATGGGCCATGCGCGACAGGTAGGCATCGTAAAGCGACGTGTCTCCGATCGTGTCGACCAACACCGCGATGGGCTCCGGCGCCACCGCGGCAACTTCATCCACGCCCGGCCCGGCCGCGACCTTGACCGCCTCCCCCCAGCCTCCCGCCCGAAACGTTTCCAAACGCGACTCGTGCCGGCCCGTCATCACCACCCGGGCGCCGCGTGCCTTCAGCGCCTGCCCCGCCCATTGCCCCACCAAACCATCACCAATCACAACCGCCCTTTGCCCCGGTTCGATCCGCGGTCGCGTGCCGCAATTGAATCCGACCTGCGTGAGCACCAAACCGCAGTAAGGCAGGGGATCCACCCCGGGCGGAAGCTTGTGCACAAACGAAACATCACAGACCGACGGCGAGACATGGCCCGCGTGGCGGTCGAACATGCCCTCGACTTGGCTCATCACGGCGAACACCCAGTCCCCCACCGCAAAGTCCCCCGCCTCGGCGCCGACCGCACTCACGCGACCGACCTTCTGATAGCCTGCGATGATCGGGAACGGCGACGGATCGCCCGGCCGCCACGTCGTGTCGCCTGAGGTGCGTTCTCCCCGCAAAAAGGATCCCTCCGTCCCGTTGCTGATCCACGAATGGTGGACTTCGATCACGACGTCGCGCGGGCCCGGCTCCGGGCAGCGGACGTCCTGAAATTTCACTTCATTGCGGGCGGTAAAAACAACGGCTTGGGCGTCCATGGGGTAGAGTGAGGCGACCCTGAATACCCGCCCCCCAGACCGTCAACGCCGTCCGGGAGCGGTCCTAAATTTTCAGTCGTTTTCAGCCCGTTTTGGGCTCGACCAGGTCGCGCGGGCGGCGTGACCGACGGTCCCCCAATTCCATCAACAGCTCGGTCTGGATCTGCTGAATCTCCATCAAGCGTGAGTGCTGCTGCTTCAACAGGTGATCCATCTTTTCGTGCAAATGACGGATCTCCAGTTCGGCCTTGAGGTTGATCTTGTAGTCACTCTCTGCGCTCTGGCGGTCGCGCGAGGCCGACCGGTTCTGGCTCATCATGATCACCGGCGCCTGCAGGGCGGCGATGCATGACAGAATCAGGTTCATCAGAATATACGGATACGGATCGAAGGCCCGTTCGCGCAGCGCCCACGAGTTGATCAGTATCCATCCCAACAACACACAGCCGAAGATACCGATGAACGTCCAACTGCCGCCGAAGCTCGCCACGCGATCCGCCACCCGCGCGCCCAGCGGCAATGGCTCACTCGCCTCGCGGTGCTCTTCGAGTGCGAGCAGTTCGTTGGAGTGAATATTCTCCACCACTTCCCGCTCCAGCGAGCCCACGCTACCGCTTTCCTCCTCGATAAGGCGCCGCACATAGTCGCGCCGAAACTGATTGATCACCTCCGGGGACAAACGCGCCTCGTCGGTCAGATCGGTGTGCGTCTCCCGAATAAAACTGGCCAAGGATGGTCGCAAAGAATGCAACGCGACCATGTCACGCACCCGACACCGCCGCCCGCTTATCGCACACGTCTGAGCCGAAGAATCCATCCGGCGAACAT
>CAXBDS010000344.1:0-2695 GCA_963974355.1 uncultured Opitutaceae bacterium
CTGGCCCGGTATCAGAAACCTCCACGCGGATCACATCACTGCTGGCATCAAGGAGGGCCGTCACCGTGACCCTGTCGCCTTGGGACGCCGCTTTGATCGCGTTGCTCACCAGATTGTTGATCACCTGCGTGAGGCGAGCCTCGTTGGCGCCCACCACCAGATCGGTCGGAACGAAGGTCAGCTGGACGCCCTTGGTCTCGGCCGCCAACCAAACGGAATCCGCCGAAGACTGCCAGACCCGCGCAAGCTCCACCGGCGCGAATACCTCGGCGGAAACGTCCGTCTCGGCCATCACCGCATCGAGTAAGGCGTTGATATGATCGGCCTGCGCGGCCGTCGTCCGCCGAATCCGATCAGCATAGTTGCGGATCGTCGGGCTTGCTGCGCGATCCATCGAAATCGCATCGGCCGCGAGCATGATGCCGGTCAACGGGCTGCGCAAATCGTGCGCCATGCTGGCCACGAGCTGATCCTTCAAATGCAGCAGCTGATCCAGATTCTCGATACACGCACGGGTCTCCGCCATCAAGCGCCCCGCCTCGTCCGGCAGATCAGCGACGGACCTTGGTTGCGCCCGCTGCAATCGGTAACGCTCGAGATCGTCCCGCGCGCACCGCACCGGAGCCAGCAGGTAGTGTTGACTCACCAACGTGACAGCGGTGCCGACCAACGTCGCCGTCAACACCACGAAAATGGAAGACAGCGAATGTTCCCATCCTTGGGTCGCAGCCAGATACCCCACAAGCGCCAGCAGCGGGAGGTGAATGCCGAGAAATGCGATGCCGAGGAATTTCAGCGAGTAGGATCGCGGAAAAAAGAATCCACTGACAAAGCGATGAAACGTAAGAGAAGGAGCAATCATTTGCCGGAATATATTCCTCCCTCGGTCTCTTTTCCGACCTGCGGAAACACTTAATGAGGCTCCCGTATTTTCACCCCAGCCCCCCGCCAGGGAATGCGTAAGTTTCGTTCGTTCCGACGGCACCCGATCCTGGGTCGCGTCGCGGCAGGGGGATTTTTAGGTCGAACCGATGCCCTCGTTCCGCGTCTATAGACGCATGTCATCTCCAGGTTCCACCGGAAACGTTATCGCGGCCCTCGCGAGCTTCTTCATCCCCGGCCTCGGGCAGCTCATTCAAGGCAAGATTTTCAAGGCGCTTCTCATGTTCGTCTTCGCTGCTGTGCTTTGGGTATTCTGGCTCGGGTGGATCATTCACCTCTGGTCGATTATCGACGCCGCATTGTATCGCGGAGACAGCCGCCCCGTGGCCTGACATCGCTGCGCGTGAGCCCTTCCTCCGTCGCATCGCTAGACCGCCCCGATCCGCGGTTTAACGGGTTGCGACGGGTCGCGTGGCTCTTGGATCGCTCGATCCCAGTCGCCGGCAAATTCCGCATCGGCTTGGATCCGATCATCGGGCTGTTGCCCGGTTGGGGCGATGCCGCCGGGGTGTTGCTTTCGTTTTACGTTATCTATCAGGCCGCCCGGCTCGGCACGCCGTCCACCGTGTTGCTTCGCATGGTGGGCAACGTCGCGCTGGAATCGCTTGTCGGAACCATCCCGGTCTTCGGTGATTTATTTGACGCCGCGTGGCAGGCCAACATTCGCAACGTTCGACTCACCGAACGACACTACCGACCCGACGCCCGCCCAAAATCGATGGCGCGGCTCCTCGTCATGGGTGCCGCCTGCCTCGGTCTGCTCCTCGTCGCGGTCGTGGCTCTGGCAGCGGTGATCCTGCAGATGCTCGCCGCCGCGCTCAATCAGCTCTTTGCCTAAGCCACGCAAACGGCGATGTCAGCGGACATCGTCGGTCCGACCCGACCACGTGCGGCAGAAACGTCGAGCGCGCTCGGGAGTCGCCAGCACCAGCAGATGATCTCCCGTCTGCAGCGACTCGTCCCCGGTCGGGTTGAGGATGCGCCGGCCTTCACGTTCGATGCCCAGCACGATCACTTCCGCGTCCGGCTCCACCTTCATCGTCGCGAGGGTTGCGGCCGCCGGCGCGTCCGAAGCGGGCAGAGTGACGACCTGCAAACACACATCTTCAAACGCATCGTCCGCCTCATCTCGCACCCGCTCGAGTTCACTCCGGGCGTGCGGAATCGCTTCCCCTGCCCCCACCAATAGCAAGCGATCCCCCGGGTAGAGCACGTCGTTCGGCCCTGGCAAATCGATGACCACGCCCTGCCGATTCACTTCCGCAATGGCACAGCCGAAGCGCTTCCGAATATCCAACTCCCCGATCCGGCGTCCCGCGCACGCCGCCATTTCCGGCAACACGCACTCCTGCAACGAAAGGCTCCAATTCTCCCCGTCCGCCCACCAACGCGGCGAAACGCCCGCATCGAGTTCGCCCGCCGTGATCGCGCCGCTTAACGTGCCCTCGACCGAATACTGCCATTCGCTGTGCCACCGAATCAGTCGGCGAAACAAGATCGCGGCCGCGGCCAAGAGCGCCACCACGACCACGCCCCACGCCCAAAGCGGGAGCAAATCCCGCGGTAGGATTTCAGCCAGCCAAACGCCCAGGCCCAAGATGGAGAGCACCCGCCAGGCGAGTTCGATCCCCCCCTTCGGCAACCGCAGGCGCTTCCCCAGGAAGTCGACCGTGATCAATCCCAACGCCTCCGTGTTGCGCCAAATCGCCACCAAAGGGACGAGCACCAACAGCGTCAGCCCAAGCCAAAACAC
>CAXBDS010000345.1:0-2643 GCA_963974355.1 uncultured Opitutaceae bacterium
CCTCTCCCCTCCCACTGCCGCCCCCCGTAAAGGGAACTCTGTTGACCTAAAAAAGGCGATCGGGCCAACGCCTCGATCGCCTCAAATCACGGCAGACTTAACCGTCCACCGCCGCGAGCTTCGTTCAGACCTTGCGCGGCTCAGGGCCGACGTAGATCTGACGCGGGCGGTAAATCTTGCTCTTCGGGTTGGCGGCGACCTCGTGCCATTGCGCGATCCAGCCAGGCATACGGCCGATGGCAAACATCACGGTGAACATGTTCACGGGAATGCCGAGGGCGCGCATGATGAGGCCGGAGTAAAAGTCGACGTTGGGGTAAAGCTTGCGCGAGATGAAGTAGTCGTCGCTGAGCGCGACTTCCTCGAGTTTGCGCGCGATGTCGAGCAGCGGATCGTTCGTGATACCCAGGCTGGCCAAAGCCTTGTCGAAGCTGCCCTTGATGATCTTCGCGCGCGGATCATAGTTCTTGTAAACACGGTGCCCAAAGCCCATCAGGCGGGCGCCTTTACCGTCCTTGGCCGCTTGGATGAATTTCGTGCCGTCATCGCCGGCCGCGTGGATCGTGTCCAACATCTCCAGCACCGCCTGGTTGGCACCGCCGTGCAGCGGGCCCCATAGGGCACAAACGCCGGCCGCAGCCGACGCGTAGAGATTTGCCCCGGCCGAGGCGACCATGCGCACCGTGGAGGTGGAGCAGTTTTGCTCGTGATCGGCGTGCAACTGGAGGAACAGATTCAAGGCCGCCACCACTTCCGGTGTGGGCACGAAGTCCTTGCCCGGTTCCGAGAACATCAAGTGCAGGAAGTTTTCCGCATAACCCAATTCCGGCTTCGGCTGATTGATCGGCAAACCGTTGCTCACCCGATAGGCGTGCGCCGCAATCGTGCGGATTTTCGACAATGCGATGGCGGCCGCCTCATCGAAATGCTCGAGGTCGTTTTTGTGATTGTTGGAGGCCGTGTGCGGGTAATACGTGCCCAGAGCGTTCAAGCTGGCGGAGAGCACAGCCATCGGGTGCGCGCCGCTCGGAAAGTTCTCCAACAGGCTCACCATGCCTTCGTTAACCGAAGCCTGTTCGGTCAGCCCATTGGCAAAAGCGGTCCGCTGCTCATCGGTCGGCAGCTCACCGTAAATGACCAAGTAGGCCGTATCGATAAACGTGGAATTCGCCGCCAAATCCTCAATCGCATAACCGCGATAACGCAAAATGCCGACTTCGCCGTCGATATACGTGATTTCGCTCTGACAGGAGCCGGTGTTACCGAACCCGTCGTCGTAGGTAATGTAGCCGGTGTCGGACCGCAGCTTGCGAATATCGATCGCGTGCTCCCCTTCCGAACCGATCATTACCGGTAGCGTGAGTTCCTTGTCTGCGATTTTGAGGGTGGCGGTTTGGGACATAAGGTTCCCAGAACAGCAATTATCGCTCCGCATGCAAAGCAAAGTAACCTTTCGTTCGCGACATATGGGCAACATTAGCTCCAGCCGCAGCCTGCGTTAGCCCGTCGAATCACCCGGTCGCGACCAAAGCCCCGGCTTCGGCCACCGCGACAAAATTCCGGTAGATCGCCAGTCCCTTGGCTTGGCTCTTTTCCGGGTGAAACTGCGTGGCGAAACAATTCCCGCGGGCAATCGCAGCCGTAAAAGGTCCCGCGTAGTCACACGTCGCCAGCACCAGCGCCGGATCGGCCGGCACGCAGTGAAAGCTGTGCACAAAATAAAAGGCTTCGCCGGCCTCCGCGAGGCCTTCGCGCAACGCCGAGTCCGCTTGCACAAAGGTTACGTCATTCCAGCCCATGTGCGGCACTTTAAACTCCGGCGGCAGCCGAAACCGGCGCACCTCGCCGGGGAAGATCCCGAGACCCTCGACGCCGCCCTCCTCGGATCGTTCGAAAAGCGCCTGCATGCCCAAACATACTCCGAGAAACGGACGGTCCGCCGCAATCCAAGTCCGCACGATTTCGTCCAGTCCCTTCTCCCGCAACGCCGCCACGCAGTCGCGCAACGCCCCCACTCCGGGCAGCACGAGCCCCAGCGCTCCCGCCGTCTCGACATCCGCCGGAGTGCGCACGATCACCGGATGAGCTCCCACCGCTTCCAAAGCCTTCGTGACGCTGCGCAGGTTGCAGATGCCGTTGTCGATCACCGCGATCAAAGGAGCGTTCATGCCCGCCAACCTACGCGCCCCGCGCCCCGCGCGTCAGGTCAAAAAAACGACGAGCGTTCATCGAGCCGAAAATCCGCCCATAAACGCACTACCAGTTGGGTATGATTTTTTTGAGTAGCAGGCACGACACTCCGGGCATGACGGATGCTCCCCGCGCCCCGTCTCGACAACTCGTTCCCAATCATGAACCGACCCTCCCTGCACCTCGGGCGTCTCCTTGCCGCCTCATCCCTCGCCGCCGTCTTCGCGTTCAGTCTTGCCGTTGCCGGAGAGCCCACCGCCAACGACGGTTTCATCCGTCTCAGCTCCAATGAAAACGCGTTCGGGTTCACCCCCAAAGCCTCTGCGGCCATGACCGCGGTGCTCGAAAGCGGGAATTACTATAATCGCAACAACGTGTCCGACCTCGTCGATACGATTGCCGACTATGAGAAAGTCCCGACCGACTATATTTTGCCCACGGCGGGGTCCGGCC
>CAXBDS010000346.1:0-2628 GCA_963974355.1 uncultured Opitutaceae bacterium
GCCATCAACAACTACCGGCTCAACGGCGGAGGCGGCTACACGATGTTCAAAGACGCGCCCGTCCTTAGTCGCTCCAGCCGCGAAATCCGCGACCTCATCATTTCGTGGGTCGAGGAACACCACGACATCCCGACCGAGCCAAACCACAACTGGCGCATCGTCCCGATGCCTTAAGGCCTTCGGCCCGGCTCCGCTACTTGCCGAAAGGATTTAAGCCCCCCGCGCCGCCCATCGCCCCCATCATCCCGCTCATATCCATAATCTGGTAACCCTCCGGCACGGTGAAGAGAGAGTCGGGTAGCGGCGTGCGGTCCACCTTTGTGGTCTCCAGCGAGAACGTCTCTTTGCCTTTCTGATCGAATCCGGTGACTTTCATCGGGAAGAAATCCTTGCCCGCCAGCAGCTGCTCCCAGCCCTTGGCTTGTTTGCGTTGCATCGGATTCAAAGCCCCCGGACCGACAAACCGGCCGAGTTCCTGCGTCGCCCAAATTTCAAAACGCCCGTCCTGATTCGTGCCGACGTATTTGGTGCAATCGTAGCCAAGAATATCCCTGTGCTCGGTCGTCTTTTCCCACGTGCCGTCAGCTTTGTTCGCTTCCGCGAGCGCTTGATCCATGGCCTTCTGCATCGGCATCACCATCGCCATCTTCTGTTCCGCCATGACTACCGTCATCTGTTGGGCCGACAGATCGAGAATCGCCGCTCCCTTGAAGCCCGCTTTTCCATCCGGCATGTCGATCCGCATGTGATCACCACTCAGGGCGTAGACCAGTTCCGTCGTGGTTCGACCGTCCTGGAGGGTTGAATACACCCTGCCGGTAAAGTCAGCGGCCATCGCCGCGCTCACGACGCCTAGGCCGAGCAAAATGACCCGCAAACGGTTGGCAAAGTTCATGCGCTACCGATAGCCAAGACCCCAGACCCTGTTCAAGCTCGCGCTGCGCAACCTTTCCCTGCCTCCGCCGAACCCGGACAGGTTATCATTCCTTTTACCGGGAACCGGGACCTACCAGACCCGCGACGCCACTTGCGCTTCCAATTGCACCTCTGCGTCATCCGGCAGATCGGTCAAAAAATCCAGACCGGTGCGGCGTTCGATTTCATCAATCGATACGAGGTAACGTCCGGCATCGGTCCCGGTGGGGGTATCCTCGGCAAAGACAAAGGCCTGCGTCCGCACCCGGCCGCCACTCTCATCGATCACGATCATGTAGCAGGCCTCAGGCAGGGCGGGACCGTTTCTGCCCAGGCGCCGGGGGTTCGGCGCAAAAATCGGTCCGGCAATGACCCATACCTCGCCGAAACGCGCCGGATAGCTGCTCGCAATCGCCATCTCCAACTCCTTCCACGCACCCGCGTTGAGCGCATGACGCTGCGGGATGACGTTGCTCATGAAAAACGTTTCGAGTTGGGCCGCCTCCCCGTAACGGGTGCCGATCGCGTAGTTCGGCGCCAAATGCCCGCGGTCGTAGCCGGAGTTCGTGTAGTCTGCGGGCGCCACCCGCGAGACCGTTCGTCGATCCACCTCAAAGCGTTCAGGGCGCTCCGGCGCGGGCGGCAACGGATCAATATCGGCCACGCGATAAACCGCCCAACGCGGGTTCTCCATGCGTTCGCTGTAACCCACGACGTAAGCCCGATTCACCAACATGCGGGTCGTCTCATCTGCCGGTCCCTGGGGAAAACCGGCGTAGGTGTAGGTGCGGTCGCCGCCCGACGCCGAGACCTCCACAAAATCAGCCGAATAGTAGAGTTGGTAGAGATCCCACGCCACGTCCCACGGAGACACGCGTTTATTCTGATCGAAGGCGTTGCCCACCAACTTGCGCACCTCGATCTGGCGCTCCGCGGGCTGCATCACATACCAACCGCCGATCACGAGTGCGCCGATGACGTTAAGCCAAAAAACCATCCGCAAACGGGAGGATTTACGAGGGGCGGATTTGCGACGTGACTGGCGAGCTTTGGCCATGGGAACAAAAAAACGGATGCCTCGCGGCACCCGTTGGTGAAACAAAAAACGCTCGGAGCGAAGAAGCGAATCAGTTCGTAATGTCGAAGGTCGTGCTGCGCTCGCGCACCGGCAGGTAGAGCTTATACCAAGCCTTTTGCGCGTCGCTGTCGGTGTAAGCGTCGAAGGACGCCTGATCCTTGAACTCCATCACGAAGGCATGCGAGCGATCCCCCTGCGCTTTGATGGTTTTGATCCAAACCCGGGTGACCCCTTCGTAGTCCTTGGCGATGGTTTTGACGCCGTCCAACGCTGCCTGGATTTGCGCCGGAGTGGCCGATTCCTTCCAGGAGACCGTGACCACGTGGATGATGGAATGAGGCGCCATCTCCGCCATCTCACCTTCGTGGTGAGCAGCCGAGAGGTTGACGGTGCCCACCGAAAACGCGCAGGCCGTGACGAGGGTAAGAAGCAATTTTTTGAAGATCATACGCTTCATTACAAATCTGTAATGTTTCGCCCGTCAAACGCCACCGACGCTTCGCGGCGAAATCGTTACCCAAGGGTCAGCACGAGCCCCAACACTAATACGAACACCGCGATCAACGCCGCCAGCGTGCCCGCCCCACCCCGCCAACTTTCCCGCCAACCGGGCGACGGCGGCAACGCGCTGGCAT
>CAXBDS010000347.1:0-2576 GCA_963974355.1 uncultured Opitutaceae bacterium
GGCCAGCTGGCGCAAAAAGGCATCCGCCGGCGCCAAGGCGGCGGCCCGGTTGATTTCGGCCACGACCGCATACGTCCGCCCGAGCACGTTGAGCCGAGTCGCGCCCGCCAAACCCACCTCGCCGCTGGCCGTGATAAATTCGTCCAAGCCTGCGTCGGCGGAGCCGCCCGCCGCCGTCAGGGCTCGCTTCACCGCGTGGGCCGAGCCCACCGCCTCGCCGACCCTCGTCGGCACCGCTTGGGTGCCGTCGGCTGCGATATAGATCCGCGGCGTGTCGCCACCCGCCCCAACCGCCGGAAGTTCGGGATCCGACCGCAAGCGCAGATCCTCCCCCGCCAAATATAAGCTGACCGCACCGTCGGCGGGAGCCCGCAGCGCGCCCTCCAAGGCGTCCGCCGCCACTTGATAAACCAATGCGCCAAGACGTTCGCCGCTCGGGCTCGAGACCGGCGCCGCCACGAACCAGACCGGCGCGTCGTTGGCGTAAGGATACGCGGCGAGATCGCTCAGCGCGACGGCCACGGCCGGCGGTGATTCGCCGGTCGTCTTGGCCGGGGTCGTGAGCTGCGCCACGACTTGACCCAGACCGGTGGCCCGCATCGCGTCGGCCGTCACGTTTTGCGCGAGATCGAGCTCCTTGCGCGCCGAAAAAACCACCCAGCCGTTGCGATCAATCAGGTAAACATTCCGGTAGCCGCCGCGCTTCCGCAGCTCGTCGAACGTCGACTGCGCGCGATCCGTGGAACGCACAAAATCGGTGAACGAAAACGCAATGCGCAGGCGGGCATCGAGCGTGGCGAAGCTCGCGATGTCCTTGCCGGAAACCTTTTCGTGCTTCGCGCCCGCCGGAGCTGGGTTCGCCACGGTGTAGACGTATTGCAACAGCGTGGATTCCGGCGGCGGCATCAACGCCGTGCCCTCAACCGGCGCGCCTGCTCGGGCCCGACTGAGATTAGCCCCGAGCGCGTCCGCATAGTAGTCGCGGCTGGCTTTTTGCAGCTCCGCCACGGGGAGGTCCGCCGGCGGAAAACCCATCGTGCCGAGATCGTCCAATACCTTGGCCCGGGCCGCGCTCAAGTCGTTCAAGGCGTCCCGCGTAGAGCGGAGCGCCGCCTGCTCGGTCACCGCCGCCTGCAACCCGCCAAAAAAACGCGCGACGCGGTCCCGTCCGGCGAGCGCGTCACGCGTGAGGTTTTCCTGCGTCTGTCGGCGGGCTTCGACTTCGACATACTGATGCGCGAAATACCCCACCGTCCCGATCGCGACCGCCGCCACCGCGATCTGAATCAACGCCAGCCGCAGCCGGAAACCGAAACGCACCGGCGTTCCCGCCGAAGATGTGAGGCGCGACGTCATCAGGCCGGCACCCCCGCAACCTCAAAACGCGCATGCAACGCCGCCCCAAACGCGGGACCGTCCACCAGCACAAGACCGGCGTAACGCTCATCTGAATACGACGGCCCGAGCCACGGAAGGTGCGCCGCATCGGCGTATCCCCGGCATCTCTCGGCGGGCAGCGGGACGACGCCACGCACCCGGTCAAAGGCCAGCGCCACCAACGCGTCTCCCGCTTGAAATACCACCAGTGTGCCCGGCTCCTCGCGGGCCGACGTCACGCCCAGCAGCGCATCCGGTTGCAACACCGGCACGATTTCCCCGCGCAATACGAGGACGCCAAGCCAACCCGCCGGCGCCAACGGCACAGGCTCCAGCTCCGGCCGCAACAAACCGCCCCGCACCTGATCGAAAGGCAGCGCAAAGGACCGCCCCGCCCGTTCCGCGATCACGTAATGCCCGGCGGTCGGTGCTGCGGGGAATGCGTTCGACGCCGTCATCACGCGTCCCGGGTCGACGGCTGCGCCGACGAGTCATCGTCCGCCGGCGGCGGTTGGGGATCGGCCGCTTGGAGGAAATCTTCAACCGCGACATCGTGATTGACCGGCGCCTTCGCGGACGCGACTTGCAGCAGTTGCAACTTCACCAGCCGATACACCGCGGCGCAGGCCTCGTAGAGTCCCATGCCCGCGTCGTCGGCCACTTGTCGCAACGGGGCGTGACCGTCAAAACGCGCCACGAGGCCTTGCTCGGCCATCGTCAGCCCGAGCTCCGGCATCACGCTTTCCGCCTCCGGCACCAGATCAAAAACCGTGTCGCCCGAACCGGCCGCCGTTTCGATTTCCAGCCAATCGTCGACCCCGCGCAATACGTCGTAGATGAAGGCGCGCACCGACTGATCGAGCGAGAAACGCCGCCACTCCGGCGCGAGCTCGCGCGGTGTAAACGCATAACGCACCTCCGGCGTCGTGAGCGCCCGCAGGACGGCTTTGACGCCCTGCCCGCGCAGCAGCGCCACCAAGGTGCCGGGATCGCTGAGTTTGCCCATGCGATGCACGGTGAGGAAAAACGGCGTGCCGTCGCGTTGCTGCGTGGCGACCGCCGTCGCGATCACCGTGGTCGGCAAGGCGCGAAAATTATACGCCGCCCCCGCGCAATACAGGCGCGGGTTGTTCGCGTGCACCGCCACGACACGACCCTCCACCAAACGCAGCTCCACCGTCTCCTGCGGCAGCCGCATC
>CAXBDS010000348.1:0-2549 GCA_963974355.1 uncultured Opitutaceae bacterium
GGGTGCGCTGGCATTGATGCTGCCAGTGGGATTGCAGCTTTCGCGCACCCACGGGATGGCGCCGTCGAAGCTGCTCATGCCCCTGTCATTTGGGTCGTTGTTGGGCGGGCTCACCACGTTGATCGGCACACCGCCGAACGTGATTATCGCGACCTTCTGGGGGCGCACGAACGGGACGCCGTTTGGGTTTTTCGATTTTGCGCCGGTCGGGGTCGGCGTGGCGCTCGCGGGGATCCTGTTCATCGCGCTCCTGGGCTGGCGTTTGCTGCCGAATCGCAAAGGGCAGTCTTCGCCCGAGGATCGGTTTCAGGTGGCGTCCTACCTCGGCGAATTGCGGGTGCAGGAAAAGTCCCGCGCCCGGGGGATGACGTTGCGGGAAATGCGCGAGGATGTGGACGGCCCGCCGCCGGTCTTGGCGGTTCTGCGCGGCGATGAACATGTCCCGGCGTTTCGATTTCGCGGGGTGTTGCAGGCGGGCGACGTTTTGGTCGTCGAGGGCGAGACGCGGGAGATCGACGCGTTGGCGCATCAGGCCGGGCTCGCCATCGGACTCGAACCCAAAGAGGACTCTGCGGTGGATGAGGCGACGCCGGCAAGGGACGGGGCAGCCGCGGAAAAATCGGCCGATGATGGGGCCGCGGGTGACGGCGGAACGGCGGGTGATCCCGAAGGCGAAGAGGATGCGGGTGACGATGAAGAGGCGGAGGTGCCGAAGTCGCGCGAGTTGGAACTCGGCGAAGCCGTGGTGATGGCGCAGTCGCGCCTGGTGGGGCTGAATGTGCGCGAAGCGGGTTTGCTGAGCGCTTACGACCTGACGCTGATTGCGGTGTCGCGGGCGGGGAAACGCTTACGCGGTCGATTGCGTGACATCCGTTTCGAGGATGGTGACATCCTCCTGGTGCAGGGGCCGGAAAACGTGTTGGTGGATCGGATGAACGAGCTGGGCTGTCTGCCGTTGGCGGATCGTGAGCTGCGGCTCGGGAAGCCGCGCAAGCTGGCGCTGTCGGCGATGATCTTTGCGCTGGCGATTACGGCGATTTCGTTCGGGTGGGTGAGTGCGGCCATCGGCATGGTGGCGGCGGCGGTGTTGATGGTGGTGAGTGGGGTCGTGTCGTTGCGCCGGGCGTATGACGGAATCGATTGGCCGGTGTTGGTTTTGTTGGCCTGCATGATTCCGGTCGGGGAAGCGTTCGAGACGACGGGCGGCGCGGCATGGTTGGCGAATCAGTTGCTCACCTTCGGCTCGGGCTGGGCGCCCATCGTCACGCTGGGCGCGCTGCTGGTGGCGACGATGTGTTTGTCGGATGTGATCAACAACGCGGCGGCGGCGGTGCTGATGGCGCCCATCGGGCACAATCTGGCCCAAGGTCTGCAGGCGAATTCCGAGCCGTTTCTGATGGCGGTCGCGATCGGGGCGTCGTGTGCGTTTCTGACGCCCATCGGCCACCAGTCGAACACGTTGGTATTCGGCCCGGGCGGGTATCGCTTTGGCGACTACTGGAAGCTCGGACTCCCCGTGCAGCTCGTGATGTTGATCGTCGCGCTGCCGCTGCTGGTCTGGGTCTGGCCGCTGCACTGAGGGCGACGCGCCGCGGCGACATGGGGCGGGTTACGCCGACGGCGCGGTTGTCTTTTTCCAGAGGATGAGACCGCGGAGGTTCATGGCGAAGAAGATCCCGTTGGCGAGGATCATGCCGAGACTTTCGAATTTGAAGCCGAGGATCATCCAGCACGTGTTGCCCAGCATCATGATGACGAAGCCGTAGCGCTGCTTGTTTCCGAGGCTATAGATGGCGAAGAAGGTCAGAACCATCGCAATCCAATCGAGGCCGTAGTGCTGAAAAGGACTGGAAAGCATGAGAGGAGGGAGGAAGAATCGGTTTGCCCGGGGCGGGAGGGAGATTGTCCGCCAGACCTTGGCGGTGAAGAGGATCAGGTCTGTGTTTGGTCGAAGGCGTTGGTGTGATGCATGGCGAACTCGAGCTGGCGGGTGATCCAGGCGGTCCGTTCGGTGACATTGGCGGGGGCATGACCGCCCTCGAAAACATGCAGGTCGCAAATCCCGCCGCGGGCGCGCAACGCCTCCACATAGTTCAGGTTTTGCTGCAGCGGGCAGAGCAGATCGTCGCGTCCGGTCGAGATGAGGATCGGCCGCCGGACCTGATCGACGTAGGTCAGCGGCGAGGCTCGGCGGTAGGCGGCGGCGTGGGTGCGGGCGTTGCCGCCAAACATGGTGCGATTGACCGCGCGGATGAGCGGGCTGGCCTCCCAGTGGCAGGCTTCGTAGTCGCCGACGGGCACGGAGGCCAAGCCCATCGCCCACAGGTCTGGTTGGGTGCCCATGCCGAGCAGCGTCATCAGGCCGCCCCATGACGCGCCACTGAGAATGGCGCGGCGCTCGTCGACCACGCCTTCGTCGATCAGGGCGGTGCGGACCTGGCGCAGATCCTCGAGCTCGATGAAGCCGAGGTCGGGCGAGGTGGACTCACGCCAGGCGCGACCGAAGCCGCTGGTGCCGTGCGTATTCAGGAGCACGAGCTGGAAACCGT
>CAXBDS010000349.1:0-2539 GCA_963974355.1 uncultured Opitutaceae bacterium
GGTGCAGGACGACGGCGGGCTGTTGTTTGGCCTGGCGCTGGTGGTCTGGGTGGGCAGCGCGTTTATCTTGTGGATCTTTCGCCGGTCCTTACCCGTGATCGGAGCGAAGCTTTAACTCTCTTTTTTATGAAAACGTGGCGAATCTGGTTGGTGATGGCGTTGGGGCTGGTGGCGTCGGCGCGAGGCGCGGACGCGGTGAACACGACCTTGTTTGGCGTGGCGATCAAGGGCTACGACCCGGTGGCTTATTTTGTGGATGCTTTTCCGCGCAAGGGCGCCGGGGACTGGGAATATGAGTGGAACGGCGCGAAGTGGCGTTTCGTCTCGCCGGAGAATCGTGATTTTTTTACCCAGGATCCCGAGAAATACGCGCCGCAGTTTGGCGGCTATTGCGCGTGGGCGGTGAGCGAAAACTACACGGCCAACATCGACCCGACGGCGTGGAAGATCGTGAAGGGGAAACTTTATCTCAACTATTCGAAGGAAGTGCAGACGAAGTGGGAGCAGGATATCCCCGGTAACATCAAAAAAGCCGAGGCCAACTGGCCGGCCTTGAAGGCGAAATAGCAGGGCGGCGGCATTCAGTTTACCGCAGATTTCGCCGCCAAACGCAGATTCAAACCGCCTGATCAGGGCGGGCCGATGCGATGAAATTTCCCTGCGAAAGCTGGTGTGGCGGGCCGTTGGGGCGGCGCGCTGGTGATGCCGATGAGTGCGCTGGCCGACGGGATTAACGAGGTGACGCGGGCGGTGACGCAGGCCGCGCGGGAAGGGGGCGCGTGGGCTTGGATGACGTTGGCGGTCTCGACCTTCGTGAGCGAAGACCTGGCCTGCATCGCGGCCGGCCTCCTGGTGTCGCAAGGCGCCATGAGCTACGCGCCGGCGACGGCGGCGTGTTTCACGGGCATCTTTGTGGGCGACCTGTTGCTCGTGCTGCTGGGGCGCACCGTGGGACGGAAATCGCTGGCGGCGGCACCGCTGCGCTGGTGGGTAAAACCGGCGGCGGTCGAACAGGCTGAGCAATGGTTCGCGCAGCGCGGGGCCAAATTGATTCTGGCCAGCCGGTTTATGCCGGGCACGCGTTTGCCGACCTACGTGGCCGCGGGGGTGCTCGATGTGCCGGTGCTTAAATTCATCGGATGGTTTGTGCTGTCGTGCGCGTTGTGGACGCCACTGCTGGTGGCGGCCGCGAGGGTGTTTGGCGAGGTGGCGGGCGAGTGGGTGTCGCAATGGGCGGGGATCGTGCCGGCGTTGCTCGGCGCCGCGGTGGTGGCATGGGCGGCGATTCGTTTGGGCACGGGCCTCAGCACCTGGCGGGGGCGGCGGTTGTTGGTGTCGCGTTGGCGGCGATTGACGCGCTGGGAATATTGGCCGCTCTGGGCGGTGTATCCGCCGGTGGTGGTCTATATCCTGTGGCTGGGGGTGCGGTATCGGGGGCCGACGGTTTTCACGGCGGTAAATCCGGGCATCGGGGCGGGGGGCGGGCTCGTGGGCGAATCGAAGGCGGAGATCTTGCAAGGCTTGGCGGGGGCGGGAGATGCCATCGCGACGTGGATCGCGGTGGAACCCGGCAAGCCGGCGGACCGGGCGGAGGTCGTCATGCGTTTCCAGGCGGCGCATGGGCTGGGGTTTCCGCTGGTGCTGAAACCCGACGTGGGCGAGCGCGGGAGCGGCGTGGTGATCGCGCGGTCCGCGGCGGAGATCGCGGCGACCGTGGCGGACGAGCCGGCGAAATTGATCGCACAGGCCTACGTGGCGGGAATACGGCGTATTTTATTATCGGATACCGGGGGCGGAGCGGGGCGAAATTCTGGCGATCACCGACAAGCGCCTGGTCTACGTCACGGGGGATGGGCGGGCCCCCTTGGAACACCTGATTCTGCGCGATGAGCGCGGGGTGGGCATGGCTCGTTTCTTTTTGGCGAAGTTCGACGGGCGCGGGGCGGAGGTGCCGGCGGAGGGCGAACGCGTCGCGCTGGGTGAACTCGGGACGCACAGCCGCGGGGCGCTGTTCCTGGACGGGACGCATTTGGTCACGGCGGCCTTGCGCGAGGCGGTCGAGCGGGTGAGTCGGGCGTTTGTCGGCTTCGATTTCGGCCGCTACGATGTGCGGGCGGAATCAGCGGAGGCGTTTCAGCGCGGGGAGTTCACGGTGATCGAGTTGAATGGCCTCACCTCGGAAGCCACGAGCATCTACGATCCGCGGCATTCCGTGTGGTTCGGTTGGGGGATGTTGATGCGGCAGTGGCGCATCGCGTTTCAAATCGGCGTGGCAAACCGGGCGCGGGGAGGCCGCGTGCTGACGTTGGCGGAGCTGGGGCGGCTGGTGTGGCCCCGAGGCGAAACCGGCGTCGTGAACCGTGAAATTTGAAAGGACCAAATGAGCTGGCTGAGTGATGCGGTCGCGGCGTTGACCGGGCGATATGAACTACGGCTGGCCGTGACGGCAGCGGACGTCGAGGCCGCCCAACGGTTGCGCTACGAAGTGTTCAACGTGGAATTGAACGAAGGTTTGGCGGCGTCGGAAGCCAGCGGCCTG
>CAXBDS010000350.1:0-2532 GCA_963974355.1 uncultured Opitutaceae bacterium
GTCGGCCTCAAGCGCATCCCGCAGCGACTTGGCGCCTCCCCACACCACGGGGTCAGGCCGTTGTTTGTGCATTTCTACCAGATCGTGATAGATAACTCCGCAAGGTCGCAGGTCGCCCAAAGGCCAACCGATCCGCCAGCCACGTGATGGGCGCCCCTCGGTGGTCTCTCAACTGGCGGGCCACCTTCAGTTTCCACGGCTGTTTCAGCGGTCGACTCTTTAAGTCCATCTCGTTTTTACCCGCCTGCCTCAACGCGTCCGCCAAGCCCTCCGACCAAGTCGCTTGGCGGATTTCTTCGATCTCCGCCCGTTCCATGCCGGGATTAAGCGCCAAAGCGGCATGGTCTTTCGCGATCGCCCGCCGCCAACCCGCGCTCCCGATCGCCCACCCCTTCGACAAACCGACCACCTCTTCCCGCTCCCACTGGGCCTCATCGGCGGCCAACTTAGTCAAGTAGGACTCGTAAGCCTTCCACCCCGCAGCGTTGTCGGACCATCCTCCACGCGCCGCCAGCCAATCCTTCGCGACCAGGCCCTTCGTTCGCGGAACCTTGCCGAGTCGAGCCAAGCTACTCCACCGGTAGTTTTTAACCTGCTCCGGCGGCACGACCTTCGCCCGCACCGGATTCAGATGGATGTAGTCCACCAAGCGCCTCAATGCCGACATATCCTCGACCAGTAGCGACTGATAGCGCCCCTGAAACAAGTGCCCGCTCTCTCTACGAAACCGATTGAAACGCGTGGCAATCGTGCTCTGCAACCAGTGCATCCCGTCGACCAAGTTGGGATCCGGCGTCTCCAACGCCAAGTGATAGTGATTGCGCATCAGCACGTAGGCATGGATGCGCCACCCATAGATTTCCACGGCCTCAAACAGCGCCTTCAAGAAGGCGTCACCGGCCCCGGCGCTCTCAAACAAATCCCGCCGGTAGTTCCCCCGGTTAATCACATGGTAAATCGCTCCCCCGTATTGGATCCGCAACTTCCTCGCCATGCCCCTTCAGATACGGACTATCACACCGCCTCTCAACCTCAAAATGCACAAACAACGGCCTGACCCCATCGGCTTGCCCGACCCCATCGGCTTGCCCGTGATCAGCGCCGCCGCCGGGCCCATGCCGCTCACGCTGGCTTCCGGGTAGCGGGCCGTGCTCGTGTATTGGTTGAGCGCGTTGGTCGTGTAGTCGGTGGTGTGCGTGTCGTCCACGGGTCGGAGGATGGGGCAGGGCTGCTATCTGCTACTTTCCGGGATACTCAGCAGCGAACAAAGATAAGTAACAAGTAACGGCCCAACCACATTGGCTTGGCCGCGGGCGATCTGGCTGCGGAGCGATTGGGCGCCGACCGGGCAAAGCAACGCGCCGCTCAACGTCAGGCCCAAGCTTAAACGAGTAAGTGTTTTCATGTTTATTTATTAAAATTCAGCCGTCCGCATCATCTGTTATTTAACCAAAAACATTAGGATTTACCGCCGCCGTCAGCCTCTTCTCCACCTCAACTACAAACGTAACGCATTGACCCCTTCTTCAGCCTCTTCACCCCTTTTTCAGCCTCATTGTTTCTCTCGCAAGACCACTTCAATTCCCTTCTCATTTAGGATCTTTATCACTTTCTCACGCCAGACAAAAGCCTCTGAACCAGGTTTAACGTAACCCGACCCTATAGCCAGCGCCAATGCACTCCTACGCCCGTCCAAAGTTTTGGCAGGATCGGCGCCGGCCTTGAGCAGCAAAAATACATATTTATAGGCATCCAGGTTGGCTGCAAAAGCCAAGGGGAGCCCCCCCTCGATCTGATTAACATCAGCCCCATTGGCCAAAAGAATCTTAAAATTATCCATCCGATCAAAGCCTATCGCACTGTTCAGGGCCGACCTGGATGACCCTCCTATATAGTTTACATCAACTCCGTGCTTAATCGCCTCCCGTAGATAACACGAATCAGACATCCGCGCAGCCAAATCAACAATAGACAATGTGGCGACCGACGGATTAGGGGATGCCCCATGATCAAGCAGCCAGGAAAAGCTCCTCAGCTTGCCGTGATAAATCGCCCACCAAGCCGGTGTAATACCCTCAACCCCTTCACCATTGATATCCGCCCCAGTACGCACCATCGAATCCATTTTTGATATATCACCACGCTCAGCCGCCAACGCCAATTCTGCGACAGCAGAATCAGCAAAATTCGCGCTGGCTAGTGGTGACACACCGACTGGCATCCGTTTCGCACACCCCACCTCCACCACGGACACGAGTAGGACCCAAAATACCCAGCCGAAATAATTAATTCTCCCCACATCCATTTTTACTATATTGGTTTTTCATATTCCCCAAGACACCCTCCATTTTATGAAACAAAGAACCAGCACTCAAATCCTGCGGCGGAAGCAAGGGCAAAAGAGAGGGTCAGGCCTTGGGGATTGGGGTTACAGTCAGGCGACTCACCGACCCGGTCGAGTCAACCCCAAACCCCAAGGGGCTGTTGCCCAAATCGACGTCATGATTGGCATGCGGTAGGCATCGTCGGGAT
>CAXBDS010000351.1:0-2526 GCA_963974355.1 uncultured Opitutaceae bacterium
GCCGTCGACCCCATCAACGGCGCCGAGGTGGGCGAGCACCGTGCCGGCCATGTCCAAGACCAGCAACTCGGGCCGATACCAGTTTCCGTTCTGCGCAGACTGAACCAGGATGAAGCGCTCGTCGGTGCTCAGATCGCAGAGCGCGAGTTTCTCAGTTTGCCGGAAGATCTCCTTCGGGGCCGCGGGCGGGTTGACCCGAACGATGCGGAACGCCTCGTCGTCGGCGATGGCCGTGACGGCAAAGTCGCGGCCGACGCGAAATTCCGACTGGTGCACCTCGTGTCCGAAGACGTCGGTCCAAGGTGCGTCCGCGTCCTTCGCGTTCGGCGCCGGCCTGGGACGGTAGAGCCAGCGCCCGAACGCGTTGCCGTGCCGGTCGGCCAGTTTCCACTCGTAGGCCGCGTCGCGCGTCGCGGGCGGGGGCAGGGTCGGCCGCGGATAGTTGAGTCGCTCGTGGATGATTTCGGGGTCGAGTTTCATCACGAGCGCGGCAGGCGGGGTCAGGCGGCGGAGGGCGGCGCCAACACCGCCGCGCAGGCTTCGGCGCAGCGCAGGCCGTCGAGGGCGGCGCTCACGATGCCGCCGGCGAACCCGGCGCCTTCGCCACAGGGGTAGAGGCCGGGGACCTCCGGGTGTTGCAGCGAAGTGTCGTCGCGCGGGATGCGGACGGGGGAACTGGTGCGAGTCTCGCAGCCGATCAACTGGGCCGCGGGCGAGACGTAGCCGGGCATTTGCTCGCCGAAGAGTTTCAGGCCTTGCTTCATCCGCCAGGCGATCGCGCCGGGCAGGAGCTTGTCGAGGCGGGCGGAGTTCAGGCCGGGGAAGTAGCTGGTGGCGTTCAGCTCGGTCGAGAGCAGGCCGGCCATGAAGTCGGGCACGCGTTGGGCAGGGGCGACCTGACCGCCGCCGCCGGCGAGCTTGGTGGCCTGTTCGAGCGCCTTTTGGCAGGCGAGGCCGGCGAGGACGCCGTGCTCGGCCTGCCAGGGGGCGGTGTCCTCGGGCTCGACGGTGACGACCATGCCGCTGTTGGCGAAGGGCGAATCGCGACGGGAAAGGCTCATGCCGTTTACGACGACTTCGTCGTTTTCAGTGGCGGCGGGCACGATGAAACCACCCGGGCACATGCAGAAGGAGTGCACGCCGCGGTCTTTGATCTTGGTGGCGAGGCGGTAGCTGGCGGCGGGCAGCAGGAGCGGGCGTTCGCGGCCTTCGGGGTAGTGGTATTGGCGGGCGTCGATGAAGCCCTGCGGGTGCTCGATGCGCACGCCCATGGCGAAGGCCTTTTGTTCGAGGCGAATGCCGTCGGCGTGGAGCAGGCGGTAGATGTCGCGGGCGCTGTGGCCGGTGGCGAGGATGACGGCGTCGGCGGAGATTTCGCGGCCGTCGGCGGTCGTCACGCCTTGGATACGGGCGGCGTCGGCGGCGGCGCGGAGGAAACCGGTAACCTTGGCGCCGAAGTGGACCTCGCCGCCGGCGGCGAGGATGGAACCGCGCATGGCCTTGACGACGTTGGGCAGGAGGTTGGAACCGATGTGCGGGTGGGAATCGACGAGGATTTGGGCGGGCGCGCCGTGAGCGACGAAGGTGGCGTAGACCTCGGCGACGGGGCCGCGTTTGGTGGCGCGAGTGTAGAGTTTGCCGTCGGAGAACGTGCCGGCTCCGCCTTCGCCGAAGCAGTAGTTGGAGTCCTCGATAACGGTGCCTTGGCGGAGAATCGGCGCGAGGTCGTAGCGGCGGGCGGAAGCGTCCTTGCCACGCTCGAGCACGATGGGTTTCACGCCGCGCTCGATGAGGCGGAGAGCGGCGAAGAGCCCGGCCGGGCCGGAGCCGACGATGACGGCCCGAGGTGCGCCGACCGGCACAGTCGGGTAATCGGGGGTGGGCAGGGGTTCGGGCGGGAGCGGGCCGTCGATCGCGACTTCGAGGCGGAGTTGGATCTTGATGTCGCGTTTGCGGGCGTCGATCGAGTGTTTGCGCAGGCGGACGCCGGAAATGCGCTCGGGCGGGACCCCAAGCTGACGGGCGGCGGCGCGGAGGCGCGCGGTCTCATCCTCGGAGGTGGCGAGGGGCAGGATGACGTCGATGGTCTCGAGGCGCGGCGCGGCGGACATGGACACGTTGTGGAAGGTCCGACGCCGAATGTCCAACGGCCAATATGAGGGCCGGGAGCCGCGTCAGTTGTGGGCCAGTTCGACCATGAGGGGGACGATGGAGCCGACGGTTTTTTGGGTGACGCGGAAGCCGATGCCGTCGGCGCTGCGCTCGATGAACGCGTCGGGGACGATGCGGCGGCCGAGGGATTGGGCGATCTTCTCGGAGAGCGTGCCTTCGTTTTGGTCCATCGCCTCGCGGAGGAGGTTGATGTCGAGCGGCTCCTCGGAATACAGCATGAGCAGGTAGTCGGTGCCGGGTTGGGCGTCCATGCGCACGACTTTGCGCTCGGAAGGGAAGGCGATGGTGCTGTCGGGGCCGATAAGCGGGGACATGTTGTCGGCGAAGGGCAGGATCGTGGTGATCTTGCCGCTG
>CAXBDS010000352.1:0-2525 GCA_963974355.1 uncultured Opitutaceae bacterium
CGTGGTAACACGAACGATCCGTCGGACGACGCCAAGGAGGGCTGGGGCCTTTGCCAATGGGTTAACGACGAGTTGCGCGCTGAGTTTCCCGGCGTCATCACGATTGCCGAAGACCTGCGCGGCAGCGAATGGATCGTGAAACCTACGGGCGGTGGCGGGGCCGGGTTCGGCGCGCAGTGGGACGCCGGGTTCGTTCATCCCGTCCGCGCGGCGCTCGTCGTGGCGGAAGACGGCCAACGCAATCTCGACCATGTGATCAACGCCTTAAAGGCACGCTACGACGGCGACGCATTTAAGCGTGTCGTTTACAGCGAATCCCACGACGAAGTTGCCAATGGCAGTGCCCGTATGCCGTCCGAAATCGATGGCGCCCATCCGGATGGTTATGCGGCGCGCAAGCGTTCATCTCTGGGCGCGGCGCTCGTGCTCACCGCCCCCGGGATCCCGATGTTGTTTCAGGGGCAGGAGTTTTTGGAAGATGAATGGTTCCGTGACGAGGTGCCGGTCGACTGGTCCAAGCTGGAACGCTTCGCCGGCATCCACGCGCTCTACCGTGATCTGATCGCGCTGCGTCGTAACCGTGATGGCCATACGAGCGGATTGAGCGGCCAGGATATCGAGACGCACCACGTAAACCATGAGGGCAAGATTCTCGGCTACCGTCGCTGGCGTGAGGGTGGTCCGGGGGATGACGTCATTGTGGTGGTCAACCTGTCCACTGAACCGGTTGAAAACTATGCCGTGGGCGTGCCGTCCGGCGGGATGTGGCGCGTGCGCGTCAACAGTGACAGCCGTGCCTACAGTGACGATTTCAGCGATCACGCGGCGCCCGATATCGAAGCGACCGGGGAGCCGTTGGACGGGATGTCTCATCGCATCCTCACGGGAATCGGCGCCTACTCCGTGCTCGTCTTCTCCCAGGACAAACCCGATGCGTAACCAACAAACGACTACGCCTAGATTTCAGCAGCATCGCAACCTACAACCCTGTCATTCCATGAATAAACCTGTATCCATCGCCCTCGTCGTCGTCGGTGTCATCCTTCTCGTCTACGGTCTGAGCGCCGGCGACTCGATCGTCTCCAGCGTGAAGGAGAGCGTGAGCGGCACTCCCACCGACAAGAGCATGGGACTTATCATCGGCGGCGTGATCGCGCTCGTCATCGGCGGCTTCGGCTTTCTGCGCGGCGGCAAGTCCTAATCTGTCTGTTAGCCCTGCGCGTCCCAGCATCGCCGGTTTTCCGGCGTCATGCTGGGGCGCGCTTTTTGGCGTTGGTCGACGGGCACGGCGTCGATTCCGTCGGGGATGACTCCTGCCCATCTTCCCACTGGCGGCGCCGGCGTTTCGAAAACGGCGGTGAGGCGCAGCGGGCCCGAGGCGGGCCTATTTTTTCTTTGGTTTCGGGCCGTATTTTTCCGCGGTGTCGTCGGCTGCGTGGTAGATGATTTTACCGTCCTTCACGAACGGCACGGCCATGGCCCACGAGCGCACGTCGTCGTCCCCGATCGGCGCGGCGGAATATTGCGGCAGGTAGATGCGGCGCATGCGGTTGGTGGTGTTGGGGCCGCTCCGGTGAAAAACGTAACTGGAGAAACCGACAATTGTGCCGACCGGGACGATCAACGGATCGCCTGGGTCTTCGCCGCGATAGGCGATCAAGTCGTTGGAGCCTGGCTCGAGCTCATGGCTGAAGATCGTCTCCTTCGTGCCGCCGCGCGAGTGGGGGAGCAGGTGGACGGTGCCGTTGATCTCGCTGACATCATCGAGCGTTACCCAGCAGGTGAGGTAGGGCGGGTGCTTGGCGTCGGGATGGCTGCGCATCACGTATCTACTATCCTGATGCCAGCCGAACTGCATGCCTTGTTCGGCGTTCTTCACCACCCATTGTTCATTGAACAGATAGACGTTGGGGCCCAGCGCGGCTTGGGCCACTTCGGCCATGAGGGGGCTGAAGGTGAACTCGCGCATGCGCGGGCTGAGGCGGTAGCGGTTGCCGATGAAGTAGCGCTTTCCGCGATGGTTGATGCCTTCCACTTCGACCCCTTTGGTATCCATGGTGCCGTCCATGTAGCCGAGGAAATAGGAGCACTCTTCTCGCAGTAGGGCCAGGGTTTCCGGCGGGATGATTCCCGGGAGAATGAAGCAACTTACATTGAGCCCAGCCAAGTGCAGAACGTTGTCCAGGCACGCGACGTGCGGATCGATCTGAACGCTCGCGGCTTGCTGGACGAGGAGGGCCAGTAACCCCCCAATACGGCGCGTGCATCTTCCCGTGCGGAAATCGTTCCCGATGAGCAGCGCGATGATGCCGATCCCGATCACCAAGTTGCTGTAGAGGGCGATCGAGAGGGACTCCCCCCGACGCGGTATTTATTTCAGAAATGTTGTCACCGGAAGGTCCCTTCGCGGCACCTATGGATGAAACCCACAAATTGGTCGCTGGCCGCAGCGCACCGCAATCCATCGATCCCTTCCCACCATGAACCATTCCAACAACCACGCTCCCGCCGCCCATCCCTTGGCG
>CAXBDS010000353.1:0-2508 GCA_963974355.1 uncultured Opitutaceae bacterium
CACGGTGGGTTGACGCTCGTGGCCACCCAAGGCGAGTCCGTGCGCGGTGCGATCTGGTTGGTGCCGGCCTCGTTTTTGCCGGCAATGGATCAGTTTCACCGGGTGGCGGAAGGTCATTACGTGCAGGCTTCGCAACGCGTCTTGAGCCCGGTCGGGCCGCGCGTGGAATCGACGATTTATTTTACGCCCGAGCCCGGTCAACCGCCCGCTGCGCCGGACCGGGCGATGTTGCGCGGTATCGCCGACGGGGCGCGCCGCTTGGGATTATCGGCGGGCGTGGCGGCGCGAATCGAGCGCTGCGGACGAGTTGCTTAAGATTCTCGTTGAATTGGTCCCGGGCACCCGCACGGTGGTCCTTGGCCAGGCGCCATGCATGGGCAGACGCGTGAACTCCGCCAGGACCGGAAGGTAGCAACGGCAACGACGTTCTCTCAGTGCCGTGGAGTGCCTGGCCACCTCTTTTTCTTTTGGTTTTTCGACTCACGATTTTGGATTTCAGCGTCTAGCTGACCGCTTTTCCCTTTGGCCTCGACTGGTTACCAAGTTATTGCCCGCAAGTGGCGTCCGCAGACCTTCGACGATGTCGTGGGGCAGGACCACGTGATGCGGACGCTGCGTAACGCCATTGCACGCAATCGGATAGCGCACGCATACTTGTTTGTTGGTCCCCGTGGCACGGGCAAGACGTCGACGGCCCGCATCTTTGCCAAGGCGCTGAATTGCACCGATGGACCGAAGGCGGATTTCGATCCGGCGGATCCGGCCTGCCAATCGATCGCCGATGGCACCCACCTCGACGTGATCGAGATCGACGGCGCCTCGAACAACGGCGTTGAGCAGGTGCGTGACTTGCGCGACACCGTGCAATACGCGCCGGCCCAGGGTAAGTTCAAAGTCTACATCATCGACGAGGTGCACATGCTCTCGACGGCGGCGTTCAACGCGCTGTTGAAGACCCTCGAGGAGCCGCCCGAGCACGTGAAATTCGTCTTCGCGACGACCGACCCGCAGAAGGTGTTGCCCACGATCATCTCGCGGTGCCAGCGCTTCGATCTGAAGCCGATCCCGCCGCACCTCATCATCCAGCGGCTCGAAGACATCGCGAAGAAGGAGGAAATCAAAATCTCCGCCGATGCGCTCGCCAGCATCGCGCGTATGGCTGACGGGGGCATGCGCGACGCGCAGTCGATTTTCGATCAGATGATTTCGTTTTGCGGCAACGACATCAGCGAAGCCGACGTGTTGGATGTTTACGGTTTGGTATCGGCCGAACGCATCGGGAAACTCGCCGCGGCGCTCGCCACGGGCGATCACCGTGAGATTGTCGCCTTGGTCGACGAGTGCGATGGGGAGGGGCGGGATCTCGTGCGGCTGTTGTCGGATTTACAGGCTTTTGTGCGGACAGCGCTGCTCGATGCGATCGCGCAGGGCGGCTCGACCACGATGCTCGGCAGCGTGGCGCTGACCACCGAGCAGGTGACGCGGCTGCTCGACGCGTTGCGCGAGGGCGAAGGGGGCGTGAAGCTGGGCTTGGCCGAGAAAATCAATTTTGAAGTGACGCTCTTTAAGGCCGTCGAGGCCAGCCGGGCGCGCGCCATCGACAGCCTGATCAAAGAGCTCGCGGCGCTGGCCGAAGCCGCCCCGGCGGCGAGCGAAAACGACGCGGCGGACGGCTCAAAAAAAAAAGCCTGATTGAGCGCCTCGAAACCGGCGTGCTGACGCGGCTGGCGGGCGACGAAAGTTTTGCGGCGGAACTGAAAGCGCGCAACGACCGTGCGGCCGCCGAGGCGGCGTCCCGACCGCGAACGGAAGCGCCGGCGCCACGATTGGCGAGTCCTGCTCCGGCGGCAGCAACGCGTTCCGATGAGGATGAATCCGGCGGCGATTGGGATGACGGCGCCCCCGAGTGGCCGGATGAGAACACTGAAGCGGCCATGGTGGCGGAGCTGGATGGGGGCATCGATACCCCCGCGCCGGGGGCGAGCCGCAAAAGAGCGCGAAACCTCACGATCGACGACGGACAGGCCTTGCCCGATTTGGATGGGGTGATCGCGGCTATTCCGGCCGCTGTGCGCGACACGCTGGAAGAGCTTTTCCGGGCCCAATTCACCTTGGTGCGCCGCATCCCTCCGGGCGTGTTCAAGCAGCCGCCGGCCGACGACGCGAACTGACTAGCGCCGGCGGCGGAATTCCTGCCAGTCGCCGCTGATCGCGTCGTGGCCGGCGAGGTCGCGAGCGTAAAAGTAGGCGATGACCAATTCGGTCGCGAAGGGCTCGAGCAACGGAATCGGTTCGCGGGTATAGAGGCCTTCTTTGAGGCCTTCGAGGGCGTCGAGCCGGCGCAGGCAAGGACCGTCGATTTCCCAGATCTCGCCCCCCACGCCCGCGGTGTCCGCGCGATCCGCCACCAAACCGGGGTAGTCAGAAATCCGATACAATCTAAATCCTGCCGGGGTGCGTGCCTCGCCGCGAAAGGTTTGGCCGCGGAGGAAGTGGTCGTTGGCGAAG
>CAXBDS010000354.1:0-2476 GCA_963974355.1 uncultured Opitutaceae bacterium
CGGGCAAGGCCGCCGAGGCGGATTATCTGCGCGCCTTGGGCGCGGCGGAGATCATCGACCGGAACACGCTTTCGGCGCCGGGCAAACCGCTGCAACGCGAGCGCTGGGCGGCGGCGATCGACAGCGTCGGCGGCAGCACGCTGGTCAACGTCTGCGCGGGGCTGCGTTATCGCGGAGCGGTGGCGGCGTGCGGCTTGGCGCAGAGCATGGATTTCCCGGCGACGGTGGCGCCCTTCATTTTGCGCGGCGTGACGCTCTACGGGATCGACAGTGTGCAGGCGCCGCGCGCGGAACGGGAGGTGGCGTGGGCTCGGTTGGCCGCTGAACTTGATCCGGTCAAGCTGGCGGCGCTGCCACGGGAGATCCCGTTGGCCGGCGTGGTCGATGCGGCGGCCGATCTGCTGGCCGGAAAAATTAAGGGCCGGGTGATCGTGAAGATCCCCGGCCCGTGAGGGTAAACGCGTGCCGCGCGGCTTCAGCCTTCCGGCGTGATGATGCCGACGCCGTCGCGTTCGACGATGGTGACGCCGAAGGGCTTGGAGAGATCCTGCATCTGCTTGATGATGTAGGCGGCGTCCTCGGCGTTGGCCGGGGCGGGCTGACCGCGCTTGGTGCGGGAGTTGCCGAAGCCGAGCGTGACCGGGTGGAGGCGGATCTCTTTCAAGTTGCGATCCATATCGTAGACCGTTTCGGCCACGACGCTGTCCCAATACGTGCGGTTGGCGGTGAAGCCGATGGTGTCGTTCTTCGAGCGCTTCGAGTAGTATTCAGACGGCAATGACGTGCCGGGCAGATCGGTCTTGTCGTAGTTCTCCCACGGTTGGAATTCCACGAGATCGTTTTCGAAGATGAAGTTGGCGAGGCAATAGAAGATGGGCTTGCCCTTGTAGATCTCGATGCCGCGGAGGAGGTGCGGGCCGTGGCCGACGACCATGTCGGCGCCGGCGTCGATCACGGCTTTGGCGAACGCCACGAGGAATTCGGCGGGTTGGGTGCGATCTTCCGGGGTGAGGCTTTCGTGCGAGTGGATCGAAACCATGACCCAGTCGGCCTGGGCGCGGGCGTTGCGCACGGTGTGGGTGATTTCTTCGAGGTCGAAGGCGGAGACCTCCGTGCTCATCTTCACCTCGTTGCCGGATTTCCACTGCACCTCCAGGAAGTCGAGGTTGCTCGGGGTTTTGGCGGGAGCGTTGCCCTTGAGCTTGGCCAAGGTGGCCATGGTTTCGGGTTCGACGGTGTAGGTCGTGGTGAAGCGCAACGGATTCAGGCCGGGCCGGCCAATGATATCGGAGCGTTGCGGCCCGGCGACGCTGGCCGGGGTGAAGGAGGAGGCGGTCGAGATGATGGCGACGCGGCCTTTCGTCGTGTCGAGGTAGCCGGGGGCGCGGGCCATGGCGAGATTCTCGCCGGTGCCGGCGAAGACCAGGTTGGTCTTGGCGAGGTAGCGGCGGGTGGAGCGCATGCCCTCGAGGCCGTAGTCAAAGGTATGGTTGTTGGCCAAGCCGAGCAGGTCGAAGCCGGCCCATTCCAGTTCCGAACCGACATAGGTGGGCGAGCCCATGTAGGTGCCACCGCTGCGGGCTTCGCCGGGGAGATCCCAGTCGTGAATCAGGGTCTCGAAATTCGTGAAGGCAGCGTCGGCGTCGCGGATGATTTGCCACATGCCATCAATGCCGGGCGCACGGTAGGTGGAGATGCGGCGGTTGATGATCGAGTCGCCGGTGAGCGCGAAGGTCATCGTTTGTTCGTCGGCGGCGGCCGAGAGGGTGACGCCGCTCAAGCCGAGGGCGAGAAGGCGAAGGGTGAGATGCTGCATCATGTGGGCGTGAGTGATTGAAAAGGCGTCCGGAAAGGAGGCGATTGGGTTGAACGGAGTGAGGTTGGAAGCTCGATGGCCGCCGTGCAGTCTGTGTGCCACCGAAGGGGTAATCGATTAGGTGAACCCCCGGAATATCCCTGTCAAAGTTGATCGAATTGTGCGGGGAGAACGACGAGGTGCTGGTCGCACGGGTTGGCGGACGCGGATCGACCGATTGTGGCGCACCGGCGCATCGCAAACGGGTCTGCGTTCCGATGCGGCACTTTCGGTTCTTCAACTTGGCTCGCCATGCCGGCGGCGGTGGTTTCGGATGCGTTCGCGATGTCGTCTGACCTGGGAATTTTGAGCCTGCTGCTCATCGCGGCGCTGGTGGGGTTTGTGACCGGCAAACTGCGTTACGACGTGGTCGCATTGCTGACGTTGCTGCTGGCGGCGCTATTTGGCGTCGTGCCGATGGAGAGTGCGTTTTCGGGCTTCGGGCATCCGGCGGTGGTGACGGTGGCGGCGGTGTTGGTGATCAGCCGGGCCTTTTTTCAGTCGGGGCTGGTGGATGCCTTGGCGAGTCTCGTGCTGCGGGCGGGGAAGCGGCCGACGATGCAGGTGCTGGCGCTGACGTTGAGCGTGGCGGTGTTGTCGTCGTTTATGAACAACGTGGGT
>CAXBDS010000355.1:0-2455 GCA_963974355.1 uncultured Opitutaceae bacterium
CGGTGACGTTGCCGCTAAAGGTGTTACTGCCGGACAGCGCCAGCGTGCCTGTGCCCAACTTGGTGAATCCAGTGTCTCCGCCTGATGACGTAATCGCAGCGGTCACCTCGAGCGTGGCCCCGTTGGCTACGGTCATATCGACATTCAGGCCTGAATCACCGCGAAGATTCATGCGTCCCTCAATCGTCGAGGTTCCGGCGGTGGCATTGATGGACGAATCCGCGTTGAGTGTAAAATTCGACACCGCAGAATCGGAACTGACGCCGCTGTTCGACGACAACGTGGCACCGTTGCTCAGGGTGAAGGTATTGGCCCATCCGAGGTTTCCGTTTCCGGAGCCGATGCTGTTTACGATGGTGCCGCCATTCACCGTAACGTTAGTCACCTTGGCGCCGCCGTTATAACCGAATGCATCGGTCGCGGTCGCTTCTACGGTGGCTCCCGCATTCACGGTCAGGTCGCCCCTGATCACGCCCGTGCCTCCGCCCGTGGCCAGCAACAACGTGCCGTTGTTCACCGTCGTGCCGCCCGTGAACGTGTTGCCTTCGGTGAGAGTGAGGCTGCCGGCGCCGGTTTTGATCAGAGCGCCGCTGCCGCTGAGTGTTTTCGACAACGTGAGATTCGTCACCGTTTCGATCGTCCCGCCGGAACTACCGAGCACGATTGAGCGGTCCGTGGAACCGATGTTCACACTGGAGCCTTCCGTCCGAAGTGTTCCGCCATCGAGGATCAGGCTGTTCGTCGCGCTACTGGAACCGAGAGCCCCCTCCGAGCTGATTGAAAGCGTGCCGTCATTGACGGTGATCGATCCCTTGAAACTGTTGCTCGCGTTGGTGAGCGAGAGCACGCCATCACCGGTTTTCGTGAGGTCGCCGTTGTTGTTTGAGATCAAACCGTCGATCGTAATCGAGTTCGAAACATTGGCGGTATTGAACGTCAGGTCCCTGCTGTTGAGATTCAACGCTTGGTTAAAAACGAGGCCGCCGCCGGCTCCGTGGGAAGCCTCCCACGTTTGATTTTTATTCAACTTAAACTTGTTATCGAATGTGACCGTGGTGGCGGACTGATTGATAATCCCGTATTGATCGACCGTGAGAGTGCGGCCCGAATTGTAAAAACCAAGGGTGTCGGTCAGCGAGCTCTGAAAGATCAGGCCACCAACCGAATAGTTATTATTCACCTCGATCGAGGTCGTGTTGAGCCCATTGGTGGCGAAGACGGCTCGTTCGCTCGTGCTGGTCGGCCGATTGTTGGGATTCCAGTTGTTGCTGGTGCCCCAATTGTCGTTGTTATTTTGACCGTCATCCCAAAGACGATCCGTTTGCGCCCAAGCGCTTGAACCGAGACTCAGAGCACTGAGCAAAACGAGCGGTAACACCAACGTTTTGCCAGTTGAGATTATCTGCCTCGTAACCGCCATCCGTCGATTAGGGTCCCGAAAGGTTGGAACCACAAGGAAAACACCCCCCGTAGATTACCGAAGTCATTCGAGCTGAATTTAAACGGGAATTACTTAGTCAATACTAAATCCCCGCAGCACATACCTCCGGCGATATGGCCGCGCAATGCCATGCCCGCGGTGCTCCCCGGCGGTGCGAACGGCATTTTCGCAGCGCAAGGTTGCCACCCGGCACGGGATCCGCCCGCATATCCGATCTATGAAACGAGGCTTAGTATTTCTGGTCGGCGCCGGCCCTGGTGATCTGGGGTTGGTCACCTTGCGAGCCCGCGAATTGATCGCGGACACCGACGTGCTGGTTTACGACTATTTGGTGCACCCGGAGCTCGTGGATTGGTGCCGTCCCGGCTGCGAAGTCATTTACGTGGGCAAAAAGGCCGGGTTCCACGCCATGCCGCAGGCGGATATCGAAAAGCTGCTGGTTGATCGCGCGAAAGCAGGAAAGACCGTCGTTCGCCTCAAGGGCGGCGATCCCTACGTCTTCGGCCGGGGAGGAGAGGAAGCGAAAGCTCTGGCGGCCGCTAAAATCGCGTTCGAGGTCGTGCCCGGCGTGACCGCCGCCCTCGCCGCTGGCGCTTATGCGGGCATCCCGCTGACCCATCGCAATACCAGTGCGTCGTTGATTTTCGTCACCGGTCATGAGGATCCGGAAAAACACGAGCTCCAGGTCGACTGGCCGGCGCTCGGTGGGCTGAAAAACACGACCTTGGCCATTTACATGGGTATGGGGCATCTGGCTGAGATCGCAGCCGGCTTGCTTAAGGGCGGCATGGATGCCTCGACCCCCGCGGCCGTGGTTCAGTGGGCTTCGCTCGGCCGCCAACGCAGTGTTGCGTCCACGATCGCCAATCTCCCTCAAGTCGTGACGGACGCCGGCTTGGCCGCACCGGCGATCATTTTGGTCGGCGATGTCGTAAAACACCAGGAGGCGGTCGATTGGTTCGAACACCTTCCGCTCTTCGGCCGGCGCATTGCGATCACCCGCACGCGCCAGCA
>CAXBDS010000356.1:0-2452 GCA_963974355.1 uncultured Opitutaceae bacterium
ACTTTTGTGGCGCGTCGGCCTGACCGGAGTGGAGGGCAGCGGGCGGGCTGCGAGTTGCCGCACAGCGCGGTGATGAGCGCGTGGTTCAAGCCGAGCATCGGTTATGCGTCGGTCGAACAGGTGGAGGCCGCGCGACGGGAGTTGGCGCCCTTGCTTGCGTCCACTCGCCCGGTGCCGGCGGAAGTTGCCGTGACCTGGTCGGACCATGCCCGCGTCATGCTGCAGACCGAACCAATCGGGGCCAGCACCGGCCAACACGTCACCGACTATCGCGCGACGATCGACGCCTGGCACGGCCGGATGATCGACGTGGGCTTGCATCGCGATGTGCGTTTCGAAGGCGCGGCGATTGACGACCTGAAACTGCTCGTGACGCCGGGGATGCCTTACGTGAGCGAGGCGTTTCTCGCGAAGATCGAGGCGTGGGTGCGCGCGGGGGGCACGTGGATTTGCGGTCCGCTGACCGGGATGCGCACGGCGGAGCACGGCGTGTCGACCGAGGCGGCTTTGGGGGCGGTCGAGGCGTTGGCGGGGGTGGAGACGGTCTTTGCGTGGCCGGTGACCGGACGTGAAACGAGCGTCGAAGCCTTTGGCGAAACGGCGGAGCTTGCCGGGTGGTGTCATGCGCTGCGTCCGGCCACGGGGGAGACGAAGGTCGTGGGTGCGTTGACCTCGGCCGAAGCGGCGCACGGCGGCGATCTGGCGGTGATCACCGAGCGGGCGCTGGGTGCGGGACGCGTTGTCGTGCTCAGCGCGGAACCGGTGGGCGAAGCGGGCGGCCGATTGCAAAAGGCGTTGCTGGAACACTACGTTAAGGTCGCGGGGGTTCAGACGATCGGCCAACCCACCGCTGGCACCATCGTGGTGCCGCGGCGCAACCCGGAAGACGGTTTCACCACCTGGATCGCCGTTAATCTCGACGGTCGCGGTGGCGTCATCCAAGGCCCGGCCGGCCCGCTCGCGGTCGACCCTTACGGCTGGCGCGTGGTTGGAGGCTGAGGGCGCGGCGCTCAGGGAGGGGGAAACCGTGCGGCTTCCGGTTGCCATCGGCGGCCGAGGGACCCCTGCGCCCAAGTGCAAATGGATGGAATTGGCTAAACGGCGGCGTGCTGTGGCCGATATACGGGGAGGTGCACAGTAATCTCTCCCCATTTTTGATTCCATGAAAGCCACGATTCTTACGGTGGACGACGCCTCGACCATGCGGAAAGTCATCGCGCTCGCCCTCGCGGGAGCCGGTCATGAGGTCGTCGAAGCCGAAGACGGCATGGCTGCGCTCAACGTTCTGAAACTGCGCCACGTCGATCTCATCATCACCGACGTCAACATGCCGCGCATGGACGGGATCGAGTTTACCCGCCAAGCGCGCACGCTGCCGAAATTTCAGCGAACCCCGATCCTGCTCCTCACCACGGAATCGGACCCGGAAATGAAGGCGCGCGGCCGTTCCGCCGGCGCGACCGGTTGGATCGTCAAACCCTTCCGCCAAGACCAGCTGCTGGCCGTTGTGGCCAAGGTCCTTCCGGCCGCCTGAGTGGTATTTTTAGCCCCGCCCCATGTCCACCGCGATGCCCGACTCCTTGCAGCAGCAGCTGCTTAACGATCTCCTCGTCGAGAGCTTCGAGGGGTTGGACCGTTTCGATCATGAGCTCCTGGCCTTGGAAAACGGGACTCGGGACACGGAGACCCTGAACGTCATTTTTCGGGTCATTCACACCTTGAAAGGCACGGCGGGCTGCCTCGGCTACGGTCGGATCGAGGCCACGGCCCATGTCGGCGAAAGCCTGCTGAGTCGGTTGCGCGACGGGAAGATCGACGTATCCGCTGATCGGATATCCGCGTTGCTCGCCCTGTCGGATGCATTGCGCGCGATGTTGCAGCACCTGGAAACCGTGGGGGACGAGGGCGAGGTTGATCACGGGCCCTTGCTCGCCCGCTTGCAAGCGCTGCAGGAAGACGTGCCTCCCGCGACTTCGGTCGAGCCGGAGGCTGCCGCCGCCATGTCGGCCGCGACACCGGCGCCCGCCGTCGTTGAGGATGACGGTTTTGGTTTGTTCGACGACGAACCCGCGCCCGAGCCTGCGCCTGCGGCCGTTGCCGCGACCGCGCAAACGCCGCCGGTGGCGCCCAGGCCGGCCGTCCCATCGCCGAATTCCGATTCCGAGATAGCGCCCAAGGCTTCCGTCTCAGAGAGCGCGATTCGCGTCGAGGTCGGACAGCTCGACAAACTCATGAATCTGGTGGGCGAGCTCGTGTTGGCGCGCAACCAGATCATCCAAAACGTGACCCAGCCCGACCCGGCCGCATTGTTGGCTGCCTCGCAACGCCTCAACCTGATCACCACGGAGCTGCAGGGCAGCGTGATGAAGACCCGCATGCAGCCGATCGGCAATGTGTGGGCCAAATTCCCCCGCATCGTGCGCGATGTCGCCCAGGAGTTGGGCAAGAAAAT
>CAXBDS010000357.1:0-2423 GCA_963974355.1 uncultured Opitutaceae bacterium
GTATACGATGCGCGTTCGCACATCGAGCGGCAGCCGATCCCGTATTCGGGGGTGAACGGCGTCGACCGGTTGGTGGTGTTGTCGGCCGACAACCCCTACAACCCTTTTGGCTCCCGCTTTTACAGCGTGGACGGTTCGGCCGATCCGGCGACGGGGCAGGCCCGGCTCACGGGGGCGCCGCAAGAGCTGACGCTGTTGACCGAGTCGGTGGCCGACGTCGGTCCGGAGCGGATCGACGTGCATTCGCAGGTGTTTCGTTTCTTGGGCGGGCTGCGCGGGAAGATCGGCGACGGCTGGACTTGGGAGACGGGGGCGCTCTACACCTTCGCGGAGACCAAGGATCAATCGCAGAATCAGGTGCGGGAAAGCCTGTTGCAGGCCGCCGCCCAAAAGACCGATCCCACGGCGTTCAACCCCTTCGGCTACACATTCAAAGTGCAGGATGGAGCGGTAGTCGCGGATGAACCCTACACGAACCCGGCGGAAGCGTTGGACGCCTTCATGAGTCCGTTCTTACGGGTAGGAAAGACGTCGCTCGGCAGTCTCGATTTCCGCGTGGTGGGGGAGTTCGATACCTTCCAAGACAAGTTTGTGGAGGTGGCGGTGGGCAGCGAAGTGCGGCGGGAAACCTACTCGGATTGGCGTGAGGCCTACGCCGGCCTGAACCCGGTGGGATCGGGGCTGGATCTCGATGACAATGACTTCGTGCAAGCCTCCCCGAGTTCGAATTCGGTCGGGGAGCGGTGGGTCGGTGCGATCTATGCCGAGATGGCGGTGCCCTTGGTGGACGAGGCGAATGGGTTCAGCTTTGCCCGCTCGGTGGAAGTGTCGCTCGCCGGCCGCTACGAGAACTATGACGATTTCGGTCACGCTTTGGCGCCGCGCATGGGCGTGCATTGGCGCGTGACGCCGAGCCTGCAGTTACACGGATCGCTCGATCGCAGTTTCCGGGCCCCGAATCTCGCCCTACTCCACGCGGCGCCGCGCATCCGGGTGCAAACCGGAGTTTCGGACGGCTACCGCCGCACGGTCAACGGCGAGGGCACGGCCTCGGTTAACGTGCTTTACGGCGGGAACGGCGGCTTGAAGGCCGAGGAGGCCACCGGCGTCAATTTCGGCGTGGTGACGGAAGTGCCTTTCGTGAAAGGACTCACCTTGACGGCGGACTTTTGGACGACCCGACGGTCCAATGTAATCGGCACCGATACGACCGGCGAAATCGTGCGCAACGACGAGCGTCTGCTCAACGCCTACGTGCAGTCGGCGATCGCCGCCGGCGTGCCGGGGGGGCAGATCGACCTCGGTTCGGGGACGAGCTACTACGTGGGCGATCCGCGGGTGGTGCGGGACGCGCCCAGCGCGCAGGACCGGATGGCGTTTAACACCTACAACGCCGCGCAGCCGGCGGAGCGACAGCGGGCGGTGGTGGGGCGTTTGGTATCGGCCGAGCGGCCGTTTGCCAACAGCGATGACGGTTATGTCTCCGGCGTCGATTTCGGGGCCGAGTATACATGGCCGACCACCGCTTGGGGAAAATTCAACATGGTGGCCAACGCCGCCTACCTCTCGGCGGCCTACGTCGAGAGTGGCGTGCCCATGGTGCGGGACAACCTGCTCGGGGAAGACGGCATGCAGCGTTTACGCACGACCACGACCTTTGAGTGGCAGGGGGCGCATTGGGGGGCGGGCATCTGGCTCTACTACGTCAGCCCCTTCCAAGACACCGAGGCGACGATTTCGGAAACCGCTTACGAAGCCTGGGGGCGTCCCGATTCGATCGTGAAGGTCTTCGACGAAGGGGCCTTTTACTACCGTTATGAGGTTCCCGCGAGTGTGAGCGCAGATTTCATGATTTCCTACCGGTCCGGACCTCTCGCGGGGGCTTGGTGGAGAGACACTACGGTGCGCCTAAAAGTGACCAATTTTACGGATGAAAAACCTCCGCTAACTTCTGATTCACGAGGATTTTCCATGCGTTCCAGTTCGCTGCTGTTGGCGGGTCGAACCTGGTCCCTGGAGGTGTCGCGACGCTTCTAACTCCCCGGGGGGGAGTTATATCTGCGGATATATACGGTGTCGTTGCTGCGGTAGAATTGGCGCATCTGCTGCGGATTGTCGGGCGTGGTCCGGTATTTTTGTCAGGGCAACGCCCGTCAGCTGTTAGGTAATCGAACACGGGTTCGCCTTTCAAAATACAAACATGCACCGACACCATCAAACTACGCGCCGACGACTTACCGTCGGTTTGCTTCTGGCCTCGTTAACGACCCCCGCTTTTGCCCAGCAAGCCCCCGCTCCCGCCGCCGCGGACGAGGGGGATGTGCTGACCTTGGAAGCCTTCGTCACGACGGGTTCGAACATCAAACGCCTGGAGAGCGAAAACGTTCTTCCGGTCACCGTCTTCAACAAGAGCCAGATCCAGG
>CAXBDS010000358.1:0-2416 GCA_963974355.1 uncultured Opitutaceae bacterium
GGAGGCGTTGGCCCCGCGGGCAACGCCCCCGCAGGCGGGTCATATTCGTTTTTGCTGTCAACGCCCGCCGAGATTTGACCCACCTTGGCCCGTCTAAAACTGACCCACCCCCGCGTGATTAAACGGCGGGGTTATTTGGTCTTGAGGCGGGCACCTCCTTTCGTCGTGACATCGGGCAAGGCGACCGAGCCGGGGAAGAGGCCGGTGAGGCGCTTTTCCTTCATGCGGTAGGACTCGCCCTTGATGTTCACCACGGTGGCGCGGTGCAGCAGCCGGTCCAAGGCGGCGCTGGCCATGACGGCGTCGCCGGCGAAGACGTGGCCCCAGTCGCTGAAGGCTTTGTTGGAGGTGATGAGGGTGGCGGCCTGTTTTTCGTAGCGCTGGCAGATGACTTGGAACAGGAGCGAGGCTTGGTCGTGATCGAGGCCGAGGTAGCCGACCTCGTCGACGATGAGCAGCTTGGGTGTGGTGAGCATCTTCATGTAGTGCGGCATGCGGTTGGCGGCGAAGGCGGTCTTCATGCGCCGGACCAGTTCCATGGCGGAGAGGAACAGCAGGCGTTGGCCGCGTTCGGCGCAGGCCAAGCCCAGGGCGATCGCCAGGTGGGTCTTGCCGACGCCGGGCGGGCCTTGGAAGATGACGTTGCGGCCTTCGTCCATGAAGCGTCCGGTGGCCAGTTCCTCGATCAGGGCGCGGTCGATGGAGGGCTGGAAGGAGAAGTCAAAATCGCTGAGATGCTTTTGCCAAGGCAGCCCCGAGAAGTGCAGGCTGGTCTCGATCACGCGTTGGCGACGCGCGGCGATCTCCGCCTCCAACAACTTACCCAAGAAGTGGGAGTAGGACCAGTGGTGGGCGGCGGCCTGCTGGGCCAGCGAGTCGAGCTGGGCGTGGGCGGTGGTGGCACCGATCTGCAGGGGGCCGTCCGAGGCGAGTTGTTCGTGCAGGGCGCTCATGAGGCCACCTCCGCATACCCACTTAGGGGCCCGTGATCAAAGGTGATGTGACAGCCTTGGGGTGGCGCCGGTGGCGCGGCCGGCACCGAGAGCGCCCAGCGTTCCTGCACGTGGGCGGGCGACTCGGTGCGCTGGCCCCGGCCGGCGTTGACCGGATGTTGGGCGATGATCAGGTCGCCGGCGCGGATGTGGATCACGCAAGCGCCGGCATCGACGCTGACGCGGGCGCCGACCCAGCGGGCGGGCACGGAGTAGTCGTTGGTCTCGTAGCGCACGAGCGCCTCGACGCTCACGGTGCGAGCGGTGCTGTGGGTGACTTGGTAGGGGTTTAACTCGGCGGCGGCCGTGAGGGCTTCGTCGGGGAGACGGTCGCAGGGGCGGGCTTGAGTGGTGCCGTGTATCCGCACGTTGGCGACCTGGCCGAGCCAGTGGCGGCCCTGGGCGTTGAGGTCGTCGAGTCCGTCGAAGGTGCGACCGTTTAAAAAACGGTCGCGCAGGTAGGAGACGCTGCGTTCGACCTTGCCCTTGGTCCGGGGCCGATAGGGCCGGCAGCGTTTGGCCTCGAAGCCGTGGTGGCGCACGAAGTCGAGGAAACGCGGGTTGATGCGGTCCGGGCCAATGACGACCTGGCGCATGTTGTCGTAGAGGATGCGCCGGGGCCAGCCGCCGAAGAAGGCGAAGGCGTTTTGATGACAGCGGATCAGCGTCGCGACGTCCATCGAGCGGGTGAACTCGGCGTAGAGGTAGCGCGAGTAGCCGAGCACCATGACGAAGGCGTAGACCTTGATGGTCCGGCCATCGGGTTGGGGATAACGGCCGACCTCGGCCCAGTCGCACTGGGCCTGCTCGCCGGGCGGGGTCTCGAAGCGCACGGTCAGCCGCGGGTCGGTGCGGTGGGCGGCCGCGAGCTGCGCGAGGAAGCGGCGCACGATCTTGACCGAACCGGTGAAGCCACGCGGCTGGATCTCGGCGAGTAGGCGCACCGCCGAGAGCCGGTGGGCTTGCCAGCGCTGCGTGAGGTAATCGCGGTGTTCGTCGAGTTTGCTGGCGCGCTCGCGGGGCGTTGGCACAGGCGTGGTTTTGGCCCGCAGGAGCTTGCGCACCGTGTTGCGGGAGTGGCCGGTCATCCGGGCGATCTGCCGCACCGAGTGACCCTGCTTTTGAAGAAAACGGATGTTCATAAACTGATCCAAATTAAGCATAGGGCCTCCGGTTGAGTGGGAACCGGACAGCCCAGCATGCCTGCTGACACGTGACGAATCGGGGACGCCGGAAGGCACTCACCCAGAGCAGGGGCACCCGGGCCGGACTTCGCTTCGCTCCGTCCAGCCCGGGTGCCCCTGCTCTGCTCCTCCTGCGCTTTGCGCCAACAGGGGGTGGGTCAGTTCTAAACGGGCGTTAGTGGGTCAGTTTTACGCGGGCGTTGATATTTGCGGCCGACTCGTCGAGGAAGACGAGTCGGG
>CAXBDS010000359.1:0-2363 GCA_963974355.1 uncultured Opitutaceae bacterium
GATTCGCCGCGAAACCCGACGTCTGCAAATCGCATGCGAACAGCTCGCCCAGGGATTTGCCGCCCTCGGCTGCGCGAAAGTCGCCCAAGCGCTTGACCAGTGGTCCCGCGCCTGGATCGCCTTCGAACTCGCGCTTAACGCCACCGCCAGCGTAGCGGTGCCGAAACCGCTTTAGTTCCACCGTGAGGCGAACCCCCCACTCAAATCGGTCCGACAAAAAGATCGGCAACCCGAAGTCGTCGCTTCATTTGTAGACGGATATGTCGGCGATTCAGCGACTCGGTCAAACCATCCAGGGTTGGCACAAAATACTCCTCCTCTTTGCGGGCCTGCTGCTTATCGGCGCACTCGTGATCGTGATCTATGCCGGGCGATCGACCATGCGCAGCATGGAGCTGGTCAACCATACCTATCGGGTCATCGCCGAGGTCCAACGCGTGAGCGCCACGCTGCGGATCGCGGAGAGCGAGCAGCGCGGCTACCTCATCACCGCCGGCCAAGGCTACCGGGATGCGTTTCAACAGGCCCGGGAGAATTTGGGCGAGCAACTGGCCGACCTGAAGGAGCTGGTTTCGGATAACCCTCGCCAAGTCGAGCGGGCCGATACGCTCATGGAGCTCACCGTCGAGCGCCTTTCCGAGTTGAACAGCACCGGCGAAGTCGCCCGCAGCCGCTCGTTCTCCAGCCTGCGCAACATCCTCAACAACGAGGCCGAAGTGCGCGTCATGGGCGAATTCCGCGCCACCGTCGGAGAGATGGTCGCCGCCGAGCAGACCCTGCTCGATCAACGGCGCGAAGACATGACCCACGAGCTCAAGTTCGCCACCGCGGTCACCGTCCTCTTCGCCGGACTCGGGCTCGCGATCGGCTTGCAAGCCTTTGTGTTTATGCGCCGCGCCATGATCGCGATGGATCGCGAGGCAAAGCTCACCCGCGAGAAGGAAAAGGCCGAGACCTCCGACCGGGAAAAGAGCGAGTTTCTGGCCAACATGAGCCACGAGATCCGCACCCCGATGAACGCGGTGTTGGGCTTCGCCGAACTCCTCGGCGGCATCGTTTCGACTCCCAAACAACGTCACTACGTCGAAGCGATCAACACCAGCGGACGCGCCATGCTCTCGCTCATCAACGACATCCTCGACCTGTCCAAGATCGAGGCGGGCCGCGTCGACTTGGTCGCCAAACCGATTTCGATCCGTGCGCAACTCGCCGAGATTTCCAATATCTTCGGCGAGCAAGCCAACAACCGCGGTCTGCGCTTGACCACCTCGGTCGAAGAAAACGTCCCGCCTGCACTCGTTTTCGATCCGGTGCGGCTCCGCCAGATCCTGTTCAACGTCGTCGGAAACTCCCTGAAGTTCACCAAGGAAGGCTCCATCACGATCAAAGCCGCCACCCGGCTCAACGAAGCCGATGAGACTAAAGTCACGCTATTCATCACGGTTGCCGATACCGGCATCGGCATTCCCAGCGAACATCACGCCATGATTTTCGAGCCCTTCCGGCAGGTCGATCAAGGCCCGGATCGCGCCTTCGGCGGCACCGGACTCGGCCTCAGCATCACCCGACGACTCACCGACCTGCTGGGTGGCCGCGTGGAACTCGAAAGCGAAGAAAACCGCGGCACCACCTTCCGTTTCGCCTTTCCCGGCGTGCCGATTTCCGCCGCCCTGCCCGACGCCGAACGGGCCCTCACCTCCAACGAGGACTTCAACCAGATCCGTGCCAGCCGCGTCCTGATCGCCGACGATGTCGCGCTCAATCGCGAGCTCATCTGCGGCTATCTCGAAGGCTCGCACCACCAAGTGTTGCTCGCGACCAACGGCGGCGACGCCCTCAACCTCGCGCGGCGCCAGCATCCCGACATCGTGTTGCTCGACATCCGCATGCCCGATCTCAACGGCCGCGAAGTGCGTGATCGCCTCAAGGCCGACCCGGAAACGAGTCATATCCCGCTCGTGGCCGTCACCGCGTCGTCCATGATGAACGAAGAACTGCAACTGCGCGAAGTCTTCGACGGCTACATCCGCAAACCGCTCACCCGCTCCATCCTCTTCCGGGAAATGGCGCATCTGCTGCCGCCCGCCCACCCGGAAACCGCCAGCCCAGCCGGCGACGAAGCGACAAACGCGAAAGTATCGTCCCCGCCGTTTTCACCGCAACCGGCGTGGCACGAATTGCTGGCCTACCTGCGTGACAGCCTGGCCGATCCGTGGCCGGAGATCGTGAAAAGCATGGGGGTGCGTGAAACCTCCGGATTCGCCCGCAGCATCTTGGCTCACGCCGAAAAAGCCGCCTGCCCCCCCGTCGTGTCCTATGCGGAAAAACTCCTCGAACACATCGAGTCTTTCCGTATCGGCGCC
>CAXBDS010000360.1:0-2363 GCA_963974355.1 uncultured Opitutaceae bacterium
CTGACACTGCCCGGCATCGCCGGTATCGTGCTCACCGTCGGCATGGCGGTGGACTCGAACATCCTGATCTTCGAGCGTATCCGTGAGGAGCTCGCGCTCGGCAAGTCGCTCAAGGCCGCCTTCCACGCCGGTCACGACAAGGTGATTTCGACGATCTTGGACGCCAATTTGACCACCCTGATCACCTCGGCGTTGATGATCATCTTCGGCACCGGCCCGGTGAAGGGCTTCGGTGTTACGCTGACGATCGGTGTCTTCTCGACGATGTTCTGCGCGTTGATCGTGACCCGCATGATTCTCGAGTTCCTCATCGAAGGCGACGTCATCAAGAAGTTCCCGATGCTGATCGGTTCGCGGGTGCCCAACTTCAACTACCTGAAGTTCGCCAAGCCCGCCTTCGCCGTTTCGTGGATCATCGTTGCCGTCGGTATCGGCATGGTGGCCTACAAGGGCCACCGTATCTATGGCATCGATTTTGTCGGTGGTGATGAGGTCACGATGACCTTCAACGCCGCCGAACGCGTCAACTCCAGTGAGGTGCGCACCACCTTGGAAAACGCCGGCCTCGGCGAAGTGAATCCGCTCTACCAGAGCGATCTCAGCGGCGCCGGAGAGATCTTGAAGATCCAAGTGCCGTTCGAAGCTGGCTCCCGCGTCTTGCCGCTCCTCCAGGAGGCCTATCCGAAGGCCGAGTTCACGTATGACGGTCAGACGACCATCGGACCGTCCGTCGGCGCGGAAATTCAATGGAACGCGCTCGAGTCGCTCGCTTTGGCGATCATCGGTATCCTGCTCTACGTCGCCTTCCGGTTTGAATGGGGCTTCGGGGTCGGTGCAGTGGTGTCGACCATCCATGATATTTTGATGACGATCGGTATCTTCGTGCTGTTCGATCGCCAGTTCACGGCGCCGATGGTGGCGGCGATCCTCCTCATCGCCGGTTACTCGATTAACGATACCATTGTCGTGTTCGACCGCATTCGCGAGGAGTTGAAACTCGACCCCAACACGCGCCTCGCGCAAGTGATCAACAACGCGATCAACAAGGTGTTCACGCGTTCCTTGCTCACGAGTATCACGACGTTCCTAGCCTCGGCCGCGCTGTTCATCTTTGGCGGCGGTGTCATCAACGACTTGGCCTTCACCTTCTTGGTAGGCGTAGTGACCGGCACGTTCTCCTCCATCTTCATCGCGAGTCCGATCTTCTACTGGTTCCACAAGGGCGACCGGAAGCACGTCGAGAAGCACGAAGACGTGAAGCCCACCTACGAGTGGACTGGCGCCAGCAAGGCTTCGCAGTAAATTACGCGCGAATAGTCCTCAGCTGATGCGCTGGACCTTCAAGCCGCTCCCGGCCGAAGAGGTCGGGGCCCTCAGCCGCAGCCTGGGCGTAAGCCCGGTGCTGGCGGAGCTTTTGGTGCGTGGCGGGTGGCGTGATCCTGCCGCCGCGCAGCAGTTCCTGCGGCCGGCCTTGGCGGAGCTGAACGACCCGTTCCTCGTGCCTAACCTGGAACGGGCCGCGGCACGTCTGCGCGAAGCCATCGAGGCACGGGAAGACGTCGTCGTGCTCGGCGACTACGATGTGGACGGCGTGAGCAGCACGGCTCTGCTGGTCAGCGTGCTGCGCCGCTTCGGACTGAGCCCGCGTTACATCGTGCCGCGACGGATGGAAGACGGCTATGGCCTTTCCCGCAGCGCCATCGACCGCGCTCTCGAAGATGGCAAACCGTCGCTGTTTGTCGTGTTGGATTGCGGCACCAATTCGCACGAGGAAATCGCCTACCTCGAGGGTCTCGGCATCGATGTGATCGTCGTCGACCATCACCGCTCGAAAGAGGACGAGCCGGTCGCCAAGGGCATTCTCATCAACCCGCACGTCGACACCTGCGAGGATGATGCGCCGTGGCGCAACCTGTGCACGGTTGGTCTGGTTTTCAAACTCGCGCACGGCCTGCTGAAACGGATGCGTGCGGAGAACCATCCGGTGGCGTTTCGGATCAAATTGCGCGACTATCTCGATCTCGCCGCGATGGGCACCGTGGCCGACCTCGTCCCGCTGCAGGGCGAGAACCGCATCATGGCACGCTTCGGCTTGCGCATCCTGCAGGGCGCCGAACGTCCGGGCTTGCGGGCTCTCATGCAGGTCGCGGGCGTCAAACCCGAGCAGGGGATCATGCCGGTCGATGTTTCGTTTCGTCTCGGGCCGCGGATCAACGCCAGCGGACGCCTCGCCGACGCCGCGTTGTCGGTCGATCTGATGCTTAGCGAGGACGAACGTTATTGCTACGAAACCGCGCACCAACTCGACGCGTTTAATCGGGAGCGCCAGGACATCGAGCGCGACATCACCACCGCGGCGGAAG
>CAXBDS010000361.1:0-2362 GCA_963974355.1 uncultured Opitutaceae bacterium
ACCGACGAGCACGCGGCCATCATCGAGCGTCAACGTCGCGGTCACGATGCTGTCATGCGCCGGACCAAAACGCTCGTCGGGCGTGCCATCGGCCTGCAGCCGCGCCGCCCGCAGGCGATAAATCGAGGAGCCGGAGCCGCCCACGACCGAAGTGAAATAGCCGCCGATGATGATGCTGCCGTCCGCCTGCAGCGCGATCGCGGCGACCTGCCCGTCCGGGTCGGGCGAGAAGGTCGTATCCATCGAGCTGTCACGGTTGACCCGCGCCAGGTGCAGACGCGTCCAGGCCGCATCGGCCTCTGGCGAACGCAGTTGGCTGAACTCGCCGCCGAGCAAAATCTTGCCGTCCCGCTGCACGGCCAGCGAGGTCACGACCGCGTTGGGTTGCGGCCGGAAATAACCGTCCCGCGAGCCCGCCTCGTCGAGCCGCGCCACGAAGAGCTGCGTGCTGAACTGGACTTCGTCGGCGGCCTGCAAATTCAGGAAGTCACCCGCCACCAGCAGGCGACCGTCGGACTCGAAGGCGAGCGCGCGCACGCGTTTGTCGAACGCCACGTTGAACGCTTCGTCGGTCGCACCCGAGGCCAGCAAGCGGGCGATCTTGCCGTGGGCCACCGAGGCGCCGCCATTCGGCGCGAGGGTGTTGAAGTTGCCACCCACGACGATCTTGCCGTCGGTCGCGAGCGCGAGCGCCCAGACCATCGCGTTCGGCGCCGGGGCGAACGTCGGGTCAAGGTGGCCGGCCGCATCGAGCCGGGCCAGAAACTTTTGCGCCACGGCGGTGCCGCCGCCCGCCGAGGCAATCGACGTGAAGGCTCCGCCGACCACGAGCGAGCCGTCCGGCTGACGCACGATCGCCGCCACAGTCGGAACCCCGGCAGCAGCGCCCGTGAGTTGCGGATCGAAGCCGTCGAGCCGGCCGTTGGCGTCGAAACGCGCGAGGCCGTTGCGACTGTAGACCAGGCCGTCCTGCGCGACCTGGGTAAAGGCGCCGCCGACCACGAAGCTGCCGTCGGCCAGCGCCACGATGGCGCGCACTTCGCCGTTCAGCTCGGGGGCGAAGGACGTATCCACTCCGCCAACACCGGAGAAAATCGCCAGACGTTCGCGCCACAGCGGGACGTTGCTCCCGGGCGCGTGCACCTGCGTGAAGCTGCCGCCCAGCACGATGTTGCCGTCGGGCAACACGGCCGCCGCGTAGACGTTGCCATTGAGCTGCGGGTCAAACACCGCCGACTCGTCCGCGCGGGCGGTCGGGCCCGCCCACCACCCGAGGGTGAGGCCGGCGCAGCGCAGAAATTTGGACCAAAAAGCGTTCTTGCCACTTACGTTCATAAATCGGGTTCCTTTTTAGAAGCGGGTGCTGATGCCGAAACGCAGCCCGAGGCCGCTGGAGATCTGCACATCGGCGCTGCGGCCGCCCAGTTCCATGTTAAGTTCCTTGTCGAAGCTCTCGTAGTAGGCGCCGCCAAAGAAGCCGGTGCGTTTCGTGAGCCACCACTCTGCGTCGAGGCCGCCGAACAGCCCGCCCACGCCATACGAATCCATGTCGCTGGTTTCGGTGATCTCGCTCGTGGTCGTATTTTCGTCAATACGGAGGCGCTCGGCGTAGCGCATCTTCACGCCGATCCAGGTGACCGACGCGCCGACCCCGGCGCGGATCGCGATGTGCTCTGTCGGTGCCCAGCGGGCGAAAGGACCGGTGCGCAGGGTGAAGTAGGCTCCCTTGACCTGCCAAAAGCCGTCCACTTCGGCCTCGCCCTCAAGTGTATTCTCGGTGCGCTCGTAGGGGGTGGAACCGAGGAGCGTCGTGGTATCCACAATGTAGTTGGAGACGGTGCCGTCGGCGTTGACCACTTCGACGGTCTCCGAGGAGGGCGAGTCGTAGCTGTAGGTTTCGGTGTCGTCGGAATCGTCGGGGTCGACCAGAACCGGCGCGTCGGCGCCGAGGAGCGAATAGGTGTCCTTCAGGATATTCAGATCGGCGGTGATCGTCTGACGGGAACTCGCGTTGAAGGAGTTCATGCCCCATCCGACCACCCAACCGAATTCCAGACTATAGCGGTTGGTTTCCGGATCACGCGCGCCGCGAAAGATCGAACGGGCGTATTCCAAATCGATGCCGATGGCCTTGCCGCTCTTGGCCTCAACGGTCGAATCGGAGGCGGTCGAACTCAGCGACGTGAAGGTGATGCCCTGACCATCCGCGGTGACCTGACCGGCATCGGTGTAACCCCAGGTGTTGGTCGCACCGTCGGGCGCGTAGGCCGACCCGGCTCCAGTCGTGCGCTGATCGGTCGAGACGTAGCCGTCGGTGTAAACCCGATCGAGCAGATCGGTCATCGCGCCCATCTCGGATTCG
>CAXBDS010000362.1:0-2340 GCA_963974355.1 uncultured Opitutaceae bacterium
GAGAGTTGCCTGAGCTGCAGGATCAGATTGGCTTCTTCGTGAACACGCTGCCGCTCCGGGTGGATCTGGACCCGGATGAATCCTTTGCCGTGCTGCTTGGAAAGGTGCGGGCGGCGGTGATTGGCGGCGTGACGCATCAGGCGTATCCGTTCGACCGGTTGGTGGAGGATTTGCGCTTGGAGCGGGATCTGAGCCGTTCGCCGCTGTTCGACGCGATGGTGGGCTACGAGGAGGTAGGTCCGCCGCTGGAGCGCCTGCTGGGCTGCGCGGCGCGGGAAGTGGCACTGGAGGCACCGACCAGCAAGGTCGACGTGACGTTTCATCTGCGACGCACGGCCGGCGGCTTGGAACTTGATTTGGAGTATGCGAGCGCCTTGTTCGCGCCGGCGCGCATGGCTCGGTTGGCGGCATCCTGGGGCGAGTGGGTCCAGTCACTGGCGGCGGCCCCGGAGCGCGCCTGGGGGCAGCTGTCGGTAGTGCCGGCGGCAGAGCGGGAAAAGCTGTTTCGTGTCTTTAACGCGGCGGGCCGCGACGGACAGTATCCAAAGAATCGTGACATCGTTTCCCTGTGGGAAGAGCAGGTGAAGCGCCATCCGGCGGCCGTGGCGGTGCACACGGATCAAACCGATGTGAGCTATGCGGAGATTGACGCGGCGGCGACGGACCTGGCGCGCCGTTTGGTGGAGCGCGGCGGGGTGCGGGAAGCGGAACCGGTGGCGTTGATGGTGGAACGTTCGCCGCAGATGGTGGTGGCGCTGTTGGCGATTTTGAAAACGGGAGCTGCCTATCTGCCGCTCAATCGTGATACTCCGGCCGATCGGGTGGAAGGGGTTTTACGCGATGCCGGTTGCCGGTGGCTGTTGCACGATGGGGTCGTGCCGGGCGGCGTCATCGCGGCGGGCGCCAGGGCATGGGCGCTGGCGGATGACGCGGAGGCGTCGGTGTCGGTGACCTCGGTTTCAGGCTGGATGCGGCCGATGCGCACGGCGCGCAGCTTGAGCTACATCATCTTCACCTCGGGCTCGACCGGACGGCCGAAGGGCACGCTGGTGGAGGACCGGGCGGTGGTGCGGCTCGTGCGGGAGACCAATTATGCGCGACTGGATGAAACGGTGCGCATTCTGCAAACGGGTTCGCTGGCGTTCGACGCCTCGACTTTTGAGATCTGGGGCGCGCTGCTGAATGGCGGCTGCCTGTGTCTGCCCCGCGGCGGGGAGCTGCTGGATATCGAAGGCCTCGGAGGATTGCTGCGTCGGCACCGGGCGACGACGTTGTTTCTGACGACAGGGTTGTTTAACCAAGTGGTGGAGTTTGCGCCGGATGCGTTGGCCGCGTTGCACACGGTCCTGACCGGAGGCGAAAAGGTGTCGCTGCGCCATGTCAACGGACTGCGCGAGCGCTTCCCGGCGCTGCGTTTGGTGCATGTGTATGGGCCGACGGAGAACACGACATTCTCGTCGTTTCACGTGATCGAGCGGCGTTATGAACGGGAGGTGCCGATTGGCGGCCCGATCGCGCATTCGACGTTGTGGGTGCTCGATGCGCGGGGGCAGCCGGTGCCCATCGGGGTGACGGGGGAAGTGTATTGTGGGGGTGATGGGTTGGCGCGCGGCTACCTGAATCGGCGTGCGCTGACGGCGGAGAAATTTGTGCCGCATCCATTTGGCGAACGGGTTGGGGAGCGTTTGTATCGGACCGGCGATCTGGGTTTCTGGACCGAAGCCGGAGAGATCGTGTTCGTGGGGCGTAACGACGACCAGGTGAAGATTCGTGGGTTTCGCGTGGAACTCGGGGAAATCGAGACGGCCCTGCGCGCGTTGCCGGTCATTCAGCAGGCGGTGGTGGTGGCACGGCCGCTGGGCGGGACGCACGAACTGATCGCCTACTACGTTGCGCGGGACGAGCCGGGCGCGGCGGCGGTGACGGTTGACGCATTGCGGGACGCGTTGGGCGTGGCCTTGCCGGCTTACCTGTGGCCGGCGCATTGGGTGGCGATGGACGCGCTGCCCTTGAACGCGAACGGCAAGGTGGACCGGCGGCGCCTGCCGCCGCCCGGCGCGACGGGAACCGGGGGCACCGTCGACGGCGGATTGACCGCGTCCCTTTCGCCGACGGAGGCGGAGATCGCCCCGATCTGGGCGGCGACCCTGGGGGTCAACGCGGCGCCGAGGGACGGCAATTTCTTCAGCCTCGGCGGCGACTCCATCAAGGCGATCCAGATCGTGGCTCGTCTGCGCCAACTCAACTACGCGTTGAAATTGGCCGATGTTTTTGCGCAGCCGACCTTGGCCGGCTTGGCCCGCGTGCTGGCTTCGCGGCCCCGGGAGGAGACCGATACGG
>CAXBDS010000363.1:0-2287 GCA_963974355.1 uncultured Opitutaceae bacterium
CAGACATATGCCGTGCAATCAATCGCATGGTCCCGCGGAAACGCCGGATGGATCGCTCCGGGCAGGGCATCGTCGGTCAGCCGCCAAAGTGCATCGTCCGCCGGTGCCGTCCCCTCGGCGTCCATCGTGCCCAAGAAATTAAAGCCGAGCACGCAGTCCGCCTTACTCGGCAGGTCCGGCCGGTAAGCGCCTAGCGCCAACGCAGCGTCGTTCAAATCCGGATCCGCGTCGATGCGCGCCGCGACCTCTGTGGTCGCCACCGCCAGCGACGCATCACCCGACCGCCCCATGTCCAAGATAACCGGATACAACGCCGTGAACCATCCCACGGTGCCCTCGATGGCCGCCCCCCCCGGTGTCAGCGCCCGCCCGTGCGACTCCAACTCTACGGTGACTTTCGCCCCTTCCAGCGTGCGGCCCATTACGCGCACCAACGCCGCTAAAATCCGATTGCGCAAAGCCGTGCCGCCCGACGCCCTGCCAAGCGCCCCCAATGCGATGCCCGCGCTCCCCACCACCACATCCCCGTAATTCCCCCAGGAAGCGCGCGGCCAGACACCGTCCCACGCCCGGGTTGCCGCCGCCACTTCCGCTTGCCGATCCCGCCACCGGGCCGCGAGCGAAGCACGCTCCGACGCTCGACTCCACCGCACCAAATTCGCCACCCAAACGCCATAGTCAGCCGGAGCCCCCGCGCCGTCTTCGCCTGGGTCTGAATCCTCCCGGTAAGCCCGCTCCCAGTCCCCCAGCACCAGACGCCACGACACCCAATCGATCACCAAGTGGTGCGCCAACACAACCAAATGACGCGACGCGCCAGCCGTCACAAGCAAGGTCTGCACGAGCGGTCCGTTGGCCAGATCGAACGCCGCCTGCATCTCCTTGATCAGCGCATCCACGCCCCCCCCCGCGATATCCGCTTCCATGATCGTTTGCGTTGGGAAAACACCACGCGGCCCGTTCGTCTGTCGTAACCAGTCACCGTGTTCGTCGCGGATGAAACGCGTCCGCAGAGCAGCATGGCGTTGCTGGGTCCACGCCCACGCCCGCCCCAACCGATCAATGTCCACCGCCGCCGCCAACTCCAACCTCACGCCCTGATTAAACTGCGCCCATGGGGCGGTCGGGTGCGCCGTGAAAAACCACTGCTGGATCGGTGATAAGCGTCCGGTATCGCGCTCAACCTCACCCGTCATCGCGTCGTTCGCCCCCATTCGTCGCAACGTCCCGGCGAATTCCCCCAATCGCGGCGCGCGGAAAAGTTCCGCCAAACGCCCCGTCCATCCCACCCTGCGCAGGTGGGCGACCACTTGCAGGGCCCGGATCGAATCGCCCCCCGCCGCAAAAAAATCGGTGTTCACCGAGGTCGGCGCAGCGGCCAATACCGCGCCCCAAGCCGCCGCTAAGGCGAGTTCGCCCTCCGAAGCGGGCGCCCGGCCGACGTCCGCCTCATCGGCCTCCGTCGGGCTCGGTAACTGCGCACGATCAACCTTTCCGTTGGGCGACAAGGGCCAGCGCGCCAGCCGCATCACCTTCGCCGGCACCATGTAGTCGGGCAGATGGCGGCGCAGCTCCGCCGCGACCGTCTCGCCACCTGCCTCCGCGCTCAACACGTAGAGAACAAGCCGCGACGGCAAACCTACGATCACCGCCAACGCGTCATCGATCCCTGCCACCCGACGCGCCGTCGCTTCAATTTCCCCCAACTCGATGCGGTGGCCGCGCAACTTGATCTGGTGGTCCCGCCGACCATGAAATCGCAACTGCCCATCCGCGCCCCAAGACACCAAGTCACCGGTGCGGTAAAGACGTTGCGGTCCGGCTTTCGGGTCGCGCCAGGTGATGAATTTCTCCGCCGTCAATGCCGACCGTCCCCGATAGCCGGCGGCGAGCGTCGGCCCCATCACGCCCAACTCACCGACCACCCCAACCGGGACCAATCGGTCGCAATCGTCGAGCACCCGCACCGCCGTTGACCGCAACGGACGCCCGATCGGCACCACCTCGCCGGCGACTCTCGTTTCACTGGCATCAAATGTCGTGGCGCAAACCGACGCTTCCGTGGGGCCATAGGCGTTGATGTAGCGCAACTGCCTGCGCAACCGCGCCACCACCGCCGCGTCGGCACGTTCGCCGGCCGTGATCAACGTCCGCAGCGGCGTCAAATCCGTCGCTTCCAACAGCGCCACCAGGGCGGGCGGCAACGTCATGACCGAAATCGACCGAACATGTATCCAATCCCTGAGCACGTTCAAATCCGCCTTGCCCGCTTCGGGCGCCAGACAAA
>CAXBDS010000364.1:0-2258 GCA_963974355.1 uncultured Opitutaceae bacterium
CGTGCAGGTCGCCCAACCCACCACGGTTCTGCAGGTCGGCGACGTGTTGCACGCGGTCGGCACGGCGGAGGGACTGGACGAATTGCGCATCGTGGTGGGCGGCGAGTCGCCGGTCGATTTGAAGGCGATGGCGGGCCCGGTGACGAATCGGCGGATGATCGTCACGCAGTCGGCGGTGTTCGGCGCGCCGCTGGCGGAGGTATCGTGCTTGCGCGACCACGGTGCGGTGGTGACGCGGGTGACGCGCGGCGGGATGGAGTTTACGCCGACGCCCGGGTTTCGCCTGCAATTCGGTGATGTGTTGATGGTCGTGGGCGAGGTGCCGCAACTGGCGCTGGTCGAGGCGCAGATCGGCAACTCGCCGAAGGCGTTGGAGAGTCCGCAGCCGATCACGTTTTTCCTCGGTATCCTGCTGGGGGTGATCGTGGGCAGCATCCCGTTGGCGTTGCCCGGCCTGCCGGCGGCGGTGAAATTGGGCCTGGCCGGCGGGCCGCTGCTGGTCGCGATTTTACTTTCGCGCGTGGCGAACACGGGGCCGCTCGTGTGGTATTTGCCGACCAACGCCAACCACATGCTGCGCGAGGTCGGCATCACGCTCTTCCTCGCGGCGGTGGGGATCAAATCGGGAGCGAAATTCGTCGAAGTGCTGCTCTCGGGCGATGGCCTGTGGTGGCTTGTCTACGGTGCGGTGGTCACGGCGGTGCCGTTGATGCTGATCGGCTTTTTGGCGCGCGCGCGGGGCAAGCTGAGCTACCCGGAATTGTGCGGCCTGCTGGCGGGCAGCATGACGGATCCGCCGGCGCTGGCCTTTGCCCAACAGGCCAACGCCAGCGATGCCCCGGCGGTGGCCTACGCCACGGTTTATCCGCTGGTCATGTTGTTGCGGGTGTTTTCCGCGCAGCTGTTGGTTTTTCTGTTGGCGGGTTGACGAGCGTCCGCCCCCCCCGTCGGAGCGGCAAGGAATCGTCGGCTTCGGCTCGCCATGGGAAAGGGGCGTGATTTGGTTTTCCGTCATGGCTTGGCGTATCGACGAATTCCTCATCCGCGGAGAAATCGACAACCGGGAACGGGGCCGCGTGACGGGAGCCTTGTGGTTTTGGGGACGGGATGAACCGGTGGTGTTGGACCTGTTGGGGGACGCTTGGCGCGATCTGGCGGGCCGGCGTCTGCTGTTTGTCAACCCGACTCCGAAGCCGGCGTCGGCGGCGGCACATGCGTCCTTGGCGGCGCGCCAGCACGGCCAAGTCGGCGACATCACGGCGTCGCGCAAAGTGAAGGTGCCGGACGTGCCGATGGACGAGGTCGCCGCCTACTACGAACGCCGCGAACCCTTTCCCTGGCATTGGGGCAACAGCCTCTATCTCGAGTGGTTCACTCCGGCGCAGGGTCGGGTCGTGATCGAGTCGGCGAGCTATCAACTGGTCATCGATCCGGAGTCCACGTGGGACATGACGCCCGAGGAAGATGATCAACAACACGTGGCGAACGCGGCCGCGTTGCAGGACTTCGTGGCGCGTGAGGCCGCGGCCCTGCTTGAATCGGAAGCCCGCGAGTTCGCCGAGGAGGGGGACGACGACGATGGAGGCGACGACGGCTTCGAACCCAACCGGCCCATGACCGAAGCCGAGGCCGAAACGCTCCAAGCCCGTTCGGATCAGCTCAACGACCGCGTCATCGCCCGCCTCGAGCGCGAAGGCCTCGAAAACGCCGACCTCGAACAGATCATCGCCGAAGAACTCGAACGCGCGCGCCGCGAACGCGGTGAACCGCCGCTGTCGGCCGCCGAGCGCGAAGAGTTGCGCCTGCGGAATGCCGAGCTCTTTGCGGCCGCCGAAGCCGCCTTGGAGGACGTTGCCGCGCTGGAGGATGACTGGGATGCATTCACGACCGACGTCGACGAAGATGACGGGAACGATGATGCCTCGGCGTGGACCGAAGATGCGGTGGGCGATGGCAACGGGCATCCCTTGGCGCGACGTGGGTTTGCCTTGAGCGTGCGCGTGATGGAGGGGCTGCGGGAGGGCAACACCTTCCCGACGGAAGGCAGCGCGGAGCACCCCGTGATCGAGCTCATGGCGTCGACCTCACGTGCCGGCGCGAAGCTCGCCGGGGCCCTCAATCGCACCGAATGGCCGCCGGAAATCGAGGACGCGGCACTCTGCATCGTTTGGCTGAAAAAGGTCGCCGATCATTTGGCCGACGCGTTGATGGCCGCGGCCGCGTGCCGGAGCGATCAGCTGCTCGACGGGGCGTGGCTC
>CAXBDS010000365.1:0-2141 GCA_963974355.1 uncultured Opitutaceae bacterium
CCGGCCGCAGCGCGGCCGGGACGGGCGCTGATCGGCAATTACCAAAAGCTGGGGCTCTACGAGGAGGGGCGCCTGGGCGTGATCAAGCCGTTGCGCGAGTCATTGGTTTTCAACTACGACCCGCTGACGTTTGGCATGACGGCGGAACCGAACCAGGGGCCGTTGATCGACGATGCGATCGCGACCTATCAATCCGCGAGTTGGCTCTTCAAGCACGACGGCCAACGCGCGCTCACTCCCACTGACTTTACGCGTTATGTCCCCGTGGCGCATTGATCGCACCCTCGTGGCGGCGTTGATCGTGCTGCTCGCGGTCTTCGGCGTGTTTGAGCTCAGCCACCTGGACATCGCGGTGCAGGACCACCTGTTCGATTTCGCGCGGGGACGGTGGTTGATTGATGCGCAGGCGCCGGTCTGGCGATTCTGGCTCTATAACCTGCCGAAGTGGCTCATCATCGCGCTCGGCGTTGCGTTGTTGGCCCTGGCGGTCGGTCCGGCGCGCTGGCGAGCGCGTTGGCCGATCGCGGCGCCGGCGCGGCGACAGCTGTGGGTGGCCTTTCTCACGATCGGCGCGGTGCCGACCGTGATCGGCCAGTTGAAGGCGACGACCAACATTTTTTGTCCGTCCGAAGTGCGGCGTTACGGCGGGGACGTGCCTTACGTGCGCGTGATCGAGTGTTACCCGGAGAACGATACGCCGACGCGACGCGGCCGGTGTTGGCCGGCGGGTCATGCGAGTGGCGGGTTTGCGCTGTTGGCGTTGATGGGGCTGGCGCGGACGCGACGGGGCCAGCGTATCGGGCTGGCGCTGGGGTTGGGCGCGGGAGGCCTGATGGGGTTTTACCAGATGGCGAAGGGCGCCCACTACTTGAGCCATACGTTGATCACTGCGCTGTTGGCGTGGATCGGTTTTCTGCTGATGCGCCGGGCGTTTGGAGTGCACCGACTGAGGGAGCTCTCTGAACCGGGTGACCCAAGCGGGAGCGTTGATGACCGCCGATGACATCCACCATGCCTGATCCCATCCCGACCAGTCGTTCGCCACGCAATCGCGTGCCGGAAATCATCTTCATCTACTGGGTGATCAAGATCGCCGCCACGACACTTGGCGAGACGGGCGCCGACATGTTTTCCCAGACCTATGCGGTGGGTTACGGGCTGACCATCCTGCTGTTCATGGCCGTATTTGGAGGCGTGTTGGCGATAAAACTCGCGACCGCCCGTTATCGGCCGGCACTCTATTGGGCGGTGTTTACGGCCTCGGCGATCGTGGGCACGGCGATCTCGGATTTCATCGATCGCACCCTGGGCGTGGGTTACGCCCTGGGGGCGTTGGGGTTGCTGGGGGTGCTGCTCATCGTGCTGGGCTGGTGGCGACAGACGGAGGGATCGATCAACGTCGAAGTTATCCGCACCGGACGGGCGGAGGGGTTTTATTGGTTGGCGTTTTTGGTGGCCAACACTCTCGGGACCGCCGCCGGCGATTATTTCGCGGACGATCTGGGAATCGGATTTTTGACGAGTGCCGCGCTCATCGCGGGGGTGCTCGTCGGGCTGATCGGGCTGCATTTTCTGACCAAGGTGCCGGGGGGGATCCTGTTTTGGTTGGCGTTTGTGCTGACACGACCGTTTGGCGCGACCTTCGGGGACTTGCTTACGAAGTCGTCCGATGCGGGCGGACTGGATCTCGGCACAGTGGGCACGTCGGTGGTGTTCGGCGTGGGATTGGTGGCGGCGGTCGCGTATGAGTCGCGGTTGGAGCGCGCCCGCCCCCCGGCGCGCTGAGGTCGGCCCGGTCGACGCGCGGGACGCGGCCGGGAATAGGGCCGGGGGGGGCGGGTTCTCACCCGAAACGCCTCCTATTGATGAAAAACCCTCCTGTTTTGACCTTCGGGCTGACGATTGTGACATGGCTGGCGCGGTGGGTGGTCGCGGTGATCCTGCTGCAGACGCTCTACTTCAAATTCACCGGGGCGCCGGAGTCCGTGTATATTTTTGCAACGGTCGGGCAGGAGCCGGTCGGACGTTACGGGTCAGGTGTGATCGAACTGATCGCCGCGGTGCTGTTGTTGGTGCCGGGGTTGGTGGCCGTGGGGGCGGTTTTGGCCCTGGGGGTGATCAGCGGGGCGATTTTCTTTCAC
>CAXBDS010000366.1:0-2069 GCA_963974355.1 uncultured Opitutaceae bacterium
GGCCCTCATCCGCGAGTTGCGCGCGCGTCTCGACGACGCCGGCGCCTGACTCAGGCGAGGGTCGCCTGATGGCGGGCGAGCAGGGCGGCGCCAATGCACTGCGAGAGTTCGCCCAAGGTCGCGACGACGAAGGTGAGGCGCTCGCGTTGGGCGGGGAACAGGTGCGGCCGAGCGGCGGCCGCGATGGCATTGAGATAGCGCGTCCGGAACTCGGGCGTCGTCGACTCGGGGTCTACGAGACCACCGCCGATCACGATGTAGGCCGGGTCGAGAGCCATGCACAGGCTCGCGGCGTGCAGGCCGAGGGCGCGGGCCTGCAGGTCGAAGATTTCGAGGGCGAGCGGGTCTCCGGTTTGCGCACGGTCGCGCAGCGAGAACGCCTTTTTCTTCGGCGGCTCCGTCGAGTGCGCGAGTTCGTGATCCGGATATTTGGGCAGCACGTGATCGAGATATTGAGTGAGGCCCGAAATCGCGGTGTAGGCTTCCACGCAGCCCCACGTGCGGCCGCAGCCGCAACGGAAGGGCGGTGCCGTGTCGAGTCCGCCCCCGACCGCCTGGAGAACGACCGGCATGTGGCCGGCCTCCATGCCGGCGAGATGATCACCGGTAAGCGGCAGCCCCTGGGCGTCGATGTAGGCGGTGCCCAAGCCCGAGCCGGGGGCGAGCAACAGCACGCCCACGGCCTGGTCGCCGCGCACGCGCGCGGCTTCGCCGACGCCGCCGAGGTCACCGTCGTTGCCCACCGCGAGCGGGATGGGACGGTTGGCCGCCTTCGCGAGGGCGGCGGCGTAGTCGGCGTGGAAATTCCACCCGGCAAACGCGTCCGGCAGATTGGCCGATTTCTCCAGCACGCCGTAGCTGCGATACGGTCCGGGCAACGCGAGGCCGGCGCCGCCGACCTGGTCCCACGTGAGACCGTTGTCGTGCAGGAAACCCGCGGCGCCCTGTATCCAGCCTTCGATGACGGCGGCAGTGCCGGCGGCCGCGTTGGTCGAGCTTTGGCGCAGCTTTGTCGAGATGGGCGAGCCATCGGCAAAGATGCCGCCGGTTTTGGAGGTCGTGGCACCGCTATCGGTGCCGAGGTAAATCGCGGGAAGAGACATGGGGGAGCGGCGAATCTGCCACGGGAAACCGGAAAACGGAAGGCCGGTTTTCGGCGTGGCGCCCGGACGGTGGCAGACCGGGTGCCGCCATCGCCGCCGTCATGGGCCGTCGCCGCCGTTGAGGGCCAGCGATTGGGCTTTGTCCAACCACGCCTGCAGCCGGCCGAGGTTGTCCTGCGGGTCGATCTCGTCGACCACGCCCGCGATGGCGGTCCGTGCGTCGTCGAGCGTCTGTTGGGCGCCGGCGAAGTCCTTGGCCATCGCCTTCTCTTGGACGAGGGCGGCCGTGTCTTTGATCGCGCTGCGGAAGAGCACATCGCGGGCGTTTTCGTGCAGGCTGGGGCTGTTGCGCGGATCGCTCACGACCCGGCGCAGGTCGTCGCGGGCTCCGGCCACGTCTTCGAAGCGCTCGCGCAAGAGCGCGCGCAGATAGCGCAGGTGTTCGCCGCGCGTCTGACGGGTGATGGCGTCGTCGAGCAGAGTGACCTCCTCGGGGGCGGTGTCTTTCGAAACGATCAGGATGCGGGCCAACAATAGCCAGGCCTCGTCGCTGTCGGGATAGAGCTCGAGGGCGCGTTCGATCTCGTTGCGGGCGGGGCGCGCAAAGATGGCGGACATGCCACCCGGCGAGAGGCGGTGGGTGAAGCCGGCGCGTTCGAGGCGGCGTTGCGCCGAGCGCACGTAGGTTTTGGGATTCGTCGAGCCGGCGTCGATGGCGTCGTGGAAGAAATCGGCGGCGGCATCGTCCCGGCCCTCCCGCAATTCGCGGCGGCCGAGGGCTTCGAGCACCGCGACGGATTGCGGATCCATCGTGCGGGCTTTTTCCAAGTAGTCGTAAGCCTCCCACTCGTGTTTCGACATGACGGCGAGGTTGGAAAGTTCGACGAACCATTCCGTTTCGGTGGCCGAACCGAGTTGGGCCTCGGCCAAAAATGTCTTTTCGTCGAAGGCGATAGCGAACGGTTT
>CAXBDS010000367.1:0-2063 GCA_963974355.1 uncultured Opitutaceae bacterium
GCGGTGTTCTCACCTTCGGTCGCAACGGCGTCGGCCGTGGCGACGCGCACGCGCTGGTCGCGCTGGGCTTCGGCGGCGCCGATGTCACCGTCGCGCTTGGCCTGGGCGACCTTGACCTTGGCCTCGGCGATGGCCTTCGAGGCGGCTTCCTGACCGAGCGCGTCGATGTAGCCGGACGCGTCGGTGATGTCCTGCACGTTCACGTTGATCAGGCGCAGACCGACCTTCTTCAGCTCAACTTCGACGCCGGTGGAGATGTTGGCGATGAGTTTGTCGCGGTCGGCGTTGATCTCCTCGATGTCCATCGTGGCGATGACGACGCGCATCTGCCCAAAAATGATGTCCTTCGCCAGTTCCTTGATCTCGTTGAGGCCGAGCCCGAGCATGCGCTCGGCGGCGTTTTCCATGATGCCGGGTTCGGTCGAGATGCCGACGGTGAAGGTCGAGGGCGTGTTGACGCGGATGTTCTGTTTGGAGAGCGCGCCCTCGAGGCGGATGTCGATCGGCAGCGGCGTGAGGTCGAGGTATTGGTAACCCTGGATCACGGGCCACACGAAGGCGGCGCCGCCGTGGTAGCAGTTGGCCGAGCGGCCGCCGGCGATCTTACCGTAAACGACGAGCAGGCGGTCCGACGGGCAGCGCTTGTAGCGCGAAGCGAAGGCAATGACCGTCGCGAAAAAGAAGAAGACAATGGCGCCAGCGCCAATGAGGAGGTCCATGTTAGTGAAGGAGGGTTGGAGGGGATGTTGCGGTTGAGGAAAAGGAGGGGGTAAAGGGCGGGTTCAGAGGGGCTCGACGACGAAGGCGGTGGGGCCGGACATGGCGACGACGCGGACCTTGGCGCCGGGAGCGACCGCGCCGGGCGTGGTTTTGCGCGCGGTCGCGGTGGTGAGGCGGCCTTGGATCGTGACTTGGACTTGCCCGCCGCCGTCTTGGTTATCGCCGGGGATTGTCACGTAAACGGTCGCCTCTTGGCCAACGGCGTTTCGGTAGTCGAGGGTGCCGTTGGCCTGGAGGCTCAGGAGCGCACGCAGCAGATAGAGCATGGCAAACATCAGCAGCACACCGACGCCGAACGCCGTCAGCACGGAGAGCAAGAGGCTGAGGTTGGACGCGCGGGCGATGGCGCCGACCCAGCCGAAACCGAGAAAGAAGGCGGCGATGGTCTGCGACGAGAAGAGGCCGATGCCTGACGTGTGATTGGCATCGGGCCCGTCGAATTCGAGGTCGAGATCAACGGCGTCGCCGCCGAGGCCGATCAACGTGAGCAGCATCTGGATCACCGTCACGGTGAGCGCAAGGATGCCGATGCCGTAGAAGACCTTCAGGTCTACCGAGAGAGCATTCCACCAATCGATCATGGGAGTTTAGCGTTGAAGGTTTGGGTTGAGGACGCGGACGCACCGAACCGAAAAAGCGCTAAACGGCCCGGAGAAAAAACGGCGCCGGTTGTTTTACCACAATCCCAAAAACCCGGCTGTTACGTTAACTTGGCCTTTTTGTAACCTGTTCGGCCATCGACCATTCAGGAAATGAGCGCGCGGGCGTTTTTTCGCCTTAGCCACGGACCCCGACGATAGACACCGAGGGGACAACCTTTATACCAACGCCGATGCTAAATCGGGATTAATTAACCGCTGATATTACCACGAAACGCAGATATTCCGCGTCCCTCTTTGCATTTATTATCCACCGCCATCGGCGTAAGCGGTGGTCGATACAGCCCGGCTTTCCGGCCACCGATGAACGCCGATGGGCCTCAATCGAGCGGAGCTCTACGGACGCCAAAAACCCGATTTGAGGCTCCGCCCCGATCTGCGAGGTCTACGGCGATTTATTGCGAACCCAATCAGTAACCGACGGTGCGGCGCCAGCGCTCGCGGATGCCCTCGGTCGAGCGCTCCACCCGGATCGTGCGATACGGCACCATCAGCCAGATGAACAGGCCCTGCGCCATCAGGCCGATGGCGGTCGCGCCCAACAACCAAGGTCCGAAGGGTTGCTGCAACAAAGTGGCCAAAGCCTTCGACATGCCGCCCGCCTCATCGGGATCGGCGGTGATG
>CAXBDS010000368.1:0-2059 GCA_963974355.1 uncultured Opitutaceae bacterium
CAGCGGTTGTGACTTGGCTGGATGCACAAACTATCGAGACCCTCTTTATCTCTGCCATATCGGTTGCGGAACTTCGGTTTGGCATTGCGTCCATGCCGATCGGGCGGCGTCAAAACATCCTCCACAACCGTCTTGAGGATGAGGTGCTGCCACATTTTGTTGAGCGTATTTTGCCCTTCACCCTAAGCACCGCCCGGTTTTACTCCGAACTGATGGCGGCCGCGCGAGCATCCGGTAAAGCGATCGGCAAGGCTGATGGATTCATTGCAGCCACAGCTGCAGAGATGGGTCTAGTGGTGGCAACGAGAGACACAAGCTCGTTCGCGGCGGCTGGATTAAGAGTTATAAACCCGTGGAATGATCAGAACTCCAACTAAGGGGCCGTTGGGTCGAATCCTATCACATCAGGTTTTTTGTCAATTGTTCATTCGAGTGGCATCGAATTTCTCCTTCGTAGGCGGATCCACGGTCTGAGCCCATAGCAATTACCGGCCCGGTTCTCGGGCCTATACAACCTCACATCCGGTCGCCGCTCTCACGCGGCTGCACCATTATCCCGCTTTCGACGGGCACGGGCTCAGGAGAACGGGACCAAACTCAAGGTCGGCGTTGAAAGCCAAAAGGATTCCCGGTCCGTTCACCTGGATCCGTCAGGGCTGATCAGGCCCTGAGGATTAGAAACTGTGTTTCGCAGCAGTTTGTGTTTCAGGCGGTTTTCATGATTGCACCTTCGATGACGACGCCGGAGCTCACATACTTCCAGAGGGCCACGAGCAGCTTACGCGCGAGCGCAACGATCATCGGCGTCTTTAAGCGGCCGGCGTTCCGCGCGATGCGCTCTTTGAACCATAACGTTAATGTCGATTTCGGTTGATGCCGCAACCATAGCCAGGCGAGCTCGACCATGGTGGCTCGCAAACGCGGATTTCCCGCCTTAGACACGCCCTGTTCGCGATTGACGTTGCCGCTTTGCCATGGGGAGGGGGCCAGACCTGCGTAAGATGCGATTTGGCGTCGATTGTCGAAGTGTCGGAACAGGCCCTCCGTGTAGAGGATCGTAGCGAATTCCGGTCCTATTCCTTTGATACCTAAAAGAGCGGTCGCTTCTTTCGGCGTTTCCGGCGTCTCCTGGACGATTAGGGCATCTCGCTCGGCCTCAACAGCCTTGATTTGTGTGAGCACCAATTCGAGGCGATCGAGTTCTCTGCAGATTTCCCCTTTCAAATGCTTTGAGAGTGCTCGACCATCGCCAGTCCGAAGTTCTTCCAGACGTTGGCGGCGATCTCGATTGACAGGTTGGTAATCCCGAATTCCTTGCGTGAAGAGTAGGCCCTTTATGCGATTGACGTGGAAGACACGTTCCGCAATCAGAGTTTTCCGTTCCCGTCCAATCCGTCGATTGTCGTCTTCCTCGGGTGTGAGAAGTTTGACCATCGAGCACGCACGAGGCTCGCCACGTTTCCATGCCATCAAAGCGCGGATCAGCGTTTCGCCGTCGATACGGTCAGTCTTCGCCCGGCGATGCCGGCGCGGCATGGCAATTGATGCGGCTTCTACAATGTGGCTCTCGATCCAAGCTTCTTTGCTAAGCACTCGCCCCAGCCAGAAGCCATCCAGTCCGGCCTCTTGGATCACTACCAGTGGGTAAAGTATGTTCTTTCGCCGAGTGGCTTTCTGACGAAGCGCCGCAAAGCATGCGAACAAGCCGGCAATATCCCCTCCAGTAACGGTGTGGCGGGACATCTTCTCGCTGCCAGGTGACAAAGCTGTCACCAGCCACGTCGATTTGCTCAATTCCAACGAGACGAATATTGCGCCAAGATCGACGGGGGTAGTGGTCTGTGCTTGAGTTTGATCTGCTGTTCTCGGCATGATTGGCCTCCAGAGAGTTTTCTAGCGACCTCACTCTGCCACGGTGCAGGCCGCTACTCACCCCTGATGGGATCTCAAGGCGGAGGCTTCGGCAGGACTGCGCTAAGGCCGGTCATCCGCTGTCGTTGAACCGACGGTCCGGTTGGTTCTCACCACGTGGTGATGAGGCCGAAGATCATTGTCGCTA
>CAXBDS010000369.1:0-2048 GCA_963974355.1 uncultured Opitutaceae bacterium
CCCGCCAACAGCGTCGCCCGCAGATCGGCGGGCGGCTGCACCGTCCGAAGCCGTTCGGCCACGGTCCGGTCAAAGGTCTGGCTGCGCTCGAACCACGCGCCCAACGTCGGATCTTGGTGCGCTTGTTTCAACGCTTCGGCGAGAGCCGGGCTGCGCGCATCGGCGCCATTGGGGCGATAAGCCGACAGGACAAACTTTGCTTCTTCGTTGGTCATTTGACCGCTCCTTTTTTCATTTCCGGAAATTCAACAATATCGCCCCTGCTCGCCTCATCCCGCTGTCGCAAAGCCGCGCGCAACTGGCTTTTCCCGCGCGAAAGTCGCGACATGACGGTGCCGATCGGCACGTCCAACGTCTCCGCGATTTCCTGGTAACTCAGGTCTTCCAGATAAAACAGGGTCAACGGGGCGCGGAAGACCTCGTCGACTTCCTGCAACGCCTCCACGACTTGCCGGGCGTCGAGCTGGCGGGCGTAATCGATCATCTCAGCCGGCACCTCCTGTGCGGCAGGCGGCAGGTCTTCGATGGACTGTTGTCGCCCGTCGCGGCGGCGTCCGCGCAAAAACTCCCGGTAAAGCGTCGTAAACAACCACGTCTTGGCCTTGCTGACTTCGCGTAAGGTATGCCCGCTTTTGGCCCAGATGAAAAACGTCTGCTGGACGAGATCGCACGCATCCGCCTCCCGGCGCGCCAGACTGAGCGCAAACCGATAAAGCGGCGTGTAGTGGGCATCCACCAGTTGGACAAAAACCTCTTGGGTCATCGCTGGTTCCGAGGTCGACACCCCGCCGATTATTCCCGTTCGCCGCGCACCGTCCATCTTTTGGGCAATTATTCTTAACGCCGCCGCCGTCCTCGCTGTAGGCTGGCCGGTTCATGCTCCGTCTCCTGCTCCCGCCCAACCTCGCCACCACTGCCCTCCGCGACGCCATCGCCGTGAAGGTCGAGGTGGATCTCGGCGCGGCGCCTTCCCCTGCCCTGCTGCCCGCCCTCGCCGCCCTGCAACGCTTCGGTGCCCAACCCGCCGCCGTCCTCTTTCTGCAGCTCACCCGCGCCCAACTCCGGGAACTCGTCACCGCACTGCGCGGCCAGCCGGTCTTCGCGTGGGTCAACGCCCCGGCCAAAACCATTTTCTGGATCGGCCCGATCCTGCGCGGCGTCAGCGAACACTTGGGCAAGGCCGAAGAGCCTGCGTCCGCTCCGCCCGCCCGGCCCATCACGGTGCCGCGCTCCGGCGACATCCGCCCCAAACCTCAATTCCGCCGCACCGAAGCCGACTTCACCCCGCTCACGGTCGACGGCTCCGAGCACTTCCTCGCCATCAGCCTGCCTTCCCGCGACTCCGCGTCCTACGCCGGCGCCCTGGAGTTCGTGAAGGAAAACGACTTCCGGCTCGAACCGTCCAACCGCAAGTGGTGGCTACGCGACCGCCACAAGGTGCTCAACCTGCTCGCCTCGCACCTGCAGACGCTGCGCGACACCTTCCACGCCGATTTCACCGAGAACTTTGAGCGTAACACCGCCAAACTCAAAACCGCCGAGATCGCCGCCGACGCCGTCGCCTCCCGCGAGGGTTTCGATCTCACGCTCGGTCTGTCCGCCGGCAAGGCCGATGTCGCCTCCATCCAAGCCGCCACCGCCACCGGCCGCGGCTACGTCGAGGACGGCGACACCGTTTACCTCATCGACCGGGAAAAACTGGCCAAACTCGTTGAAGCCCAACGTGCACTCGCCGAGACCAGCGGCACCGGCGGCCTCACCAGCCGCCGCACCCACCGCATTCCCGCCGCCCGCGTCGCCGAAGCCCAGGACCTGCTCGACGAGCTCGCCCCCGCCTTTCAACCACCCGACGCCTGGCGCGAGCGCAGCCAAGCTCTCCGCGATCTCAGCACCTTGGCGCCCGCACCGGTGCCCGCGGCCCTCGACGCAACACTCCGCCTCTACCAACGCCTCGGCGTCGCATGGATGTGGTATCTCCACCGACACGACCTCGGCGGTATCCTGGCCGACGAGATGGGCCTCGGCAAAACCCTCCAGGCCCTTGCGTT
>CAXBDS010000370.1:0-1981 GCA_963974355.1 uncultured Opitutaceae bacterium
AAAACGGCCTGCACGAGATCCTCGGCGGTGGTGCGGTCGGACGTGAGGCGCACGAAAAAGCCGAACAGCGGCAACTGGTGACGTTCGAACAGGTCGCCCAGGCGGGCCACCTCGCCGGCGCGCACGGCGATCATGAGTTCGTGGTCGGAAGGCGAAGGATCGGACACGGGCGAGAGCGCGGCGGCAGGACTTAGCATGGTCGCAGCGCCAGCGGGTAGCGCGGAGTTGAACGATAAAGTGGCGGGAACGCGAGACACGGGATGCGAGGGAGAGGCACGGGCAAAAGTGAGCTTGGTCATGGGGGGAAACCGCGGGGCACCGGAAAGGTTACCGTTTTTTTTGCGCAGAGCGGTTTTGCCCTGGCCGGGCGCTTATGCATCGTTCCGGGCATGAAGCGTCGCGACTTTCTGGTGCAAACGGGTCTGGTGGCGGGGGCGGTTTGTCTGGCGCGGGTGCCGGCCTGGGCCCAACCCCGCGGCGGCGCCATCGGCGCGGAGCCGGGCTTGCACCGCCTGCGCCGCAACATCGGCCTCTACACCGAGCGTGGCGGCACGATCGGCTGGTTGGCCAATGACACGGGGACGGCGGTGATCGATACCCAATTTCCGGATACGGCGACAAAGGCGTTGGCCCTCATGCAGGAGGGCCGGGAGGGACCGTTCGATTTGACGATCAACACCCACCACCACGGTGACCACACCTCGGGCAATCCGGTGTTTGGCCCGGCGAGCCGCCAGCTCGTGGCTCACGCCAATGTTCCCGGCCTGCAGCGCCGGGCGGCCGAACAGCGCGGCACCCTCGATCAGCAAGTGTATGCGACGACGACCTTCACGGATGCGTGGCGGATCGATCTCGGGGACGAAACCATCGCGGCGCGCTATTTCGGGGCGGCCCATACGAGCGGAGACATCGCGGTTTTGTTCGAAAAGGCCAACGTGGTCCACGTGGGCGACCTTTGTTTCAATCGCCTGTATCCTTTCATCGACCGAGGGGCGGGGGCCAACATCGGGCACTGGATCACGGTGGTGGAGCAGCTCGTCGCGACCTATCCTGCCGACGCGATTTTCGTGTGCGGTCACGGCAAGGCGGCGTGGGGTGTCACCGCGAAGGCGGCCGACCTGCTGGCTTTCCGCGATTACCTGTCCGGCCTGCTGGACTACACGCAAAAGCAGATCGCGGCCGGCACCTCGCGCGAGGCGTTGGTGAAGTTGGACAACTTGCCGGGGTTTCCCGAGTTCCACGATCCGGCGCCGAACCGGTTGGGGGCGAACCTGGGCGACGCCTACGACGAATTGACTGCAACGACTTGAGGTGCGGGCGTGGGTGCACCCGGGCGGCGGTTTACCAGTGCCAGACTTTGGCGCGCCCGCCTTCGGTGGCGACGGCCAGCGTGTCGCCGCGCTGGTTGAAGCGCAGTTGGGTGATCTGGTCGCGCTGCTCGGGACGGGCCAGAACGTCGATCACGAGGCTGGTGACCTCGCGCCAGTCGGCCGTCGAAAAGACCTGCACCGTGCCTGAGCTGGCGCCGATGAGCAGCCGCAGGCCGTCGGGCGAAAAAACCACCGGGGAGATTGATGCGCTGGTCACCGGCAGGCGTTGCAACAGGGCCAGCGAGGCACCATCACGAATCTCAACCTCGCCGTAATTCGTCGTCACGGCCAGGAGCGAGCCGTCGGGCGAAAAGGTGGCGTCGATCGCCTCCGCGCCCGTCGCGGCAATGGCGAGGGCACTGCCGGTGGTCGTGTCCCAGCGATGGAGCTGCAGGTCGGAGTTGAACGTGACAAAACTGCGCCCATCGGGCGAGAAGGCGGCCTCGCCGCTGGAATTACGCGGGTAGGCTACCGTGACGAGCGCGATTCCAGTATCGGCATCGTGGAGGGAGATCTCGTCGCTTTGCCCCACGAATACCGCTTTGCCGTCCGGCGAGAGATTGCAGCCGAGCAGGAGGCCGGGCCGATTGGTCAACGCGCGCGGCGCGACC
>CAXBDS010000371.1:0-1960 GCA_963974355.1 uncultured Opitutaceae bacterium
GAGTTGCATGGCGCCACCAAACTGCGCGAAGGCGACCCGCAAGGCGTGTCGTGGCTCGTGCGCAGCCAGCTCGCGCTGCTGCTCGTGATCGTGACGTATTGCGTCCTGCGCCTGACCCATTTCGACGAGTCGCTGGCGCAGATGGTAATCACGCCTCAGGTCGAGCAAACCTTCGTTGATTCCGGCCTGAGCACCGACGACATCGTGCCGATGCTACGCAAGATCTACTACGGCACCTACGTGATCGTGGGCCTCGTCACCGTGTTCTACCAAGGGGGCATGGCGCGCTACTATCACCGGCGGCGCGGCGCGGTTGCGCGAGACCTCGGCGTCGAGACCAACGCCTAGACGAGCGCTGCGCCGGCACTTGCGCCGAGCGCGGGGTCCCCTATTTTCCGCACCATGTCCAAGGCGCGATACATTGAGGCGAAGCAAAGGTGGGCGGCCAAACAAGTGGCCGCCGGCGTGCGTCCTCGCACCGAGGCCAGCGCCGATCGCCTGCCGCCCGGGCAAAAACTGACCACCGGCTTTCCCGTGCTCGACCTCGGCGTGCAGCCGGACATCCCACTCGCCGAATGGACGCTCGGACTGGAAGGACTCGTTGAGCGCCCGACCACGTTGGACTGGGCGGCGTTGCAGGCTCTGCCCCAGGTCGAAGACGTTAGCGATTTCCACTGCGTGACCACGTGGAGCAAATATGACTGCCGCTGGGCGGGCGTGGCATTCACCACCCTCTACGAATTGGTCCAACCCAGACCCGAGGCGCGCTTCGTGTATTTCACGAGTTACGACGGCTATTCCACCAACGTCCCGATCGAGCAATGTCTCGACGACGACGTGTTGCTGGCAACCCAGTTCGGTGGTGAGCCCGTCTCTCGGGAACACGGGGGGCCCGCTCGCGTGATCATCCCGAAACTCTACGCGTGGAAGGGCGCCAAGTTCGTCAAAAGCCTCACGTTTCTGGCCGACGACAAACTGGGTTTTTGGGAAGTGCGAGGCTACTCGAACACGGCTGATCCGTGGAAAGAAGAACGCTACGCGTAACCCCGGTCGGGGCCCGCACGTCCTAGGGTAACGTCCCCAGTCGGTGGGAGATCCCGTCGGGATGAATCTTTTTCACCGAGGTTAAACCGCCTCTGGCGGTAGCGGTGGCCTGCCATCTGCTAGCATCGTCGTGCGTAACACACGCCGACTTATCTACATGACGCCCATCCTCGACAGTCGCAAGCTGCTCGCTTTCACCACGCTTGCTCGTGTTGGCAGCTTTACTTTGGCCGCCCGTGAACTGCACCTCACGCAGTCCGCCGTGAGTCACGCGATAAAATCATTGGAGGACGAATTGGAGGTGCGTCTGTTTGACCGGTTGGGTCGCTGCGTGAAGCTCACGCCTCCCGGCGCGCAGCTGTTGGACCACGCGCACCGTATCTTGGCCGAGATGCGCACCGCCCGCGCCGATCTCGAAGCGTTCGCGAAATAGGTAACGAGGCCACGCGTTTCGCAACGGGTGAAACCTGCCGGACGAAAGCGCTTCGGCGACCTCACTGCCCATTTCCCGGTAAAATCCGGGCTTGCATCGGAAGGCGGAGCGGCATGTTTTCCACCTTCCTCGATTCGCCCAGGTGGTGGAATTGGTAGACACGCAGGTCTCAGAAGCCTGTGCCGCAAGGTGTAAGGGTTCGAGTCCCTTCTTGGGCACCATTTTGAATCGAGGAGGCGCGAGTATCGCGCCGCTGCACCGCGAACGACGGCGCTTAACATCAATCGCACAAAGGCTCGCCTCGCTGCGTCCGGCGGCTTTGCCTCGCCGCGATGAACAAAGACGCCGTGCTTTCCCGTATCAAAGCCCAAAAGGTCGTTGCCCTGATCCGCGCGGACTCGCCGGACGGCCTGCTCGAATGCGCCAATGCGCTCGCCACCGGCGGGCTCACCCGCATCGAGCTCACGATGACGACCCCGGGCG
>CAXBDS010000372.1:0-1950 GCA_963974355.1 uncultured Opitutaceae bacterium
CGATGTGTTTGATGCGGTTTGCGACCATCTGCTGGTCATTGATCGTCCAAGCGGCGCGGTGGTGGGCACGTATCGTTTACAGACCGGAGCGAGTGCGGCGCGACACCTCGGCTACTATAGTGCGAGGGAATTTGGGTTTGAGCCCTTCGAGTCGGCGCGGGGTGAAATCGTGGAACTGGGACGCGCCTGCGTGGCGGCGGCGCACCGCAACCAAGTCGTGCTCGGGGTGCTGTGGAAGGGCATCGCCGCCTACGCGCGCGACCACGCGGCCCGTTATCTGGTCGGTTGCAGCTCACTGACGTCGCAGGACGAAGGCGTGGGGCTGGCGGTATTCGATGCGATCGCGCCCATGAGTTGGGTGGAGCCGCAGTGGCGGACGTTGCCGCGGCCCGCGTGGCGGTGTCTGCGTCCCCCGGAGGCCGTGCCGCCGGTGCCGGTGCCGCGCCTGATGGCCGCCTATTTGGCGATCGGGGCGAAGATCTGCGGTGAACCGGCGATCGACCGGGAATTCAAGACGATCGATTTCCTGACGTGGCTCGATTTGGCGGCATTACCCGAGCGCGTGCGCAAGAAGTATCTTTGATCCGGATACGTGCCCCCTCATCCGAAGGCGGCGAGGCTGGACTGCAGGTCGCGCAGGCGGCGCGTTAAGGGAATGGGATGGCCGTCACTAAGGATGATGTTACGCGCCTGACCGGCGCCGCACTTCACCTCCGTGACGTGCGGCAGGCTGACGATGGCGGAGCGACTGGCGCGGAAGAAACGGGTCGGATCGAGCTCGGCTTCGATCTGTTGCAACGTGCGGCGGAGGACGTGTCGGCCGGACGTGGTGCGCATGATCACGTAGTTGGCGGCCGCTTCGACGGCGATGATCTGTTCGGCGGGAACGATGTGGTAGCGCTTGTTGGCTTTGACGAGAAAGCGCTCGATCGGGGGCGAGGCGGAATTGGCGGCGGGCGTGGTCGGCGCGGTATCGGCGGCGGCGGCGGGGCGGGCGAGGTGCTCGCGGGCCCGTTCGAGGGATTGGTGCAGGCGCTGGCGGCTGTAGGGTTTTAGCAGGTAGTCGAGCGCGGGCAGGGCGAAGGCTTCGACGGCGTGTTCCCGGTGCGCGGTGGTAAAGATCGTGCACGGCATGTCGGGGCCACGCAGCGTCGCGATGACCTCCAAGCCATCCATGCCGGGCATCTCGACGTCGAGAAACATGACATCGGGCCGCAGCTCGACGGCGGCGCGCACGGCGGCCTCCCCGTCGTCACACTCACCGACGATGGTGACGGTGCCGAGTTCACTGAGTTGGGTGCGCAGGCGGTCGCGCGCGGGACGTTCGTCGTCGACGATCAGGACATTCATGTAGCAGAGGATAGACGTTGGCAGGGGAAGATGAGTTCCGTCTCGAAACCATCGGGCAGCGGGCGGGTGTTGAGTCGGGCTTGGTCGCCGTAGATGGCGACCAGCCGGTCTCGGGTGTTGGCGAGGCCGAGTCCGGGGCCGAGGAGCGGGCGGGACGCAGGAGGCGGGGCGGGGGCGGGTTGAGCGCTGCGATCCGTGAAGGCGATGCGGAGGCGGTCATCGCGTTGCTCGATGGAGAGGTGGAGAACGCGTCGTCCCGGATGCCGGCTGAGGCCGTGTTGAAAGGTGTTTTCGGCGATGGGTTGGAGCAACAGCGGCGGCACCCCGACGTCGTCCAACTGGGGCTCGATATCGCGTTCGATCGTGAGGCGGTCGCCGAAGCGCAGGTGCTGGATCGCGAGGTAGCGGTCGAGGGTGTCGAGCTCGACCGCGAGTGGAACGCGGGATTGATCGGTGGTGGCGAGCACGTCCCGCAGCAGATCGCTGAGGGCGCAAATCATACTTTCGGCGGCCTGGGGCTGCGTGGCGACGAGGCTGGAGATGGCGTTGAGGGTGTTGAAGAGGAAAGGCAGCCTATTATCTTTGTTACAAACGATACAA
>CAXBDS010000373.1:0-1910 GCA_963974355.1 uncultured Opitutaceae bacterium
GCGTCATCCTACGCGCTGTTCATGGATCTTACCGACGAGCGTTTGGGCGCGACGCAGTTCAGCACCTTTATGGCGGCGACCAACGGCTGCGAAGCATGGGCCGCCTGGATGGGAGGCCGCGCGGTCGCCGCGGCGGGATACGGTCCGGCCCTGATGCTGATGGCGGGACTCGGCATCTTCGGGCTTTTCTTTTTGGCCGGGTTGCGCGGCAGCGAAGAAGAAAGTGAGCCCAGGGTTGAGCCTGTTTCCCGTTAACTTAGGGTGCCGGCATGATCATCGACGTCCATACTCACCTCAATAACTACGATGAGTCCAAATTGGTTCCCCTGCAGGAGCGGTTTGAGGCGCTGCAAGAGTCGATGGCCTTCAGCAAGATCGACTACTCGCTCATCCTGACATCCTACACGGTCAATGAACATCGACCGTCGACGCGCGAACTCGTGGAACTGACGGCGGGACGATCCGACATGGGCGTGGTGGCCGGAGTCAGTTTTCTCAACTACAAGGAGCGCGATCTGCGCGAGCTGAGTGATTTTCTGGAGTCGGGCGTGGTCAAGGGACTGAAACTCTATCCGGGTTACGAGCCGTTTTATCCTTACGACTCCCGTTGCCGGGTGCTTTACGATCTGGCACTCGAATACGATGTGCCGGTCATGATTCACACCGGCGACACCTACTCGCCGAAAGCGAAGGTGCGTTACGCGCATCCGCTGGCGGTGGACGACGTCGCGGTGGATTTCCCGGACCTGAAGCTGGTGATCTGTCACGTGGGCAACCCGTGGATTCGCGACGCGATGGAGGTCGTTTACAAAAACAAGAACGTCCACACCGATATCTCGGGGTTCGTGCTCGGCGACTTCACCGAACGCTTCGAGAAATTCATGGTGGAGCAGATGAAGGACATGATCCTTTACGCGGGGGATCCGAATTACCTGCTCTACGGCACGGACTGGCCGATCTGTCGCATGCGGACCTACCTGAAATTTGTGCGTGGGCTGGAGTTGCCGGATACCCACTACGAAAAGCTTATGTGGAAAAACACCGACCGGCTTTTCAAGCTGGGCTTTGCGGAGCGCATGGCGGCGACGGCAGGCTCGACGGCCTGAGCACCGGGCGGTAGAGCTTGATGGCTTATGGGTTCACGTCCGATTCCCGGTTCCACCGGCGAGGTGCTCACGGAGTTGCCTTCGCCCTACCTGCCGCACGCCGCGAGCGGCTTGCTTTACCTGCCGCGCTTTCTCGCGAAATGCCGTTACGTGAAGGCGCATGGAGCCCTGCCGAAGAGCTACGCGAAAAACTTTAAGCGCGGGCTGGACCGGTTTCTTTGCATGCACCTCGGCGTCGATCCGGCCGCGGTGGAAACCATCGTGCGTGAATCCATCACCGAGGCGGAGGTGGAAACGAAACTGGCGGCCCTGCTGCCGGCTGATGTGCGCGCCGGAAAATGGAATCGTGAACTCGTGCAAAAAGGCATGACGGAGGCCGGGCGCGAGTTCCTGGCCGAGGCGCTGACCAACATGGGCTGTGCTGATCGCATCGGGCAGATCGTGAGTGTGGTGGACTTGATCGATTTCGACGAAGGTCGGATCGACTGATCCCGGCCCGCGAAAAAAGTTGGGCTCCGCCGGGCGAATCGTTGGTCTGCCTCCAACGATATGTCTGCTAAATCATTCTCGGCTAAATTGATCGGCGCGAGTTGTCTGGGGTTTGTGCTGCTGCTGGGGACCGCGCTCGACGCCCGCGCCCAATCGTCGGGCAACCCCTTGGTGGATCTGGCGGGCGGCAAGAAATCTGCCGACGAGGCGTCGAGCAAAACCGCCGCGGCGAAAAAAGAGGCCGAGGAAAACGATCCGTCGGCTCCGCTGGATCGCGAGGGGGTGGAGCAGCGGCGGGCGGCGCTGGCGGAGGAA
>CAXBDS010000374.1:0-1899 GCA_963974355.1 uncultured Opitutaceae bacterium
CCATCCGCCGCGCCAATCGTCCCACGGTCGCGCTCGTCGTCTGCCCGGCTTCGCTCGTGGAAAACTGGCGCCGCGAAGCCGCTCGCTTCGCCCCCGAACTGCGCGTCTTTGTGCACCACGGCGAACAGCGCCTGGCCGATACGGAAGCCTTTGGCGCCCACGACCTCGTCATCACGTCCTACGGGACGTTGACGCGCGACGAAGAGCTGTTTGCCGGCACCACCTTCCGCTGCGTCATCGCCGACGAAGCCCAGCACATTAAAAACCGCCGCACCCGCAACGCGCAGGCGCTCCGCGCCCTCGACGCCCGCGGACGCTTCCTGCTCACCGGCACGCCGTTGGAAAACTCGCTGGAGGATTTGCGTTCCCTCTTCGCCTTCCTGATGCCCGGCTACCTCACCGCCTTGCCCACCGGCCTCAAGAGTGATGAACGCAGTTGGCACGACGAACGCCTGCGCACCCAGACCGCCCGCTATATCCTGCGCCGCACCAAAAAAACCGTCGCCCCCGAACTGCCCGAAAAGATCGAGCAGGTCATCTACTGCGACCTCGAACCCGCCCAAGCCGCCCTCTATAAACAGACGCAGGAATCAGCCGAACGCGCCCTCATGGATCTCGCCGCCGGCGGTGCCTCGGAAAATTCGCTGCGCATCGCCACGCTCACCCAGCTGCTGCGCCTGCGCCAAATCTGCTGCGACCCGCGCCTCGTGACGGCCAGCGCGCCCGCCGATCACTCCGCCAAGCTCGGGGCCTTCCGTGAATTGCTCGACGAGGGCGTGGACGAAGGCCACCGCCTGCTCGTGTTTTCGCAATTCACGTCGTTGCTCGCGCTCCTGCGCGCCGAACTCGACGCCTCCGGCATCCCTTACGCCTACCTGGACGGCTCCATGTCGCCCCAGGCCCGCCAAGCCGAAGTCGACCGCTTCCAAGCGCCCGACTCCCCCCTGCCGGTTTTCCTGCTTTCGCTCAAGGCCGGCGGCACCGGTCTCAACCTCACCGCCGCCGATACCGTCGTCCACTTCGACCCGTGGTGGAATCCCGCCGTCGAGGCCCAGGCCACCGACCGTGCCCACCGCATCGGCCAAGATCGCGTGGTCACCAGTTACAAACTCATCGCTGCCGGCACCGTCGAGGAAAAGGTCATGGCCCTGCAGGCCAACAAACGCGCCCTGCTCGCCGACGTCTTTGAGGCCAGCGATGCGGCGGCCGCCAAGCTCGACCTCGGTGACCTGCGCGACCTGTTGAAATGAGCCCGATCCCGCCCTCGCCAAATTAGCATTGCCGCCCGCCGCCCGTCTCCAACGCTCCCGACACCGTGGTTCCCGACGCCGATTATCGTATCAAGCTACCCGCCTTCGAGGGCCCGCTCGATCTGTTGCTCTTCCTTATCCGGAAGAACGAAATCGACATCTACGACATCCCGATCGAGTCGGTGACCAAGCAATACATCGCCGTGCTGCGTTCCATGCAGCAGCTCGATCTCGACGTCGCCGGCGAGTTTTTCGTGATGGCGGCGACCTTGATGGAAATTAAAAGCCGCCTGCTCCTGCCGCGCGGCCAAGCCGCCGTCGGGGACAGCGGCGATGATGAGGACGCGATGGACCCTCGCTGGGAACTCGTGCATCAACTCCTGCAATACAAGAAATTCAAAGAGGCCGCGACCAAGCTCGATGAATTGGTCGCCTTCCAGCAGGGCCTGCTCGCCCGGCACGTTTCCAAGCTCACGATCAGCGAGCACGACCGCCCGCTCAAACCCAGCGACCGCATCGATCTGTGGAATGCCTTCAACCTCGTCCTGCGCCGTCTCGCCGAGAAACTGGTGGTCGGCGAGATCCGCGAAGAAAACGTCACGGTTTCCGACCGCATGGAGTGGTTGCTTGAGCGCGTCCAATCGAAACC
>CAXBDS010000375.1:0-1864 GCA_963974355.1 uncultured Opitutaceae bacterium
CCCTCGCTGCGCTCGGCGTCGTGCAGCTCGGCTGCTCCTACTGGCTCTATGCCCGCGCCATCCGCCACGTCACCGCGCTCGAGGCCGTGCTGATCCCCGTGATCGAGCCCTTGCTCAACCCGGTCTGGGTGCTGCTCGCCGTCGGCGAGCGCCCCACGCCCCTCGCCCTGCTCGGCGGGGTCATCGTGCTCGCCGCCGTCGTGGGCCGCGGCCTGGTGCGGCTCCGCCGCCCCGCCGCGCCCACCGAAAAAATCCTGCCAGCGTGACCCGTCGGACGCGCCTCCTCCTGTTGGCCATGACTTCATTTTCATCCGGTATTGCAGCGTCGGATACAGTCGTGCTCCTGCACGGCCTCGGTCTCGCGCCTTGGTCGCTCCGGCGGATGGAAAAGGGGCTCGTTCGCGCCGGCTACCACGTCGTCAACCTCGGCTACGACTCGCGGCGTGTGCCGCTCGAAACACTCATCGCCGAGTGGTTGCCCGGCCAATTGGAAACCCACGGGGTCGCGCTCGGCGCCGATGCCCCCGCTCGCGTGCACTTCGTCACCCACTCCATGGGCGGCCTCATCGTGCGTGGGTGGCTGGCTCGCCGCGAGGCTCCGCCGCCCGCCTTGCATCGCGTCGTCATGCTCGCACCGCCCAACCACGGGACGCCACTGGTGGACCGCATCGGATCATGGCGGTTGTTCCACTTGAGCATGGGCATCAACGGCCCGCGCCTCGGCACCGGCCTCGACGATTTCCCGGCCAGCCTACCCGACGTATGGCCGACGGGACCGGAGCTCGGCATCATCGCCGGAAATCGGCCCATCAACCCCCTGCTCGCCGCCCTTACCGGCGGTCCGGGCGACGGCAAGGTCACCGTCGCCAGCACGCGCCTCAACGGGATGGCTGACCATCGTGTCCTGCCTCATTCGCACACGTGGATTGAGTTTCGCACGCCCGTCATCCGCGAGGTGCTGAGCTTCCTGCGCACCGGTCGCTTCAGTCCGCGTCCGCCGTCTCAGCCGTGACCACCGACGGCGCCAATGTCGGCTGACCGGGCGGGCGGCACTGGATCAATACGTTGGCCAACGTGATCAACCCACCGCCCAACAGCAGCGTCGGTGTCGCCCGCTCGTTGGCATAGCTGATCCCGGCCAGCGCCGACAGGCCCAGCGGCATAAACAACGCCATCACCGAGCCAAAGATCGGCTCGGCGCAGTAGATCAATCCCGCCTCCGTCGATGTGATGCGCGGCTGGAAAAAGTTCATCAACAAGAACGCCCCCAGTGTGCAGATCACCATCAGCGCCATCGTAATCGTCCACCACGCCCCCGAACTCATCAACAGTCCGGCCGCCGCGAAACTTCCCCCGCTCATCCCGGCCAGCCCGAAGCCGATGCACGCCTCCACCACAAACATGATCAGCGTCACCGCGAACACCCGGTTACGACCGAATTCCTGACGCTCCAGCCAAAGAATCTGCCCCGTGAAAAAGATCTATCCCAACAACGTTTCGATCTCCCCGCGCCCCAAGCCCAACCGATTGACGTCGAGCCGCCCCAGCACCGCCACTCCCGCCAACACCAACCCGACGGCCAGCCACGTCACCACGCCCGGGTTCCGCCGCGTGCGCCACGCCAACCACAACGGAATCATCACCGCGCAAAGCTGCGTCAAAAACGCCGAGGTCGCCGCCTCCGTGTAGTGCAGCCCGTCGTTTTGCAACAGCATGCCGAGCCCGGCGAACCCGCCCAGCCCGAAGCCCTGTTTCCATTCCATGCGCGTCAGCCCCCGCAACAAACCCGGCCGCACCACAAGCAACACCACCGCCGCCAACCCAAATCGTGGGGCCACCGTCATCGCCGTGAAAAACCAACCCT
>CAXBDS010000376.1:0-1830 GCA_963974355.1 uncultured Opitutaceae bacterium
CTTGATCGTGCGGGAGTTCTGCGCGCGATAGGTGTAGGTCGACACTTCGTTGACCGGAAACCAATCGGGGTGGTCCTGGTAGAGCTCGTAAAGCTTCGTCATGCTGATGAAACGCACCGGGGTGCCAAACACGGTCGGCGCGGTCGCCAAAAACTCCTCGTCGAACACGTCCGGGTAGAGGCTGGCCAACCGACCCGAGGCCGCCGTGCTCCCGTTGGGCGCGAAGGTGAAGTTGGTTCGGTTGTGGTTGGTCACGCGATCCAGTTGCTCCACGAAGAGTCCGGTCTTCAGTGAAAACGGCACCTTGCCGTCAAAGTCGCGCGTGAAGTCGACCCGACCGGTAAACTTGTTGTTGCGGATGTGGTTTTGGTTGGAGACCGGGTTGCCGATCACCGCATTCCCGCCGTCAAAAATGTTCACCGGCGTCCCTGCCCGATCGGTCGCGCTGTAGCGCACCGGAATGAGCGCGTCATCTTCGCCCCGGCCTTCACCGCGAATGATCAGATTCCCGATATTTGATGCCGCGGAGTTGAAGTGGCCGTTGTCGATGTCGTCGAGAAACGTCTGCGACGTCGAGAACGCCGCATTCGCATCGATGCGCCAATCACGATCGCGGTGCGTATATTTGAGCGTGGCGTGGGTCGTGTCGGAGCCGGTCTCCTGATTGGATCCGGCCGCATAACGCACACTCCCGACGCCATTGGCCGCCCCCTGGACCGTCGTCTCGTCACCCGTTGCGCCCGAGCCGAAATTGACCAAGACGCTCTCACGCATGATGTTGTTCGATGCGTAGCGGTGCTGCAGATTGGCGCTGAGGGTGTCGCGATCGGAGATCTTCCAATCGGCGCCCATCTGGGCTCCCCAGCTCTGGTAAATGTTATCCAAGCTATACCAGGTCGCGGCGCGCTGGGTGCCGGTCACGTAGTTCCAGTCGATCTGCGTATCGGTATCCCCATCACGCTCCATCGGTTTCAAACGCCAGGTGCGCGAGGCGCCGAAAGTCATGCCGAACGTTTTGTTCACCGGCAGAATGTAACTGAGGTCGAAAGACGGTTGCTTGTATTTCGGACTCAGCTCGTCCGACAAACCGCGCGGCCCGCCGTCGAGCGATAGCCCGTCCTTGCTGTCGAGGATGTAGTAGGTGCGGTAGTTGAAGATCGGTTTCTTCGCCGAGAAGGCCGTCTTCGTAATGAGGTTGACCGAGCCGCCCATGCCGCTGGCGGGCGCATCCGGCGAAGCCGACTTGCTCACTTCAACGCGCTCGACGTTGTTCATCGGAATATCGAGCAACGACTGCGTCCGGGAGTTTCCCCGGGCCTGCGCGACGTCCGCTCCATCCAGCTGGATATTGGTGTTTTCGCTCGGGAAGCCGCGCAACGAGACACTGCTGGCGAGCTGGCCGCCGTCATTGATGCCGACACCGGGGAGGTAGCGCAGAAACTCGCCGATGTTTTCACCGCCACGGTCACCATATTCATCATACGCGACGACCTGCTTGATGTTCGGGGCGGCCAGACGCTCGTTGAGCGCGACAGCCTGGGCACTCATTTCCTGGTCGGCCACGATGGTGAACTGGTCAAGGACGACGGTGCCGTCCGCCGAGGCGCCGTCTGAGCGGGCCATGCCTTCGCGGTAGAGGTCGAAATCGCGCTCGACCCGACCGCCCGGCGTAAGGGACAACGTCGCGGTCTGCGTCTCGAATCCGACGTAGGAAACCGTGACCCGCACATCGCCCGACGGCACGTCGCCAAAAACGAAGGCACCGTCACTGTCGGTGATGATTTCACGCGAGCCGCCCGCGATCGCGACGCGGGCGTTGCGCACCGCCGT
>CAXBDS010000377.1:0-1784 GCA_963974355.1 uncultured Opitutaceae bacterium
TTGCCCGACTTCCTGTTCGGCCTCGGCACGGTGCTCGACGCCGAGACCGCCCGCGCCGGCATCCTCGCCGGGGCCAAGTTCATCGTCACCCCGGCCCTCCGCCCCGACGTGATCAAACTCTGCCGCCGCTATAGCGTGCCGGTCTTCAGCGGCGCCTTCACGCCGACCGAAATCGTCAATGCTTGGGAATGTGGCGCCGATGCCGCCAAGGTTTTCCCGGCCGAATTCTTCGGGCCTGCCTACATCAAATCCGTGAAGGCCCCACTGCCCCATATCGACCTCGTGCCGACCGGTGGCGTCAACGCCGAGAACGTGGGCGACTTCCTCAAGGCCGGCGCCACGGCGACCGCCGCCGGCAGCTCGCTGGTGAAAGCCAAGGACCTGAAGGAAAAGAACTGGGACGCGATCACGGCCAACGCCAAGGCCTTCGTCGACGCCGTCAAGGCCGCCGGTTTTTAAGCTGATCCGGCGACATCCGCCGGCCTGATTTTCCGCCCGGGGCGTCGATTCACGACGCCCCTTTTTCGTGCGCGAGCCGGGACCGCGACGGCCCTCACTCGTGACTCGACGCCGGATCCCGCCACGAAAATTGGGGGGCAAAGCCGAGCACTCGCCGTGCCTTGTCGATGGACAACAAGGTGTCGTGATCGCCGACGCCGGGACGGAGTTCGCAATCGGGAAACTCCGCCGCCAGCAACTCGGCGTTGGACAGGCGCATGCACGTATCCGCCGCCGCGATGATGAAGTTTTCGCTGCCCGTGATCGGAGCCTCCAACCCGAGCCGGCAGCTGTCACCGGCGTCCCGCGCATCGATATAACCCCACAAATTCCAACGCCGTTTCGCCGGGTCGTTTTGCCACGTCTCGAAGCGCGCATAGTCGTGCGGCTCCATCACATTGGAGAAGCGCAGTCCGACAAACGGGATGCCGCTCCAGCGCGCCATCTGCTCCGCCATGGCTTCGCCCACCACCTTCGAGAGCGAGTAGGTGCTTTCAGGATACGGGTAATGCTCCTCGCCGATGGGTGCCTGTTTCGGCTTCACCGCCTGAAACGGCAGACCCAGGGTCGTCTCACTCGACGCCCACACGACGCGTTTCAGCCCCAGGGTCACGGCCGCCTGAAACACATTGAAGGTGCTCAGCGTGTTTTCCCGGAACGTGCGCTCCGGCGGATGAATCTGATCGTTGGGAATCGCCGCCAGATGCACCACGGCGTCGACTCCGGCGAGCGCATCAATCGTTTGGCCGTAGTCGGTCAAGTCCACCAACCACCCCGGGCGTGCGCCCGCTGCCGCCGACACACGGTCGAGGTTACGCACGTCATAGCCCGCCGCCTGCAAGGCCTTGATCGTCGCCCGCCCCGCTTTCCCGCTGCCTCCGGTCACTGCGATGTTCTTCATGTGAGCAGGAAAGATTCAGCGCTCGTCGAGGGCAAGCGAAGCAATCGAATCGTGCGGGGGACTTGCGCTCCAACGGCGGCCGCGTAAAGCAGAGTCCATGCGTTTCGCCCCTCCCGCCATGCTGGTGCTTGCGACCGGATTTCTCGCCCCCGTTTTCACCGTGGCGGCCCCGGCCCGCAACGTCGGCGACCTGTTCGCCCAATTCTGCGCGGCCTGCCACGGCGCCGGCGGCGAAGGTGCCTCCGGTCCGAGCCTGCTCGACGATACATGGACCCACGGCAGCGACGATGATAGCATCGCAAAGGTCATCGCGGACGGCTACCTGGAGGGCGGCATGCCGGGATTTGGCGCCGCGTTGAACGAATCCGAACTGCGCGGACTCGTG
>CAXBDS010000378.1:0-1747 GCA_963974355.1 uncultured Opitutaceae bacterium
CCAAAAGCTCGGCCACGGCGCGTTCACCAAGGTCCTGCTCGACGCGTTGGACGGCGCCGCCGACACCGGCGACGGCATCGTGACGGTCAACGAACTCAAAGCCTACGTGGAAGCCAACGTCCCCGCACTCACCGCCGCCGCCAAGGGCGAAGCCCAATACCCCGTCACCTACGGCTACGGCCAAGACTTCCCCCTCACCCTCGTCCCCTAACCCAATAAACCCAGTCCGCCTTTCGTGTATTTCGTGGAAAACCAGTCCACGTCGCCTCCCCGCCTCAGGGCCAACTCGCAAGACTCATGTCCGCAACCTCCACCCCCTATCACAGCAAAGCCTGGTTACTCGACGGCCCCATCGACAGCTTGCCCGGCCTGCTCTCGTTCGACGGCTCCACCCTGCGCTACGTCGCCATCAACGCCGGCACCTTCCCCACGGGCAAACTGGTCAACCTCTTCACCCAACACGGCCAGTCCCCGCCCGCCGACGCCGCCACCGGTTTTCCCGCCGTCCTCTTCAATGTGCCGCGCACCGCAGTCCGCTCCTGCCGCATCCCGTGGTATTACTTTCACGGCGGCGCGGTCATCGACATTCGCGGCCATGCCCTTCGATTCTCCTTCATCCGCCCGCAAAACACGGTCGCGCCCTCTTACTATTCCGAAAACCTTTTGCAGATGGTCGGCGGCGAAGGTCAGGAAGAAGTCGACGTGCCCGAAGGCAAAATAGCCGGCCGCCGCTGGCGCGATCTTCTCACCTCCTGACTTTGCCCATGTCCGCCCTGTTTCGCCTCCTTGCCTGTCTGGTCGCGCTCCTTGCCAGCGCCGACTTCACCTCCGCCCAAAACCCCGTCTCCTTCGAGGAAATCTACGGCACCGGCCTCGAATTCGACGAGGCCGCGTATCGAGCCGTCCCCTACAAGGCGCCCGTCACCGCGGAGACCTATGCTAACCTGCCGCCCGCCGCCAGTCTCGAGAAATACACGCCCACGCCCGGCGACCAGGGCCCCTTTGGCACCTGCACGGCCTTCGCCACGGCCTACCATATGCGGACCATGCTCTACGGCATCGAAAAGGACATCACCAATCGCGCTTCGCTCGATCGCCAGACCTTCTCCGCCAGCTTCGTCTACGAACAGATCAAGGCCCCCGCCGCCACCGACTGCAAATCGGGCACCAGCATGGTCCAGGCCCTCGAACTGCTCCGCACCAGCGGCGTGCCGCCCACCAGCTACGTCCCCTACCGCTGCGGTGCGACCTTCGACACCACTGCCGTGCTGAAAGCGACCGAGTTTCCCATCCTCGACTACCAGATCCTCTTCTCGAGCAACGTCGACGAAGCCGACCCGATCAAAACCCTCGCGGTCAAAAAATCACTCTCCGAAGGTAGTCCCGTCGTCATCGGCTTCGTCGTGCACCAGAGTTTCTACGAAGCCGGCGTCCTTTGGCGCCAACTCGAGTCCGACGCCGGCGCCACCGGCCAGCACGGCAAGCACGCCATGGTCGTCGTCGGCTACGATGACCAAAAGTTCGGCGGCGCTTTCCGCATCATGAACAGCTGGAGTGAACGTTGGGGCGACAAGGGCTTCGTCTGGGTTCCCTACGCCGACTTCAACCGCAACTGTTTCATGGCCATGCAAGCCTACGGCAAACGCCCCGCACGCCCGGTTTACACGCCCCGCCCCGGCGACCCCACCCCCGCCCTGCAACCCCTGCTCGCCGGCACCATCACTTTCCAAAAACGCGACGGCACCCC
>CAXBDS010000379.1:0-1747 GCA_963974355.1 uncultured Opitutaceae bacterium
CGTCATCACCTGGGTCCGTCTGCCCGACGGCCGTGACTACTGGCTCGATGGCACGGCCACCGACCAAGACGGCAACCTCGCCCAACACTCGTCCAGCGACCTCGGTTACGCGCTCCTCGTGCTTCCCGGCGAATTCTTCCCCCGCAAGATGAAGGTGCCGCCGGCGGCCCTGCCGCGCATCGTGGAAAACTGGGTTTACCAGAGTCCCGCCCTCGACGCTCCGGCCGGCTTGCAAATCACCACGACCTACTACGGGCAAAGTGCCCAGGGGATGCGGGCATGGCTGAACGCCCGCACGGCCGAGGAAATTCAACGCGACTACCTCAACTACGTTGCCCGCCAACATCCTGATGTCACGGCCACCGCTCCCGTCACGTGGACCAACGATCCGATCAACAACATCGTCGCAACGGTCGAGTCCTACGAGAACGCCCACTTCTGGGCGGCCGACGAAACCGACGGTGGCGTCCGCGCGGAACTCTATCCGCTGAGTATCGGAAACTTGGTGACGAAGCCCGCATCCCCCGTTCGCCGCACCCCGCTCCGGCTTTCCCATCCGGTCGACACCAGCGTGGTCCTCACCGTCGAACTCCCGGAGGCATGGCCCGTCACGCCCTTTGATCGGGAGGTGACCACGCCGCACTTCAGCTTCCACTCGCTCGGGCGCATCGACCAACGCACCCTGCACCTCGAATACCGCTACCGCTCGCTCGCCGCGTTCGTCGAAACCGAGGACGTGGCCGCACACACGGCGGAACTCGCCCGCATCAACGACCGGCTCGGCTATGAACTCACCCATACGGATCCCGCCGACAGTGCTGTCGCCACGGCCGAGGGCTTTCGACTGAATCAAGCCACGTTCTGGACGGCGGTGATCGTCTCTGCGGCCGGCCTTTTCTTCCTGCGCCAACTCTGGTCGCCCCCGTCCCCGTTTGCCGGACTCGCTTCCCCACCGCCTTTGCCCGCCCAGGCCACGCCACCACTGGGCGGTTGGCTGGTGTTACCGGCGATCAGCCTGGTTATCGGGCCGTTCATCCCGCTGGCCACGCTCGTCACCCAAGGGGCAACCTACTTCGATGGCGCCATCTGGGATGCGTTGGGGCGCAATTCGCCCCACGGCCTCGCCACGCAACAACTGCTCGTCTTCGAGGTTGCCGGCCATACCGCCCTCGTCTGGATCCGCCTGATCACGGTCCGCTTGTTTTTCACGAAACGGCAAAACGCTCCGCGCTGGGTCATCGCCGGCATCCTCTTTCCCCTCGTGTTCACCGCCCTCGACGTGCTGATAGCAGAGCAGTGGGCCGGGATCGCACTCGACGCCGAAGACACTGCCGACCTCGGCCGAGGCATCGTCGGCGCGGTCGTATGGATACCGTATTTCCTTATCTCGAAACGGGTAAAGTCCACGTTCATTCGGTGATGGCCGGGAACTCCCGCCACGCGTCACGTTCCCACTGTGAGCGCTTTCGCGCTCCGCCGTCATGACCCGCCCCGTCGCATCGCCCGCCCCATCCGACGAGCCGACCGCTACGCTCGTGGCGCGAGCGCAGGCCGGTGACGAAACTGCGTTTGGCGAGCTGATGCAGGCGCACTACGCCGTCGTGTTTCGCCGGGTGCAGGCGATCGTGCGCAACGAACACGATGCACGCGACGTGTGCCAAGACGTGTGGCTCACGATCTGGCGCGAGTTGGCGACTTTCCGCGGTGACGCCCAGTTCACGACGTGGCTCTTTCCCATCGCCACCCG
>CAXBDS010000380.1:0-1731 GCA_963974355.1 uncultured Opitutaceae bacterium
CCGAATCCAGCGCCGGGCTGACGACGGAGGCTCCGGTCGAACCGGTCGAAACAACGGCTGAAGCGCCTGCTCCCGCTGCTCCGACCGAGCCCGCTCCGGCTTCGCCAGAAGTGACCGAAGGGTCCCCCGAGAAACCGAAGACGGACTAAGCGTTCGTCTTATCGTCCAAAAAGGGCCGCGAATGGTGATGTCCTGCGCGGAGGTTCAGTCCTACCTGCATGAGCATATTCCGCTGACGGCGGCGATGCAGGTGGGCGTGCTGGCGTGCGACGATGTTGGCGTTACCCTGAGCGCGCCGCTCGCGCCTAACATCAACCATCGGGAGACGGGGTTTGGCGGCAGTATTTCCGCGCTCGGCATTACGGCCGGATGGACGTGGCTGCATGTCGCTTTGCGCAAGCATCTCCCGCAGCCGGTGCGAATCGTCATTCAGCGTAATGACATTCAATATCTTGCGCCCGCCCGAGGGGCGATGGAGGCGCGATGCGAAGGGCCGTCGGGTGAAGCGTTTCCGCGTTTGCTCGAAACGTTGCAACGTTATCGGAAAGCCCGGCTGACTCTGCGGGCACGGGTGACCTCGGAAGGCGTTGTGATCGCAACGTTCGCGGGGACTTACGTGGTGTCCGAATTGTCAGGCGACTGACGACGCCATGACGGCGCGGGCATGCTTGTTCGCCCCCGGCTACCCTGCCGGAGTCGGCGCCAAGCGGACCGTGTGTTTTTCGTCGGGAGTGATACCTAGCTGGAGATGCCAGGAGTCACTTGGGATCCAAGAGGCGATTCTTTCCGGCCATTCGACGGCAAGGATCCACGGACTCACCAAAAAATCTTCCAGCATCAGGCCGTCGACCGCGTTTTCGGATTCCAGCCGGTAGGCGTCAAGGTGAAGCAACCGACGAGCCACCCCGACGTGGAGTGTGAAGATGTTGAAGGTCGGACTCGTCACCGTTTCGTTGATACCGAGTCCTTCGGCGAGGCCTTGGACAAAGGTTGTTTTGCCCACGCCCATGTCACCGTGCAAAGCGAGCACGGTGTCGTCCGGAAGAGCCGCCGCGAGTCGCCGGGCGAGCAGGCGCGTCTCCTCGGCGGAGGACGTCGAGACACCGCGGTGGAGCTCAGCGCAGATGTTCGAAGCCATGGACGGAGCGCAGGTCGACGGTGCCGGGCGTGCGGCTCCGCGAGGATTTGGTGAATCGCCCAACGCAGGTGAGGCGAATCCGGAAGGCGTTGCGCCACGCTTGTTCGAACGCGCTCCGGTCGATGGCGGAGTTGACGGCAAACAATAATTCGTAGTCTTCGCCATCCGTGAGCGCGTGAGACAAGGGCGTCTGGCCCGTCTGGCGAGCCAGTGTCTGCGCGGACCGGCTGATCGGTATACGGGCCTCCTCCAGCTCGGCGCGACAACCGGCCGGGGTGATCGACAGCACGTCCTTGGCCATGCCGTCGCTGACGTCGAGCATGGCCCGCACCTCGGGGCGTTCCGCGAGCCACGCGCCTTCCGCGAGACGCGGTTTGAATTTCCAATGGTAGCCGAGCCGGCTGCCGCCGAGTCGACCGGTCACGTAGATCCAGTCGCCTTCCCGTGCACCGGAGCGCGAGACGGCGCGGCGGTGCGTGACCTCGCCGATGAGGGTGAGGGTCGCGACGAGGCCACCGGCGTGGTGGGCAATGTCGCCGCCGACGATCGGGACGTCGTAAAGACGGGCGGTGTTGGCCAAGCCCCGATAAAAA
>CAXBDS010000381.1:0-1724 GCA_963974355.1 uncultured Opitutaceae bacterium
TTTGCAGCTCGCCTCGTAACACGGCGGCGTCGGGCCAGGCGGGTGGTAGGCCGGTAATGTTATAGCCGGCGCCTCCTTCCCAATACGGCCCCATTTCCGGGCAGGCGTAGAGCGTGCGATCGGCGTTGATCGGGGCCGCTTGCCAGAGTCGCATAGCCGCTTCAACGAAGACGAGATATGACGTGGCTTCGGGGGTGAGCCCACCGCGGTAGGTGACGGGGACTTGGCAGTGGTGGCCGTTGAACGGGCGGAAGTGGCACTGTTCGGAATATTGAAACAACTCCGGGTGATCGAGCAGGCGCTCGATGTAGTTACCGGGGCCGAGGTGCTTGACCGAAGCGAGGTGGGAGAAGTCGAAGTTGAATTTGCAGAGACGTCCGGTCGCGCGGTGGTAACGCTCGGCGATCTCGTAGGTTTTCTCCGGCGTCTCCGTGCAGGTGTCGCGGTGAACCTCGAGCGACACGATTACGCCGCCGATTTTCTCGGCGATGCGTTCGAACTTGATCCATTGACGCGCGGCAATGGCCGGGGGCGTGTCGTGATCGTAGAACTGCACGTTGATGTGCACGGCGCCGGCGTCCTTTTGCTCTTGGATGAGCTCGGCGAACTCGGCTGGGCTGCCGGTTGAAATGAAACCGAGCAAATCGCGGAGGCCGTGTTTTTCGGCGAAGCGCCGATGATCCGGCGTGAGGCGGGTCGTGATGCCGTCAAAGCCGGCGGCGGCCACGGCCTTGATTTTGCGTTCGAGGGACCATTCGCGCGCGGGCGAGGGGTGGCCGACGAGCGACCAGAGGTTGGCAATGTGGGATATTTTCATGCGTTCCGGAAAAGGGTAGCTCGCACGGTGGCACACCGCTCGGGTGCGGCGCAAGACGCCACTGAATCAACCCGTCCAATGGCGGTGGGAAGTGATGCCGAGAGGGGCTCGAATTTGGCCGTTCAGGTGATGGCGAGGCGCAGTTTTTCGAACTTTCGCTGTGCCCGCTCGCACCCTTGATTGAAGGTGTTGGCGTCCAATCCCGCGGCGGTCAAATTAGTCGGCGTGGGGTTCCAGTAACGCTTCCTCGCCCGGGATGGCGTATCCCCGATCGGCGGCAGCGTAGGCCGCGCTGTTGGCCATGCGCAGGATTTGAGCGATCAACGCGGGATCTTGCTTCAGCAGACTCACCACATCTTTGGCGTCAGTATTTGGGTCGTTCATCAACTCGCCCAATTCCACCAAAAGACGCGGTGCGCTCGATAGCTTCTGGGCCACGCGAACGATCTCTGCTTCGGAAAAGGCCACCCTCGACCTCTCTGCTCCTAACGTCATTTACAGCCGAACCTCGAGAGGCTTTCCGCTCACCGTCGTCCGCGCCGCGTTGTGGCCGCCGGCGGCACGGTGGGGCGTTGCCTAGCGGCGGCGCGGAGCCGATACGACCTGGACCGGTGGCTGGAGCCATGCGGCCCCGCAACTCACGACCTGGGCCTCACGCTGTGCGCCGAATACCGCCAACGCGGTCTGGGCGCCGGCGAGTTCTGCGGTGGCGCGTTCGCCTTTCATGGCGAGCAGGCGCCCGCCGATCCGGGCGTGCGGCAGGCTCCACGCGACGAGTTTATCGAGTGCCGCCACGGCACGACTGGTGACGACGTCGGCGCGGCTCGGCGGGAGCATGTGGGCTTTGCCGCGTTGCACGGTCACCCGCTTCTGCAGCGAAAAGTGGGCGATCATTTCGTGCAGAAAA
>CAXBDS010000382.1:0-1700 GCA_963974355.1 uncultured Opitutaceae bacterium
CGCCTCATCCACGCCAATCAAGGCCTGGACACCGTCGATGTGCTTCAGGTCGAAGCCGCGTAACTGCCGTCGGGGCGCCATCCGATTAGCCGCGGGCGCCAAAGCCGAAGCGCTCCTTCGGTTCCGGCAAGGGAAGTTCATCCAGTTTGCCCGCATCGCGCACGACTTCGTAGGCGGTGCGGAAATGCAGCTTGGCAAAGTTGCCCAAGGCCTTCGCGCCAAAGCGCTCGATGATCTCGCGCCCCTGATCCTTCACGGCCGCGCTCGCGCCCTTCAGGAGCGTGCCGCCGAATTGCTCGGATAACTTGTGCATGATGCGCACGTATTCCGCGCGCGCCACAATCGAGGCGGCAGCCACGACCGGGTCCTCTTCCGCCTTCGTGCGCATGCGCAGGTCGAAGTCGCCGAGGCCTTTTCGTTGCAACTCCTTTTGGACCAGCGGCTGTTTGCTGAATTGGTCGAGCAATCCCCACGGCGTGGATTTGCGCTGCAGGCAATCCTGCAACGCCACGGCGTGTTGCCAGGCGAGCAAGGTGTTCAGATTGGCCCGGGGACGAGACATGACCTCGTTGTATTTCGGCATGCCAAAATAGACGGTGCGGTGCACGGCGCCGGGCGTCTCGCGGATGATGCGGTCGAGGCGCAGGATTTGCGGGTCGGCGATCTTCTTCGAGTCCTGCACACCGGCTTCACGCCACGCGGCAATGGCCGATTTGTCGGCGATGACCGTGGCAGCCACCACCGGGCCGAAAAAGTCGCCCTTCCCGCTTTCGTCGAGCCCGGCGTGGGATTCGAACCACTCGGGGTTGCGCACCTCGTCGTAGCCGAGCCGGGCCTCGCCGGTGACTTCGGGTTCGAGAGTCATGGTGACAAAATCCTCCGTGCCTTTACCCGCAATGACGACCTTGCCGCTCGTATAAGCGCTCACATTGACGTTGGCTCCCTTGAACGCGAAACGGGTGTAGGCGACCTCCTTCGGCTCCCAGCCGCGCCCGCGACAGACCGCCTCCAGCTTGGCCATGGCGGCGTCATCCAGCTTCACCGTATAGGTCGAAAGCTTCTTGGGCGCGTCGTCGTCCGCAGCGGCGGTTTTCTTGGGCATAAGCGATTGGCCACCAATCCCCGCAAAAGCTCAAAAAGAATCTGTGGTGACGAATCCTCCTTTTTCACCCCTGCTGATCCTCCCGTGAGTTCGCCCCTGCTTTCCGCTCTGCCCGCCTTTCGCCGTGATTTGCTTGCGTGGTATCGGATCGAGCAACGCGACCTGCCCTGGCGGCGGGACGCATCGCTCTACAAAACCGTGGTCAGCGAGTTCATGTTGCAGCAGACCCAGGTGAAAACCGTGCTGCCCTTCTTTGCCCGCTGGCTGGAGGCATTCCCCGACTTCGCGGCCCTCGCCGCCGCCTCGGAGGCCGCCGTCCTGAAACGCTGGGAGGGACTCGGCTACTACAGTCGCGCCCGCAATCTTCACCGCCTCGCCCAGGCCGTCGTCACATTGCCCGATGTGCCGCGCAGCCGCGAAGCCTGGCAGGCCTTGCCCGGCATCGGTCCCTACACGTCCGCCGCCATCACCAGCATCGCGCTGGGCGTGCCGGCCGCCTGCGTCGACGGCAACGTTGTGCGGATTCTCGCTCGCCTGACAGCCGACCCCACGCCTTTTCGCGACAGCGCGAGCGCCGCCAAGGCGTTCACGCCGCTCG
>CAXBDS010000383.1:0-1676 GCA_963974355.1 uncultured Opitutaceae bacterium
GGACTACCTGCGACGCGAGTGGACCGCTACCCGCGAACCCGAACGGTCGTTCACGACGGCGGGATTGCTGGCCTACGCGTTGCACCTTCGCCCCTCTCCACCGCCGACCGCTCTCGCCGGCATGCAGGAAGCCATCGACGCCGAACTCACGCGTTGGCGACGGCTGTTGCCCAACGAGGCCGTCTAGTTGACGCCCTCCGGCGCGTGGCGAGTCACCGCACGCACGACCGCCTGCGGCCGACCATTCACCGTCAAAAACATCCGCCCGACGTATTCGCCGATGATGCCCATCACCGCGAGTTGCACCCCGGAGAACAGCAACAGCCCGGCCATCAAAGAGCCCCAGCCGAAGTCGGGACCACGATTCGTCAGCCACAAAAAGCCGACGCCGCCGATCAGCAAAAATCCGGCGGCCGCAAACACGAGCCCGAGCAACGTCGCCAATCGCAACGGCATCACGGAAAAGTTCACCACCGTGCTGATCCAAAGCCTGATGAGCCGCCTGAAGTTATAGCCGCTGCTGCCGGCTACCCGCGCTTCGTGGCGCACCGGCAGTGAGCCGATGCGTTGCGTGACCTGGAGCAAAAGTCCGTCGATGTAAGGAAACGGGCCCTCATGGCGCGCCACCTCCAACGCCACCAGCCGACTCACACATCGAAAACTGGAGAGATAAAACCCGGCCGGCTTATCGAGCAGCCAATCGGTGATCTTGTTCGTGAACCAACTCCCCGCGTTGCGCCAACCCGCGTGTCGCTTCGTTTGATAGTGGCCAAACGCCACGTCCCAACCCTTCGCCCGGGCGGTCTCGAACAGGCGCACCGCCTCCTCCGGTGGATGTTGGCCGTCGTCGTCCAAATTCACCAAATAGTCGCCGTTCGCGTGGCGGTAACCCGTCAGCACCGCGTTGTGTTCGCCGAAATTTCGGGCGTGCTCGACGTAGATGACCGGCACGCGACAACCCGCCATCGCCGCCGCGCAGACCGACGCCGTTTCGTCGGTGCTGCCATCGTTGACCAACACCAACTCGTGACCACCCGGCACGCTCAAGGCATCAATCGCCCGGATCACCGCCCCGATCGTCTCGGCACTGTAATAGAGCGGAATGATGAAGCTCAGGGTCGGACGCGATTGCATGGCTACAAACCCGCGCGCAAAGCGTCGATCACCCGCTCCACATCCGCCCGGGCCAATTGCGGATGCACCGGCAAACAAAGCACTTCGGCACAGGCACGTTCCGTCACGGGCAGCGTCAATCCAGTGACCGCATGTGCCGGTTGCTGGTGAACCGGCACCGGATACAGAACCCCCGGAAAAATCTCGCGCTTGCGCAATGCGTCCGCCCACGCGTCGCGGCGAGATGAGCGCACGGTAAACTGATGATAAACACTCGTGGTGCCGAGCGATTCGGTAGGCAGGGTCCACTCGCTTCCGGTCAATGCCTGACGGTAAAGCGAGGCCCACTCCCGCCGCCGCTCGTTCTCCGCTTCCAAGAATGGCAACCGCGCGCGGAGGATGGCCGCCTGCAGTTCGTCCAAGCGACTGTTTCGCCCCGGGCCTTCCGCTTTGTAGCGTTCCTTCCAGCCGTATTGACGGCGACTACGCACGTCATTGGCGATCCCTTCGTCGGTGGTGAACACGCCGCCCCCATCGCCCAACGCCCCCAGATTTTTCGTCGG
>CAXBDS010000384.1:0-1668 GCA_963974355.1 uncultured Opitutaceae bacterium
AGGACTCCCCCACCATCGAAGCCGCCCGCGCCGAACTCGCCACCGGCCTCGCCGGACTGCTCGGCCGCGATCTCACCATCACGCTCACCCGGGCCGCCTCGCCTCCCACCGCCACGGCCGACAGCTATGCCCTGCGCGCGGCCGCCGATGGCGTCACCATCACCGCCCACTCCGACACCGGCGCCCTCTACGGCGCCTTCGCGCTCCTCCGCCACCTGCAGCAAACAAAGCCCCTCGCCGGTCTCGACGTGGCCACCGCCCCGCGCGTGGACCGCCGCATCATCAACCACTGGGACGACCTCAACGGCTTCGTCGAACGCGGCTACGCCGGTTTCTCCATCTGGCAGTGGTATGACTTGCCCGATATCCGCAGCCCGCGCTACCGCGACTACGCCCGCGCCTGCGCCTCGATCGGCATCAACGGCGCCTCCCTCACCAACGTCAACGCCAACGCCCTCATCCTCAGCGCCGACTACCTCACCAAGGTCGCCGCCCTCGCCGACGAGTTCCGCCCCTACGGTATCCGCGTTTACCTTACAGCCCGCTTCAGTGCGCCCATCGAACTCGGTGGCCTGCCCACCGCCGACCCGCTCGATCCGGCTGTCGCCGCCTGGTGGCGCGCCAAGGCCGACGAAATCTACCGAGCCATCCCCGATTTCGGCGGTTTCCTGGTCAAGGCCAACTCCGAGGGCCAGCCCGGCCCGCAGGACTACGGGCGCAACCACGCCGAAGGCGCCAACATGCTCGCCGATGCCGTGGGCCCGCACGGGGGCATCGTGCTGTGGCGCGCCTTCGTCTACAGCCCCGACAACACCACCGATCGCGTCAAACAGGCGTTCAACGAGTTCCAGCCGCTCGACGGAAAATTCCGCGACAACGTCGTCATCCAAATCAAAAACGGCCCGCTCGACTTCATGCCGCGCGAGCCGTTCTCACCCCTCTTCGGCGCCATGCCGCAGACGCCCCTCGCCGTCGAGTTTCAGATTACCCAGGAATACTTCGGCGGCGCCACGGAACTCGCCTTCCTCGCCCCGCTCTGGAAGGAGGTCCTCACCGCCGATACCTATCGCCCGCAAGCCGGTTCCACGATCGCGCAGGTCGTCGACGGCTCCCTCGACGGCCACGGCCTGAGCGTCATCGCCGGCGTGTCCAACATCGGCGGCGCCCGCAACTGGACCGGCCACCCCCTCGCCCAGGCCAACTGGTATGCCTGGGGTCGCCTCGCCTGGGACCCCGGTCTCTCGAGCGCCGCCATCGCCGAGGAGTGGATCCGCCAGACCTTCTCCAACGATACCCAGATCGTGGATACACTGGGGGAAATCCTGCTCGGCTCCCGCGAGACCGTCGTCAACTACTCGATGCCGCTGGGCCTGCACCACATCATGGCCGAGGGCCACCACTTCGGCCCCGGCCCGTGGGTTGACGAAGCCGGCCGCGCTGACTGGACCTCCGTTTACTATCACCGCGCCGACCAACTCGGCCTCGGCGCCGACCGCACCGCCACCGGTTCCAACGCCCTCGAACAATACGCCCCCGAGCTCGCCGCCCGCTGGGGCGATCTCGCCACCTGCCCGGAAAACCTGCTGCTTTGGTTCCACCACGTCCCCTGGGACCATCGCATGAAATCCGGCCGTCTCCTCTGGGACGAGCTTTGCCTGAAATACCAGC
>CAXBDS010000385.1:0-1654 GCA_963974355.1 uncultured Opitutaceae bacterium
AACTTCTTGGACACGTTGAACACGATCCGGCCGCTCATGCTGATGCGCGTCTTCGGCGGCGGACTCTTCCTCGCGGGCTGGCTGATCATGGCCTACAACCTGTTCCGCACGATCCGCGGTTCGCAGGCGGTGAACGGCGTGGTCGAGGTTTTCGCCTCCGAGGCGGACGAAGCGCCCGAGGAGGCTCCGCTCGGTGCGCTCGGCACCTTCATCAATCCGCCGGTGTTGTTCTCGGTGCTCGGCACGGTGTTTGCCTTTGCGTGGATCTTCGGTGGCTCGGTGCTGCAGATTTTAGGACTCTTCGGCACGGCCTTGTGCGTGATCCTCGCCTGGGCTCACTTCGAGGCGCGCAAGCATCGCTGGGCGCTGTGGTATGAGCGTCTGCTCGTGAGCGCCGCGCCGTTCACCGTGCTCACGTTTGTGGCGGTGGCGATTGGCGGTCTGGTGCAGATTATTCCCGGCATGGTCGCCCATCAGGCGGCCAACGTGGAGGACCGCCTGCAGATTCCCTACACGCCGTTGGAGCTCACGGGACGTGACATCTACGTGCGCGAAGGCTGTTACAACTGTCACTCCCAGATGATCCGGACCCTGGTGCCCGACGTCCTGCGCTACGGCCGGGCCGGGGTGGCGGCCGATTACTCGCGGCTCGGTGAGTCGATCTACGACCGCCCGTATCAATGGGGCTCGCGGCGTATCGGGCCGGACCTGGCACACGCGGGCAAAAAGTATCCGAATTCCTGGCACTATCGCCACTTTGAAGATCCGCGGCAGATCTCAGCCGGGTCCAACATGCCAGCTTATCCCTGGCTGTTTGAACACGATGCCGACGTGGGGGCCTTGCCGTCGAAGTTGCGCGTGCAACGTATGCTGGGAGTTCCTTACCCGGATGCATCACCCGCGACGATTCAGGCGCAGGTAAGCGTCCAGGCCAAGGAGATCGCCGCGGACTTGAAGACCGCCGGAATCTATGTCGCCCCCGAAAAGGAGATCGTCGCGCTGATCGCCTACATCCAACAGCTCGGAAACTTCGAGGCCGTCACGCCGAAGCAAATCACGAAGTCGAACTGACCCGTTCCGTTTATCGTCATCACCCTTAACCCACCGCTGCCATGTTTCGCCGTATTCTGATCGAGGACTGGACCGTGATTTTCACGGTCGTCGCCTTCGCCACCGCGCTTTCGGTTTATTTTTCCTTCTTTCTGAAGGCCCTGCGCATGCGTCCCGTGTTACAGGACCGCTTCGCGGCGTTGCCGTTTGAGGACGAAACCAAGACCAGCGTTTCCGACCATGAGTGATCCCACCCACGGTCCCAAGCCGGCGTCGGAAGATGAGGTGCGCAAGCACGTCTTCGACGGCATCGAGGAGTATAACAAGCGCCTGCCCAATTGGTGGTTGCTGACGTTCTACGGGAGCATCGCCTTCGCGATTTGCTACTGGTTCTACTTCGCGCACTCGAATCTCGCGCCCAGCGACGGTGAGCGGGTGGTGGCGGAGTTGGCGCGGATCGATGCGCAAAAGATGTCGTCGAATATGGTGATCGACGACGAACATTTGTGGCAGATGAGTGGCAATCCCGTGCTCATCGCGGCTGGCAAGGAAACCTTCAACTCCCTGTGCGCGGCCTGCCACTTGCCGAGTCTGCGCGGCAAGT